>VBEJ01000020.1 GCA_005882985.1 Chloroflexota bacterium
AGCTTGTCGCTCCAAGCTAGAGGCAGGACGGCGTCGCTGTCGCCCCAGAGGATGAGCGTGGGCGTGTAGATCTTCGGGTCGCCTTCGAGTTGCCAGCCTCCCCGGAAGGCAGCGCGGTAGCAGTTGAAGCCGCCGCGGATAGCGCCGGGCCGCGAGAAGGCTTCGACGTATTCGGCGATTTCTTCGTCGCTCCAGAGGTTCTTGTCGAACGACCAATGCGAGAGGAAATGGCGGACGTACAGGTCCGTCGCCTTGCGGCTGGAGCCGACGAGGTCTTCGGCCCAGGGCAGCTGGTGGAAGAGCTGGTACCAGATCTGCGGGATGTGCCCGACTTCCATCCAGCGCATCCCGATGCCGGGATAGGGAGGGTCAAACAGAACCAGCTTATCGAGGCCGTCGCAGTACGTCCTCGCGAACTGCTGGACCCAGATGGCGCCGAAATCGTGCGAGACGATATTCGCCTTCTCCCAGCCGAGATGGTCGCACAGCACCCGAATGTCCTGGGCGAAATCGGCCGGGCGATACCCCTCTTCGGGCTTGAGGTCAGGCTTCTCGGTGTACGCATAGCCACGCATATCGGGGACGACAACGTCGAAGTGTTCTGAGAGCGGGCCGATGTTGAGGTGCCATTCGTAGTAGAAGCCGGGCCAGCCGTGGATGAGGAGGAGTGGCGGTCCTGAACCCTGCCGGACGTAGTGATAGCGCAGGCCGTTGACGTTCGCGTACTCGTGCAAGAAGCCGTCGTTGTTGGGAGGCACGGGCGGGACTCCTTCGTGTGGACTTGAAGTCTACAACGCATACGGGAAATGAGAAATGGGAAATGAGTCTGCGACCTCTCGAGCCCACGGAATTCCTAGTCGCGATGGTTAGGCTGAGAAGCTCTTGGGTTCGGCGGCGGATCCTTCCTTCGTCAGGATGACAGCGCGATGCTACACAGGCAGCTTGTCTGGGGCGATGCCGTCGGCGAGGTAGATCTCGCGGATGTCCTGGAGGAAGTCTTCGCGCGAGTCGTAACGGTCGTGGGGCAGGCGGCCGATGATCTCGTGGACCTCGTGGTCGATGCCACCGATGTCGCGGGCGTGCTTCATGATTTCGGAGACCGAGGCGGGAAAGTCGAGGAGTTCGAGGACCTCTTCCCAGTCCTTGGGTTCGGCGCGGGGTAGCATCGGGCGTCATTCTACGCCCATCCCGGGCGCGAGGGCGACCGCGGACAGCCTAGGTCAGGAAATCTCGAATACGGGTAGCAACGGCCTTCGGGTCCTCCATCAGAAGGAAGTGGCCGAGACCGGCGAGTTCGGTATAGCGCGCCTGCGGCACCTCTTTCGAAAGAGCGCGGCCCAAATCGACGTTAGCGATAGGGTCACCGTCGGCCCAGATGAATTGAATGCGTTTAGTCTTCTTGAGGGCGCCGATCCAACGTTCGCGGTGAATGTAACGTTCGCGCATATAGAGCGAGAGGGCGGGTAGCCGGCGGTTGCCTTCCTGATAGGCGATGAGGTCGTTCATCACAACGATGTCATCTTCGGAAAGGCTTTCAGGGCGCTTCATCACGGACCTAACGCCATCGATGTAGTTTTCCGTGAGGTTCTCGGAGATCGCGATCGCCTGCGGCAGCGTTTGGTTCGCGGCGAGGAGCTTCTGAAAGGGCGTGATAGTCGCGAGGTCCTGAAGCATGCTGCCGTTGAGGAAGGTTGATGACAGGAGGCGGAATACGAGCCGGCCTTCCTGCTCGCGTGAGAGCAGCTCGGTGTGGACACTGGTGCCGACATCGTGGCTGACGACGTGCGCCTCCGTGATACTCAACTCCCGCGCGAGGGCCTCGACGACATCTGTCTGCTGAAAGAGCGAGTAGCTGTACGCCTCCGGCTTGTCGGAGAGGCCATAGCCGGGGAAATCGAGAGCAACGCAGCGGTAGGCACTCGCCAGGCCGTCGATGACGCCGCGCCAGTCGTATGCGGAAGTGGGGAAGCCATGGAGCATAAGTATTGATTGGCCGCCGCCGCGCTCGTACAGGAAGACGCGCTTGCCTTCGATCTTGAGATGGCGGCCGGATGCAAGCCAGCGGCGGGTGGGCTCGGAGAACTGGGAATCGTCCATGGCGGCGGCAAACTGTCAACGGATATTAAACGGATTAACCGATGGTGGCGCAAACGGGGAAGCCCTGGCTCAGTGGCTGACGACTTGATGCAGCGCTGCTAGAATCGGCGCATGATTCGAGACGTGCACCACGTCGGTATCGCTGTCCGCGGCATGGCGGAGGCGTACGCCCTGTATCGCGATGCGCTTGGGCTGCCAATCATTAAGGAGGCCGACGTGCCTTCGCGCGGCGTGAAGGCTGCGCTACTGGCGGTGGGCGGAAGCTACCTCGAACTTATCCAGCCGACAGACGAGGGGTCACCGTTCGAGAAGCACATCAAGGAGCGTGGCGCGGGGCTGCACCACATTGGATTGCTGGCCGATGACGTGGACTCGCAAGTGGCGCGGCTGAACGAGCTGGCGGTGCTGCTCGAGGACCATGAGCCGCGCGAGGGGTTTACGGGGCGGCTGAGCTATCTTGCGCCGCTGGCGTTCGATGGGGCGCTGCTCGAGGTGGTGGAGCCGCCGAAGGAACAAGGAGGGAGGAGCAAGAAAGGAGGCGGCCAGGCTGATTGGCGTGACCAGTTGGCAACATGGCGCATCACTCGTATCGACCACGTGGTACTGCACGTGCCGAGCGTAGACGCGGCCTGCATGCGCTTCGAGGAGTACTTCGGCGTGCCGACGAAACGGCGGATGGAACGCGGGCCGCGGTCATTCGCTTTTCTGCGACCGGGCGATGTGGTCATTGAGGTGATCGGCCCAAACGATGGCGGCGATCCCGAATCGGGGCGCATTGCGGGCCTCGCGTTCGAGGTGCGAGGGATCGATGAGCTGGCCGAGTCGCTCAGGGAGAAGGGGTATCCGGTGGGGGAGCCGCACGCAGCGCTGCAGGGAGGGCGGATCGTGTCGGTGCACCATTCGGGGGCTTGCGGGGTGCCGGTGGCGTTTATCGATTTCTCGTGAGGTGTGTTCGATCGCGCTGGGTAGGGGCGCAGCACACGGGAAATCGAGAATCCTTCCGAGTTCCAATGATGACCGTTAACGGTAGGCCAATCCGGGCTATTCGTGTGCTGCGCCCCTACGGAGGAATCGGCGCTTAGTGTCTGCTAGAATCGGGTTAGAGAGCGAAGGAGGAAACGAGTGAGAGAAGTAGTGATCGTTGAGGCCGTGCGGACGCCGATGGGACGGCGGGGAGGGACGCTTTCGGGCGTGCACCCGAATGACCTCGGGGCGCATGTGCTGGACGAGGTTGTGAAGCGAACGGGGATCGAGTCGTCGATGGTTGAAGACGTCGTCTTTGGGTGCGTGGACCAGGTGGGCGAGCAGGGGGCGAACGTCGCGCGGAATGTGCTTCTAACCGCGGACTTTCCGTATGAAGTGCCCGCGACGACGGTCGACCGGCAATGCGGAAGCGGTCAGCAGGCGGTCCACTTCGCGGCGAACCTGATCCAAGGGGGGACGTGTGATATCACGATCGGCGGCGGCGTGGAATCGATGTCCCGGGTGCCGTTGGGCGTGAACATCATGCAGGGGCCGGGGGCTCCGTTCCACATGCCGCTGATGGAGAAGTACCCGCTGACGCCGCAGGGCATCTCGGCGGAGGAGATAGCGAAGAAGTGGGGCATTGAGCGGCCCGAGGCGGACGAGTTCGCACTCCAGAGCTACGAGAAGGCGAAACGGGCGCGGGACGAGGGCCGCTTCGACCGGGAGATCGCGCCGATCAACGTGAAGCTTGAAGGTCTGCCGGCGACGATCAAGACGGACGAGGGCATACGCGATACGTCCCTTGAGAAACTGGCTTCGTTGCAGCCGTCGTTCCGGCCGGACGGTATTCATCACGCCGGGAACTCTTCGCAGATTACGGATGGTGCAGCCGCACTGCTACTGATGGCACGCGAGAAAGCCGACGAGCTTGGGCTGAAGGCACGGGCGCGCATCATCGGCCAGGCGGTCGTCGGTTCGGACCCCGTGCTGATGCTGACCGGGCCGATTACGGCCACGCCAAAGGTCTTAAAGAAGGCCGGGCTTGAGCTGAAGGACATAGACCTGATCGAGATCAATGAGGCGTTCGCTTCGGTGATCCTGGCCTGGAAGCGAGAGGTCAAACCGGACATGACCAAGGTCAACGTCAACGGCGGCGCGATCGCACTGGGCCACCCGCTCGGCGCGACGGGCGCGCGTTTGATGACGACACTGCTGCATGAGCTAGAGCGCACGGGCGGGCGCTATGGCATGCAGCTGATGTGCTGCGGTGGCGGGTTGGGGACGGCGACAGTGATCGAGCGGCTGGGGTAGCGGGCCCGATCCACTTCCCCTGTCGCTTTCCTAGCGACGAGCGCTGAATACGCTGGTAAAAGTGTCTCGGCCAGCTGTGCCATCGCGTCCCGGGCAAGTAATCGTCCTGAACGGAGCGTCGAGCTCCGGGAAGTCGACTGTCGGTCGTGAGCTCCAACGGATCTTGCCTCGGCCGTACCTGTTCGCGGGCATCGACACTTTTCTTCCCATGCTCCGCCCTGACGGGCACATCGGGATGACCTGGACCGCAAGGACCAATGACAACGCGGACGCGCCGGAGGCGCCTTTGCGGTGGGTATTCCCGGAGCGCGGTGGCGACCCGGTGCGCATCGAGTTCGGCGAGAGCGGGCATCGATTGATCCATGGTATGCACCGCGCTCTGACCGCGCTGGCCTTAGCCGGGAACGACCTGATCGTGGAGCATGTCCTCCTATACGACGAGTGGAAGCGAGACTTGGTCGAGGCGCTCAAAGGGGTGCCCGTCTATCTGGTGGCGGTTTATTGCCCTATCGAAGTGCTGGAGGAGCGAGAGCGGCGAAGAGGTGACGCGGTGGTAGGACAGGCGCGAGCACATTACGAGGCAGTCCACACCAACCTTGATTACGACATCAAGATCGACACTTCCAGGGCGGAACCTCGCGCTACCGCCGAGATCATTGCGAAAGCCCTTGCCTCCAGAGAGTACACGGACGTAACTCTATTCAGAAATATCGACTGCCTCCAAATTCCGGTTCCGGACCTCGACGCCGGTCTCGCATTTTACCGCGACAAGCTCGGGCACGAGCTGATCTGGCGCACGGAGACCGCAGCCGGTCTGCGGATGCCGGAGACCGACGCCGAGATCGTCATCCAAACGGAGCGCGCGCAGCTGGAGGTGAACCTGAAGGTCGCCTCGGCGGATGCAGCGGTCGAGCGCATAGTTGAGGCGGGCGGGAAGCTGGTCGCGGGGCCGTTCGACATCCAGATCGGGCGGTGCGCAATCGTGCTTGATCCGTGGGGAAACGCGATCGTGCTGCTGGACTCGAGCAACGGAAAGCTCGTCACCGACGAACAAGGAAACGTTACCGGGGTTCAAATCACTTAGGGAGAAGGCTTCGCCCCTAAGACTCGTTCGGCGTTCTTTCAGATTTCAAGCCGCTGGTTCGATGGGGCGGACGGCCGGTTGCTCGGCCCTGCGGGAGTCCCACCAGGCGAAGAAGGCGGCGACGGCGAGGACGGCGAACCCGAGGAGGCTGAGGATCAGATAGTTGCGGATGAACAGCCAGACGGTATCCACTCCGAGGTCGAGCAAATCCTTTTCGAAAGGGTCCGCTCCGGTCTCGGCCGTGCGGAGCGCGAAGCGGACGGCGACGGCACCCGCCAGCGAGATGACGGCGGCCGTTGCAGTGGCGGCGCCGAGAGCGAGCAGTCGCAGGTAGGACTTGAGGTTGAGGCAGAGAAGAGCGGCAAGCACTAACGACAGAAATCCGAAAAGGGCAGCCGCGATCAGATAGACGGTGTTCCATTTCTCGGTGACGAGTCCGAACGCGCGGTTAAGGCCGCCCGCTGTCGAGAAGCGGGCGATATTCTGACTACTGGCCGTATCCGACTGGGCCCAGGTTGACATTCCATCGTCGTAAATCCGGTCCGCTGACTTGTCCAAGAGACGCTGTCGCAGTTCTTCGCCTTCGATATGGGCGGCTTCTTCCTTGGGGATTTCTACAGGGACCGGGAAGTTCGGGACTCGCACCGAGTCCTGATCGCTCGTCTGAGCCGCGGCGTGGAGGTCGGTTGTGACTTGCGGGAAGATGGCGTCGATATCGGTGGTTATGGCGACGCCGCGGCGAAGGATGCGGTGTGCGGTGCCGTCAGAGCTCACCTGGAAAGCAGTGAGGAAGAAGAAGAAGGCGGCGAGGGTGAGTGCTAAAAACGCGGCGACGAGCCACTGAGACGCGAGCGTCAGGACGGCGCGGCGGTTCACGGCAGTTCGAGCACGACAGTGCCCGCGAGCATGTCGTGCAGGGCGCGGCGCTCGTCGTCGAAGAGTACCGGCGCGGCGCCGATGCCGAGGGGCAGCATACTCAGCGGCCAGACGAGGGCTCGCAGGAGCGCGCGTGGTGCGGACAGGGGCTCACCATCGCGGTCGGTTACTTCGATGCGGGCGGCGATCATGCCGATGCTTTGCCCGCGCCACGTCCAGAGCGTGAAAAAGAAGAACGGCACGAAGGGGATGTAAGTGAGCATGACTATATACACCCACTTTTCTTCGGTGCCGGAGAGCTTTGAATCGGAGCCGAGAGCGGCGGGAAGAAAGGCAACCGCGAAAAAGAGGAGAAAGAACGAGACCATGACGGCGAGGTCGAGGATGAACGCGACGGCGCGAAGTGAGAAGCCGGCGTAGGGGAGGATGGCGGCGTGCCCGCTGGGCGACGTTTGCGCTTGTCCAGTTGCGGCCACTATGGCGCGATTATAGCAGCGGGCGCCCTTAGGGGTTAGTGCCGGGTCAAAGGCGATGGCCGGGATGGGGCCGACGAATGTAGCCGCTACAGAGGGAAAGGGAGGTTGGCGCGGAGGAGGCTCCAGGTGGCGAACGGGCGGCGGAGGGTGATCCAGGCGAGAAGCCCCAGGGCCGGGAGCGAGCGAGCAAGCCGCAGAAGCACGCGAGACGGGTAATCGATGTCGCCGTGGCGGGAGGCTAGCTGCTGAAGGCCTTCGCTGCGCAGCGCGCGGACTACGCGCTCGACCTCACTATCGCTGAGGGCGAGGCCGAAGTGGCGGATACGCAAGCTGCGGAGGAGCTCGCGACCGATTTCCCGCTTCCAGGCACGCTCGTATGGGGCAAGGCCTGCGGCGGTGCAGTCGTCTTTCTCGAAGGCCTGGAGGACCGCGGCCGAGGCGTGGCGAGCGGCGACGAGGCCGGTGTAGATACCGCCGCCCGAGAACGGTTTCACCTGGCCGGCGGCATCGCCGACAAGAAGGACGTTGCCGGCGTAAGACCGCGGCGCGAAATCGAGAGGGATCGTGCCACCGTAGAGGCGGCAGGACTCGATGCCGTCGAACAGGCGAGGGAAGAGCTGTGTGAGGCGGCGGTAGCAGGCAATCGGCTTCACGGCGTTGCTGGAGCCGATACCGGCGCGAACGCCGCCATCGCCCGTCGGGATGATCCAGCCGAACCAGCCGGGGGCGAGGTCGTGGCCGACGAAGACGTGGACGAAATCCTCTTGGGGAACTTTCAAGCGGCCCTCGATGCCCAGGCAGTATACTTTCTCGGCCGGGCCGGGCAGTCCGAGGCTGCGCGCGACGCGCGAGTGAGCGCCGTCCGCGCCCACAACGATGCGGGCGGTGAAGACGGAATCGCGGCCGTCAGTCTGCGTATGCAGTCGGACGTGGCCGTTCCCGCGTTCGACATTGGTGAGGCGAGCGCGTACGAGGTCGGCGCCTGCAGCTTGCGCCTGCTCGGCGAGCGTTTCGTCCCAGCGGACGCGGTCGATGGCGACGGCACGAGTCTTGTCGCCGCCAACCGCGACTTCGCTGCCAGCGGCAGTATGAACGAAGGCCCCGGTTATGCGGTGAATGATTGCGTCCTCGCCGATTTCGGCTTCGCGTAGCGTACGTGGGCTGATGAGGCCGGAGCAGTGTGAGGGAACGCCGACGCGGCGGTGCTCCTCGAGCAGGCGGACGCAGA
>VBEJ01000053.1 GCA_005882985.1 Chloroflexota bacterium
ATTCCGCCGGTACGATGTGAAGAGCGCGATGATATCGCTTGGACAGCGCCCGGGGCTATTCATCATCGACAAGGAGAGGGCCGTTCGCTACGCCTACCTGGGCTGGCAGCAATGGGAGATCCCGTCGGTCGACGAGACGCTGGAACAGCTCGACGCGCTTTCGTAACCGCAGGTTAAATGCCGGCCGGACCCCGAGCCTGATTCTGATTGCCGGTATGGTGAGATCCCTCGCCACACCACCGCTGCCGCCGTTCCCCACCCCGCGGGCTCGGACTGACAAACCGGGGCGCTATACTGGTCGAGGCGCCGAATTAGCGGTGGTCAGTGAGATGCGTGAATTGAAAGAACCCGCGACGATGGACAAGCCGGTGCTTTTACGTGAACACGCCGGCGGCATCGTAACGCTGACGCTTAACCGCCCCGAGCAGTTCAACGCGCTCTCGCAGGAGCTGCTGACCGAACTCGAGAAGGCGCTCGCTGAAATCGCGGCGGACGAAGATGCGCGGGTCGTGCTTATCGCGGGGGCTGGCAAAGCGTTCTGCGCGGGCCACGATCTCAAGGAGATGCGGGTGCGCCCGGACCTCGCGTTTCAGCAGGCGCTGTTCCGGCAATGCAGCCGGATGATGATGGCGCTGACGGAGCTGCCGCAGCCCGTAATCGCTCGCGTCCACGGCATCGCGACCGCGGCGGGTTGCCAGCTCGTCGCGATGTGCGATCTTGCGGTCGCGTCGGATAATGCGCGCTTCGCCGTCTCCGGGATCAACGTCGGGCTGTTCTGCTCGACGCCGTCGGTCGCGTTGGCGCGCAACATCGGCCGCAAGCAGGCCATGGAGATGCTGTTGACGGGCGACTTTATTGATGCTCAGACCGCCCTCGCACGGGGCCTGGTGAATCGAGTCGTCGCCGAAGAGAAGCTCGACGCCGAGGTCAAGAAGCTTTCCGATGCGATTCTGTCGAAGAGTCCTGTCGCCGTGAGTTCCGGCAAGCGACTGTTCTATCGCCAGCTGGAGCTCGGCCTCGCCGAGGCCTACGACGCCGCGAGCGACGTGATTGCCTGCGACATGATGACCGAGGACGCACGGGAAGGGATCGACGCCTTCATTGAGAAGCGGCCACCCGAATGGCGGGGCCGCTAGCTATCCCTGCTGCATCTCCCGTATTGGAAAGTTAAAGCGAGATTGGCTTCGCCCAGTTGACAAACCGCATTTCTAATACAGATGATTGCTGTCGTTCGAGGGTGGAATAATGAACAAGCCGCTGCTCGCAGCGGGCGCGCTTCTTCTCGGGGGCATCGTCACCGGCGGCGCCATTTTTGTGGCATCGTCCGGCGGCGAGGAGGAAGCTGTGCAGATCCAGGAAAGTGCTTCTCCGTCTGCCAGCGTGACGCCTGGCTCGCTGGCACCGTCACCAACCCGGACGCCGTCCACTTCATCTCCGAGCTCGACTCCCGCTTCGTCTTCTGCTCCTACTCCTTCGCCGCCAACAATCCCTGACGGCTGGGTGTTGCATTCTCAGCAACCATCCGAGAGAAGCCCGGCCCTTAGTTTCGCTTATCCAAGTAATTGGTTCCCTTATAGCACTAGCAACGACGTTCCAGGCGATGGCTTGAGTGTGAGCGTTTACTCGTTCAACCGCGTGGAGTGGGGCCAGCCAAGCAACTACCCGCCTGAGTCGATGAAGGTGGATATCAATGTTGCTAACGCCCAGAGAGTCGGTGCATGTGGACCGAGCGGGGGAGAACCTACAAGCCTGGGCGGTTTTCCAGCCCGACAGGTTGTCACCTACTACGATCCGCCTCACCCGAGCGGCGTGGTTCGGTCGATTACCATTTCGGGAGTACACGGTCCCCATTGCTACATTGTGCTCGGAGCATTCGCACAGACTTCGCCGGACGAGCAGACGTTTCACACGATTGTCGATAGCTTCCGAGTGGCTGATTAATGCGGCTACGCATTCTATTGGCGCCATTACTGGTCGCCGTCGCGCTGGTGTCTGCTTTCGGGCTTTCCAAGAACGTCGCTGAGGCTGCGCCCGGCTGGCAGTTGCCTTGGCCCGCAGGAAACCAGCAGAGGATCGACAACGGAAACTCTTGCGGTTGCGGGGACCACACCGACGCCTTCATCGATAAGCGGCCGCCCGAATGGCGGGGGCGCTAACCTAACCGGCTTGCGCGGCGCGGCGTTTCTAGCGTTCGAGGAAAGCGCAAAAACAAACAGGATTACCTAGTTGACAAGCCCTGTTCTTGGTTAGATGATGCTATTCGTTCGAGGTGGGATAATGAACAAGCCGCTGTTTGCAGCGGGCGGTCTTCTTCTCGGGGGCATCGTCACCGGCGGCGCCATCTTTGTGGCGTCCTCTGGCGGCGAAGAGGAGGCTGTTCAGGTTCCGGAGAGTCCTTCGCCGTCGGCGAGCTTGACACCCGGCGGCTCGCCCTCTCCAACATCGTCTTCGCCGACTCCGATCGATACGCATGCGCCGACAGCCACACCGACGGTGCCGGAGGATTGGTTCACATACTCCGTGCCAGAGACTGGGATAACTTTGCGCTATCCACCCTCTTGGTATGCGCTTAAAGACGGCGGGATATATTCTTGGGATCCCGCAACTTGGAACAGGCCTTCGTACCCACCAGAAAGTATGGCAGTGAGCATCATATACGGCTCGTCCGAATTCGCCGAGCCGCGGCCAGCCGAAGCGATGGATTTTTCCGTAGCCGGTTATTCGGGATGGCAAATCACGTACTCGAAGAACCCGGCAAACGACGACGGTCTCACCAGAGTTCACGAAATTGCGCTTCAAACGGGCGCGTCTACGCTATTTGTCATCGCGTCCTTCTCTCAGACTAACCCGGACGAGCGAACGTTCTCACAAATAGTTAACAGCTTGCGCTTCGCTCAATAGCCGGTCGCCTATCGCAAAGGGGATACCCATGAAGCTGTTATCAGCGGGGGTGGGGGCGGTGTTAATAGCGTCGGTTGGTTTCGTCAACGTCCCAAGGACAGTACAGGCAGCGCCCGCACTGCAGTTACCCTGGCCGACCGGCGAACAGCACCGCATATGGGCAGGCTATACCTATGGCTGCGTAACGCACGGAGGTACAGGATATGAAACCAACCACTACGCGATTGATTTCGCGTTTTCGATAGGACAAAACGTTAGCGCAACGGTGGGCGGTACCGTAATAATCGCTGCAATTGGCAACAATCAAGGTGCAGGCAACTATCTCGCCGTAGATCACGGCGGAGGCTTTGTGTCTAGGTACCTGCACCTGCGTGCCACTTCACCTTTTGCACCCGGTGTTGGACAAGGCAGCGTTGTCAGCCAAGGTCAGCTTATTGGGTACTCGGGTGACACGCCAACTGTCGATGCTCATCTTCACTTTGATCTGAAACTAAACGGCGGTGCCTACAAGCCGGAGCCGATGTCGAGTATTAGCGGCTTCGGATGGTATGGCTACTCAGCGGAGTCCGGCATCGGATGCGGTAACAACGTACATGACCCATCCCCTAACTGGACATCGACGCCACCTGATTCGATTACGGCTGCCGATTGGGGTAATGCTGCAGGGAACGATGACTTCGCCACCTGGCGCCCGAGCAACGGCGTCTGGTACGAGCGAGGCGTTGGAACTGTCCAGTGGGGTGTATTCGGTGACCTTCCAGCACCCGGCTACTTCTCCTCGTCAAGCGCGGCCCGTCCAGCCGTCTATCGCCCGTGCGAGAACTGCGTATATCCCTGGCTCAGCTACTGGCTAGTGGAAGGCGTCACCGTCCCCAATGCGACGGCCTATGGCGATTGGAACGGGAACGGCACCCTCGACTCGAAGATCCAATGGGGCCTCAGGGGCGACATCCCGGTGCCGGGCGACTATATCTGTTGTGGCTACACAGATTTTGCGGTCTATCGTCCCGACGACGGAGGCTGGTACATCCGCTCGTGGGGAGGCAGCACCACCCAGCTTCAGTTCGGAGCAACCGGAGACGTCCCCGTGCCCGGCGACTATGACGGCAACGGAAGCACCGATATCGCCGTTTGGCGGCCATGTTCGCCGCCGTGTAGTTATCCCTTCTTGAGCTATTGGCTGATCGAGAACACCATCGTTCCAGGGGCCACGCTCGGCGACCTGAACGGCAACGGGACTACTGACTCGCTGATTCAGTGGGGCGTGCGTGGCGATATTCCGGCTCAGGGTGACTACTGGTCCGACGCCAAGACGGAGCCGGCTGTTTGGCGCCCGTGCGCGCCGCCCTCTCAATCCCAACCTTGCAATTCGCCGTATCTCAGTTACGTCCTGGAGGAGCGCTCCGAAATACCAGGCGCAGCTCACGGCGACTTTAACGGCAATGGGACGATTGATTCCTCACTCCAGTTGGGACTTGCCGGAGACGTACCGGTGCCTGGTGACTGGAATTTCGCCTGGGCGGACGAGACGGTATGGCGCTTGCCTGGCGCAAATTGGTTCGTTGAGAATACGAGCATTGCCGGTGCGACGCTAGGCGACTTCAACACCAACGGAACCACCGACTCGCAGGTCCAGTGGGGCGCTCAGGGCGATATACCTATCGCAGGTCGCCATGGACGTTGAGCGGATCGTGTTAGAGTCCTCAGCCTCTTGTATTGGCGCCTAACTTAGCGCGCGCTTACTCTCTTGACGGCTGAACGTGCCTGTGGCTAAATGACGTTGCCCGCGTCGTGATTGGTCCTTCAGAGACGCGCCTGCGGGGGCGTCTCTACACGAGAGAACAGAAGGAGAGCCGCTTATGGCTGATGGAACGGCTTTAGAAGTCCCTGCGGACCTGGCGCAGATCGCAGAGGAAAAAGGCATCCCGCTGGACCTGGTGCGCCGGGGGCTGGCGCTCGGGTTCCCCGCTGACGCGATCAAGGGGCAACTGGGCATGCCGGGCGTGACCGCGGAGGCCGCCGAGCAGTTTATCTCCGAGCAGGAGCGCATCCGCGCCGGCGGCGAGATCACGATTCCGCAGGAGTTGCTCGAGGTGGCACAGAAGCACGAGTGGCCCGAGAGCCTGGTGAAGCGCGCACTCGCACTGGGCGCGGCACCCGATTTCGTCGCGAAACAGATCGAAGCCGGGATAAAGCCCGACCAGGCGGAGCGGTTCATCGCGCAACAGGAAGCGGCCCGTGAGGGGGGCCTGGCACAGACGCTGGACCTGTCGTGGATGAAGGTGCCGACGGAATGGGGGATCCGCGTCCGGCCCGGGAATCGAGGGCTCACCGTCGAGATGCTCAATGTCGGCACATACGCGGACGTGCCGGACCACTGGCCATACCAGACGGAGATGCCGCGCGGCGCCTACCCGATACCCGGCGTCGCACCGATGGGCTACACGATCTACGAAAAGGCGGAACTGTGGGCCGACAACGCGGGCGACCTCTACGAAGAGGCGATCCAGCGGCGCTGGAAGCCGGCGACCGACATACCGTGGACCACGATGGAGCCGCTCCCGGACGAGATCGAGCGGGCGCTGGGCCAGCTCTGCACGCACTTGTGCGAGCGAGCACTGCTCTCGGGCGACATCGTCGGCAGGTGGCTGCCTGAGATGTCCTACGGGTACCACGAAGTCAAGCTCTACCTTTCGACTGCGGCATTTGACTATGCGCGCCAGTTCGAGGTGTTCCGCAAACGGGCGATGTCTAACGGCGGCGGGCTCGGCCTGCAGAGCCCGGGGTACTTTCACCGGGCGATCATCGACGCGCGCGCCTGGACCGAAGCCTCCGTTGTGCTGAACATCTTCGCGGCGAGCCACATCATGGGCCTATACGAGGTCGGAGCTTACAGTGCTCATAACGAAGCAGAGTCGTTGATCTTCCGGCTAGGGATGCAAGACGTCGGACGCCAGCTTTCTTATGGCGTCCAGCATCTGCGCTACTTCCTTTCGAAGAGGATCGAGCGGCGGGCCGAGATCCACAACTACCTGAACAAGGCGGAGGCGGTGTTTGCCTTCGAGGAAGAGAAGGACGTTCCGCTCCGCGAGGCGCTTATCATCCTGCTCGGCGGCGGGACGCGCAACGAGCAGGTGGCCGACGGCATCGCAAAGCTGGAGTACTTCAACCGGCGCTGGGTGCGTGCTTACCTCTCGCGCCTGGCTGCGGCCGGCTTCCCGGAGCGCCGCGAGAAGCTGCACCCCTCACTGAAGAAGTACATCGAAGAGCCCG
Source organism: Chloroflexota bacterium (assembly GCA_005882985.1). GTDB lineage: Bacteria > Chloroflexota > Dehalococcoidia > SM23-28-2 > RBG-16-64-32 > CF-163. Next base: position 6,175 of record VBEJ01000053.1, read on the forward strand.
CGGCGGCGGCCGCGGCGTAGCGCAACACGCGATGCAATGAGGAAAGTGATGGATAGCTTTCGAGTTTCGGGTTTCGAATTTCGCGACGTTTCGAAAACGGGAAATCGGAAATCGGACGGCCGAGGCGCGATAACAGCAGCAGGCAAGGAGTTCGCAGATGACACAGGAAGTTAAGACCAAGGCCACGTTCCCCTCTGTCGAGTGGTTTAACGCTATTCGGCAGATCGTGAACGACGATCCGGGGTACAAGCACATCGGGACCTGCGATGCGACCGTGGGGATCAAGATCCCGGACCTCCAGAAGTACTATCTGCTGACATTCGAGGCGTTCGAGGTATCGGACGTCCGTGAGGCGACCGAGACCGAGGCGGAGAACGCGGACTTCTGGCTCGAGCTTCCGTACGTGAAGTGGAAAGAGATGATCGAGAACATCAAGGCGAACGGCAAGGCAGACCTCCACCACACGTTGAACACGATTGACATCGAGGAACCGGACGACCTGGCACGCTCACACGACGGCTACCGGCGCGACGCGTTTTATCGCTTCAACCAGACATTCCAGTACTTCTTCGACGCGTCCGCCCGCATCGATACGACGTTCCAATAACAGACAGCCAAGTCCGAAGCTTGCACCTCGCAGCCTAACTGTTTTCCGTAACAGACTCATCGCCGCTTCGTCCTTTAGAGATAGCGATGAGCGCTGTCGCTTTCGCTGATATGCGCTCGTCTGCCCGCACGGGTAAGACCCGCGCTGGGCTTTGAGGAAGCGGTATGAGTGCAGCGAAGCGGCGCCCGAAGGCCCCAAGCGGTGAACGGATCATGGTCGCCGTACGCGATGAGGGCGCTCGCAGGAGCGGGCAAGCGAGCCTCATCGACAGCAGGGCCAAGGCCGAACGGATCGTCGCCGGGCTGATCGAGGCTGGCATCGAGCCCAATGCGGTCAGGGCCTTGCGCGCGACAGAGCTGCCCCTTCAGGTGTCTTACCGCTGGAGCGTGGAACTGGCGCGCCGGCCTGAGGACGCGCCGGCCGAAGAAGCAGTCCCGGCGCCCACACCAGCCGCACGGCCGATAAACGGGTTTTTCAGCAAAACGGCCCGCTTTCTTGAAGATGTGACGCCGGACAGCCCGTTCCAGTTGCGGATGGACCGCGTGCTCTGGTTGGGCCTTTGGGCCGCCTCGCTGGTTGTTCTGGCTATATCCCTCATGGCATCTTTTTCGCGTGGAGATTCCCGGCAGTTCGTGGTTGGACCGAACTCTTCTTCGTCCGAGCGAGCATCTCAGTCGCCCGGGGCAGCCCTCGAGTTGAACAGCCGGCCGGGGGTGACTTCTACGCCATCTGTGCAGCAACAACCGCCACCGGCGTGCGCGACGGATGGTTCGCGCGAATGCCAGTGCAACGACTTCGCGACGCAGCCGGAGGCCCAGGCCTACTACCAGCAGCACCCACCTGGTTCCGGCCATGACGTGGACCCCGACCGGGACGGCGTCGTTTGCGAATGGTTGCCCGCAGCCGCGCCTGCGTCTGGTCACTAGTTCTGGCGCGCATTCATCCGTCCCCGAGCCGCCTTCCTTAACCTTGCGCGACCCCCTCGCCTGTAGGATGCTAGCCGCGCACTGAAATTCTAAGGAGGGTCGTCATGCGCGGGACTACCCGGGAACACGAAAGCGAACGGATGCAGGAATGCATCGACAACTGCTCGAATTGCCACGCCGCCTGCCTGGAGACCGTTATTTACTGCCTCCAGAAGGGCGGCCACCACGCCGAGGAGCCGCACGTCCGGCTTCTGCTCGACTGCGCCGAGATCTGTGAGACGAGCGCCAACTTTATGCTGCGCAACTCGCCGCTTCACGCCATTACCTGCGCCGCCTGCGCCGAGATCTGCGAACGCTGCGCCGTTGAATGCGAGCGGTTCGCGGGCGACATGCAGATGGAGGCCTGCGCGCGAATGTGCCGGACGTGCGCCGAGTCCTGCAAGGAGATGGCAGCTACGGGGACGCTGTTGGGGGACCGAGGGACGCTGCCCGCACAGTAGTGGCGCACACCGCGCCAGGCAGCCCCTCGATATATCCTCTCATCAAGGATTACTCGGGGCGAACGGAGAGGCGCGACCCGCGCTACCGGAAGTCGATGTGGGGGAAGAGGCGGTCTTCGATGCGGGCGATCATGGCGTCTGCCAATGACCCGCCGCTGCGGGCGAGGAGCCTTTCGACCAGAGGCCTTCGCGGGCGCACGTAATGGAGGCGGCGCGGCGTCCGACCCATTTCGCTCGCCATGTCCAGAGCCATCTCGAGATCGCCCAGCTCGTCGACGAGTCCCATCTCCTTCGCCTCTACTCCGGTGAAGACCTCACCTGTCGCATATCCACGCACGACCTCGGGGCTAAGTCCACGGGCCTGCGCTACAGCGTCAACGAACCACTGGTAGTAGCGGTCCGTCAGCGCCTCGACCTTCTCCTCCTCCTCCTCGGTCGGCTCGCGCCAAGGTTGGAACATGCCCTTGAGGTGACCTTCGTGGGTCATGACCATGCGGACGCCAATCTTCTCCATCAGCTCCTGGACGACCGGTCGCATGAAGATCACGCCAATCGAGCCCACCAGCGATGTCGGAAGCGCGACGATCTTCGAGGCCGCGCAGGCGATCAGGTAGCCGCCGGAAAGGCCCGAAGTCATTACGAAAGCCACCGTGGGCTTCCGCCTAGATAGCTTCCGCAGCGAGCGATGAATCGCATCGGAGACAGGCGCGGAGCCCCCCGGGGAGTCAACCTCGACAACGACTGCGCGAATGCGGGCGTCGTCGGCCAGAGCCTTGATCGCGCGCACCATCTCGGGGCCACGCACCTGGGCGCCGATCGCGCCGCTGATTTCGAGCACGCCGATGCGCGGGGCATTCCAGGGTAAGTGGTCCTGCAGCTCACCCGTTCTCACCCATTCGCCGACCGGTCGCGCTACCATCGGTGATTCCTCATCTCGTTCCTAGTGGATCGCCGCTGCCGATTTCGCGCGCTCACGCAGCAGGAACTTCTGAATCTTGCCCGTGGAAGTCTTGGGTAGCGTCCCGAAGACCACTTCTCGGGGCGCTTTGAAACGCGCGAGGTGGGCGCGGCAGTGTTCGATGATCTCTTCCGCGCTGGCGTTTGCCCCGTCCTTCAGCTCTATGAAGGCGCAGGGCGCCTCGCCCCACTTCTCGTCCGGTGTCGCTACGACGGCGGCGGCGAGCACGGCTGGATGGCGATAGAGGATGTCCTCGACCTCGATCGACGAGATGTTCTCGCCGCCGGAGATGATGATGTCCTTCGCCCGGTCCTTGATCTTCACGTAGCCGTCCGGCTGCATCACGGCGAGGTCGCCGGAGTGAAACCAACCGCCGGCGAACGCCGCTTCGGTGGCCGCGGGGTTCTTGAGATAGCCCTTCATCGTGATATTGCCTCGGAACATGATCTCGCCCATCGTCTCGCCGTCCCAGGGCGCCTCACGCATCGCCTCCGGGTCCATGACGGTCATGCCGTCTTGTAGCAGGTAGCGCACGCCCTGCCGGCCGTTGCGCTCGGCGCGCTGCTCGCCCGCGAGGTCGTTCCATGCGTCCTGCTTGGCGCAGACGGACGCGGGCCCATAGGTCTCCGTAAGGCCATAAACATGCGTCACGTCGAAGCCGATTCGCTCCATACCCTCGATGAGGGCCTGGGGCGGCGCTGCCCCGGCAACCATTGCGCTGACCTTATGCGTGATCCCTTCTCGCACCTCGGGAGATGCGTTCACGAGCATACCGTGCACGATAGGGGCGCCGCAGTAATGCGTAACTCCGTGTTCCCTTATCGCTTGAAAGACGAGCGCCGGATCGACACGCCTCAGGCAGACGTTGGTACCCGCGTTCGCCGCCATCGTCCAGGGGAAGCACCACCCATTGCAGTGGAACATCGGCAACGTCCACAAATACACCGAATGCCGAGGCATACTCCACTGGAGAATGTTGCCGATGCCGTTCAGATATGCGCCGCGGTGGTGATAAACGACACCTTTCGGGTCAGCGGTCGTCCCGGACGTGTAGTTCAGAGAAATCGCTTGCCATTCGTCGGCGGGCCGCTGCCAGGCGTAGTTCGGGTCGCCCGCGCCGATGAAGGTTTCGTAGTCCGTCTCACCTAGGCTCTCCCCCGGTCCGTCGAACTCTAAGTCGTCGATATCGATCACGAGCGGCCGGTGTTCGAGCTTCGCCAATGCACCGCTCATCGTCGATGAGAACTCGCGGTCCGTTATGACCACTCTCGCGCCACCGTGCCCGAGCATGAATCCGATCGCTTCGGCGTCCAGGCGCGTGTTGAGTGTGTTCAGCACCGCGCCCGCCATAGGCACGCCGAAATGCGCTTCGTACATCTCGGGGGTGTTCGCGGCCATCAAGGCGACCGTGTCGCCCAGGCCGATCCCGCGCCCGGCCAGCGCTGAGGCCAGCCGGCGAGAGCGGGCGTACATTTCCGCCCAGGTAAAGCGGCGCGCGCCGTGGATAACGGCGGTCCTCTCCGGATAGACATAGGCGCTCCACTCGATGAACAAGAGCGGCGTGAGACTCTCATAGTTCGCCGGGTTACGGTCGAGGCCGGTTTCGTATGGGTTGCCCATTGCGTCCCCCTAGCTCATCGGTGGTATGGCGAATTATATCCCCGCGACGTGCTTCCGCAAGATGTCAAAGGAGCGCTATTCAGCGCATCTCCGACATTGGCTCGCCTACGAGCCCCCGGTCCGGCGTCGCAGTGGCGATATGTGGATGAATGGCCGCAGCGCGAGGACGATGACGAGGCCGGTGACGAAGCCACCGACGTGCGCCCAGACCGCAACCCCTTCGGACGCGCCTTGAGCAGTGCCAAAGGTCGCGACGCCGCTGAAGAGCTGCAGTGCGAACCAGAAGCCGATCAAGAACACCGCCGGGACGGGTAACAGGAAGAAGAGAAAGAGAACGTCCACACGGGCTGTGGGGTAGAGCACGAAATAGGCTCCCATCACGCCCGAGATGGCCCCGCTCGCTCCGACCATCGGCACTACGGAATTCGTATCAATGGCCACTTGCAGGGTGACAGCGCCCACTGCGGCTGCGAGATAGAAGAGAGGGTAAAACAGGTGCCCAAAGGCGTCCTCGACGTTATCGCCGAAGACCCATAGGTAGAGCATGTTGCCGCCGAGGTGCAGAAAGCCCCCGTGCACGAACGCCGAGGTGATTATCGTCGCCGGTTCATCGAGACCAGAAGGATGCTTCAGCCAGTTGTCAAGTTGCCTGGGTACGACACCATAGTCGAAGAAGAACCGGTTCACCTGCGTCATGGAGAGTGTCAGCTCGTACAAGAACACCAGGACACAGGCGATGATGATCGCGAGATTGACGAACGGGAACGACCTCGCTTCTGGTTCGTCGGAAACGGGAAACATTAGTGACCCAGGACCGAGGCCGTGAGCGCCTCCGGAGTCAACCCTTCCGCCATTCGGTCTCGGGCTTCCCGGCGGACCTGTTCACGTAGCGCGCCAGGACGAACAGCAGATCGGACAGCCGGTTGAGGTAGCTGAGGATGTCGGGGTTGACGTGCTCTTCATGCGAGAGGCGGACGACCTGCCGCTCAGCACGGCGGCACACCGTGCGGCAGAGGTGCAGCATCGCACCGGCCTGGGAGCCCGACGGGAGGATAAAGGTGCGCAGTGGCGGCGCTTTCACGTCGTACTCATCGATAAGCGTTTCCAGCGACGCGATCTTCGCTTCGGCGCCGATAAACAGCCGCGCCTTCTCGGCCGCCTTCCCTTTGCCGCCGCTTGCCAGCTCCGCGCCGATGTTGAACAGCTCGTTCTGTATGCCGGAGAGCGTTTTGGCGATCACGCCTCGCGCCGGCATGAACGAAAGCGCCACTCCAAGTGTCGAGTTCAACTCATCGACGGTCCCGTACGCCTCGACGCGCGGGTGGTCCTTCGGCAACCGCCCGCCGCCGAAGAGCATCGTGGTGCCCATGTCGCCGGTGCGGGTGTAGAGCTTGGACTTGCCGGTCCGAGGGGCGATCTTAGCAGTAGGCTTGCGAGAAACGGCCATCGCTGAAATGTAGGCGTGGGTCTTCAGACCCCCGCTGTCGGGGCTCAAGACCCCGACCCCATTCATGTTGATCTCCTCCCCGCGTCAGTCTATCCGCCCTCCGTGCGCGGCGCCACCACGGGACGTCCCGTTCGCGGGTGCGAGAAGACGTCAGTCGCTGTTCCATAGACCGCCTCGAGCAGCTCGGGCCGCAGCACTGCCTCCGCGCTTCCCTCAGCCGCGACCGTTCCGCCTGGGCGGAGCATGACGAGGCGGTCACAGTAGGCCGCCCCGAGCGTCAGGTCGTGCACGACGGCGAGCACGGCCTTGCGTTCGTCGCGGCAGAGGGCGCGCATCAGCCCGAGGACAGACGCCTGGTGCCCGATGTCGAGGTGGGCCGTCGGCTCGTCGAGGAGCAGAACCGGCGTCTCCTGCGCCAGCGCCCGCGCGACGACGACTCGCTGCCGCTCGCCGCCGGAGAGTTCGTCCACCCGCCGCTCCGCCAGCTCCCACGTCCCTGTGCGCTCCATTGCCTGCCTCGCTGCGTCAAAGTCGCGCGCGCCCTCGTTCTCCAGCAGTTTGAGGTGCGGCGTCCGGCCCATGAGTACGCACTCGAGCGCGGTGAATGCGTCGGGGAGGACCGGCTCCTGCGGCACGACGGCCACGCGCCGCGCGATCTCCGCCTGCGGAAGTGCGACCTCGTCGCCGCAGAGGTGCACTTCGCCGCTTACCGGCTTGACGACCTTCGTTACGGCGCGAATCAGCGTGGTCTTGCCGCACCCGTTCGGGCCGACGAGTCCGACGAGTTCGCCTGCAGCGACGGAGAGGGAGAGATCGCGCAGGGCTACGAGGGACTGCTTGCCGGAAGCGTAGGCGACGGTAAGCGCGCGGACAGAGAGAGAGGGCACGCCCGCGGGCAGTTCGTTTTTGCGTTTTTCGGTTTCGGCTGGCTGCATATTTCCAGATTCAAAATGCCACAGTACGCGAACGCCGCAGCAAGTAGAGGAAGAACGGCACGCCGCAGAACGCGGTGATGATCCCGACCGGTATTTCCGAGGGCTGATCGATCATGCGCGCGGCTAAGTCCGCCCCGATCAGGAAGGATGCGCCGAGAAGGAGGGCCATTGGGAGGAGAGCGCGGTTGTCGGGGCCCCAGATGAGACGGATAGCGTGGGGGACGATCAGCCCGACGAAGCCGATCGTCCCGCTCACCGCGACCACGGCGGCGGCAGCCAGCGATGCAGCTCCAAGGAGAATCAGCTTCGTGCGCTCGACGTCGATGCCGACCTGGCGAGCCTGTTGTTCGTCCAGGCTGAGCACATTGAGGATGCGTCCGTGGGCGAGGATGACCAGCACCGCCGGTATCGCGTAGGGAAGCACCCAGGCGAGCTTCACCCAGGTGGCTGTGTTGAACCCGCCCAGGACGACGGACATGATCGTCAGCGAGTTGGTCGTGTGCTTCAGCATCAGATACGCGGTGATGGCTGTTGCCAGAGATGAGAGGGCGACGCCGGCGAGGACAAGCGTGGTCCCAGGCGCGGCGCCTCCAACGCGCGCTACACTGTAGACGACGACGACGGAAATGAGCGCGCCTGCGAACGCCGCGAGAGGAAGCACGCTGAACCCATGTGTTGAGGCGTCCGCGCCTGATACGAGAACGATGGTGGCACCCAGATTCGCGCCCGTCGCGACGCCGATGAGGTAGGGGTCCGCCAGCGGGTTGCGGAACACGCCCTGGTAGGTGGCGCCGGCGAGCGCCAGGGTGGCGCCGGCCGTGCCCGCCAGCAGTACGCGCGGCAGCCTCACCTCCCAGATGATATTCCGCCACGCGGGCGAGACGCTCTCCGATATGCCGACGCCGGGTAAGTGAGAAGCAAGGATACGAACGGTCGCATCAAGCGACACGTTTGCCGGCCCGACCGCCACGCTCAACATGACGGCGGCGAGCAGGATGGCGCAGCCAAGCGTCAGCCGCGGCCACAACGAACGGCGGCCGAGTGGCCTCTCGACCGCCGGTCCGGCCTCGATTACGCGCGCCTTGCGGGTTCCAGCAACCATACCGCGTCTACGCTAGCTCTTGCCTCACACTTCGCGAGTCACTGTCCGTAGACCAGCTTTTCCAGCGTCTCGAGCGCCGTTATCAGCCTCGGCCCGGGGCGGCTCACTATATCGGGATCGACCGTGTAGATGCGTTTGTTCTTCACCGCAGGGATCGCGTCCCAGCCGGGACGCGCGGAGACGGTCTCGGCGCTCTCGCCAGCGTCTTCGTCCGCCAGGATGATTATGTCCGGCGCCGCCTGGATGATCGCCTCCTGCGTGAGCTGCGGGAAAGCCGAGTCCGCGTTCTCCGCGATGTTTCTCACGCCTAGGATCTTGTAAAGGTCGTCCACGAAGCTGCCGGGGCCTGCCGTATAGAAGGTGTTGTCGACCTCGTGGTAGACGGAGAGATTCTCTTTCGCGACCACTGAATCCTTGATCTCCTTGATGCGCTGCTCCATACCCTTCGCGTAGCTTTCGGCTTCGTCGCGGTGTCCCGTTATCCGCCCGACAAGCCGAATCTGGTCGAGCGTTCCGACCACCGATTCCGGGATGCTCAGCAGCATCGATTTCACGCTGACATTGCTGAGTGCTTGCTGGAGCTCGGGGTTCGGGAAGGCGAGCACGACGAGGTCAGGCTGCAGCGCGGTGATCGCTTCGACGCTCGGCGTAAACGAATCGACGTGTTCGAGGGCGGCCGCAGCCTTGGGGCAGTCCGAGAACTTGTCGCCCGCAAGCAATTGGCCGCCGGCGCCGATGGCGTAAAGCACCTCCACGTGCGCCGCCGAGAGCGAGACGATCTTGGAGGGCGGGGCGTCGAACGTTAGTGTCGCGCCGGAGCCGTCTTTTTCGCTCAGAGGGAACGCTGACGCGTCAGGCGGCGTCGCCGGATAGGCGGCATTGCAGTCGAACGCGGCGACCACGCTGGCAGACGCGGACGTTTGCGACCGCACCGCGGTCTGCGTAGCTGCTCCGCTCCCGTCATCGTCCGCACCACACCCCACCATCATCGTCATCGCCGCTACAAGCAGCGACATCACCCACAATCGGGTGTATTTCATCGATGCACCTCCCGGCCAAGTGGCCACAAACAGAGGTGGCACAGCGGCGCTCGAAA
>VBEJ01000021.1 GCA_005882985.1 Chloroflexota bacterium
TTCGACGAGGCAGATCCTCCCGTTCGGGCGAGAGCTCCAGAACGTAATGGAGCCCTCAATCTCCGCGGGCGCGGCCGGATTCATCGGCGTACTGCGCGACTATCCCGGCGATTCCAACCAATACTACGTTCCCTATGACGCCATCGAGCGTCCCATTCCCGGCGTCTGGATCTCAGGCGGCGACGGCAACCGCCTCCGCGCGTTGCTGTCCGGCGCGCCTCTTCGGGTGAAGGTGTCAATCGACTCGGTCCGTGAGATGATCACCGCCCACAACATCGTGGGCGAACTCCCGGGAGCGGACGAAGAGGTGGTTATCATCGGTTCGCATCACGACGGCCCTTGGGCCTCGGCCGTCGAGGACGGTTCAGGGATCGCTCTGGTGCTCGCGCAGGCCGCCTACTGGTCGCAGGTGCCTCAGGCCGAACGGCCACACCGTCTGCTGTTCCTGCTCAATGCCGGGCACATGGCCGGTGGGGCCGGCCAACGGACGTTCGTCGAAGAGCACGCCGCCGAACTCGAGAGCGTCGTTCTCGAGTTCCATTTGGAGCACGCCGCAAACGAGTTAAGCGACGAGACCGGCGTGCTCCGCGCCACGGGCCTCCCTGAGTCCCGCTGGTGGTTCACGTCCCTGATTCCCCGCCTCCAGGACGCGGTCCGCTCCGCGATCGAGGCGGAAGACCTGCAACGCTCGATGGTCGTGCCGCCGACGATGTTTGGCCCCAAGCCAACGACCGACGGCGCTGACTTCTACATGGCAGGTGTCCCGCTCGTCAACTACCTCACCGCACCCTTCTACCTCTTCGACGCGGTGGACACGCTCGACAAGATCCACCGCCCAAGCCTCGTCCCTGTCACCCACGCCGCCATCCGTATCGTCGAATCGACTATGGGTGTGTCGGCGTCAGGGATGCGCGCCGGTTAACGTCCGCGCTCCGCCGCCATGACGCGAAATTCATCAGCCGGTAACATTGCCTGTCCCGCTGGCCTTGGTTGTGCGAGCCACCGCCGGCCACGTAGCATTATGAACCGGAATGCACACCATCTTCCTCATCGGCGACACCACGCTCGCGCCCTACACCGGCCCGCTCGAGGCCGAAGGCTTCGACGTCAACCACCTGCTCCCCGCCGCGGAGCCGCCCACCGCCTCGCCCGACGCCGTAATCATCGATCTCGCCGCGTCTGCTGAGGACCCGCTCGCCCGCCGCTACCTCGACGCAGCATCGACAGCCGAAGCGCCGGCCATCATCACGTTGCTTCCACCAGCCGGCCTACCGGTCCTCGACCCGGCAAACATTCCCGACGATTTCCTTCTCACGGGCGCGACGGCCGAAGAGCTCTGCGCGCGCGTCCGCCGTGCCCTCTATCGCCGGCATGGCGTGGACACACGAAACACGCTAAAGCACGGCGACCTCCTGATGGACCTCGCCAACTACACTGTTCACGTAGGCGGCCGCCCCGTCGAGCTTACCTACAAGGAGTATGAGCTCCTCCGTTTCCTCGCCACGAATCGCGGACGCGTCTTTACCCGCGAGACCCTCCTCAGTAAAGTCTGGGGCTACGACTTCTACGGCGGCGCCCGCACCGTCGACGTCCACATCCGCCGCCTCCGCGCCAAGATCGAGGACCGCCACACTCCCTTCATCGAGACCGTCCGCAACGTTGGTTATCGCTTTCGCACCGGCTGACCGCGGGCCGAATCCCTTTATCAACCCTCCGTAACACACCCGTAACATCAGCCCCATTCCGCGCCGCCTGTCGGCTTGATATTGTTCCCATCAAGTATTTGGCTCATAGGAGGTACTTATAAGCGATGCCACCGGAGATAAACAGCGGCGATACCGCATGGATGCTCGCTGCGGCCGCTCTCGTGATGTTCATGACTCCCGGCCTCGGCTTCTTCTACGCCGGTTTTACCCGCAGCAAGAACGTGCTCGCTACGATCATGCAGAGCTTCATCGTGGTTGGGCTTGTTGGCGTGCTGTGGGTGCTCATCGGCTATACGCTCGCCTTCGGGCCGACGGAGGGCGGAATAATCGGGAAGCTCGACTTCATCGGCTTCAAGGACGTTGGTATCATCCCGGCGGACAAACCGGTAGTTGGCGAAGTCACCTGGGCGCCGACGATCCCGCACGAGGCCTTCGCCATCTTCCAGGCGATGTTCGCGATCATAACGCCGGCGCTGATCACGGGCGCCTTCGCCGAACGCGCGAAATTCAGCACGTTCCTTGTCTTCATGGCCGCGTGGTCGCTGCTGGTTTACGCGCCGGTGGCCCACTGGATCTTCGGCGCGGGCTGGCTCGGCATCGCGGACTCAAGCGGGATAAACGCGCTGGACTTCGCCGGCGGTGCTGCCATCCACGTCAACGCGGGTGCCGCCGCCCTCGCCGCGGCCTTGCTCTACGGTAGACGCAAGGGCTTCGGCCGAGAGCCAATGGAGCCGCACAACGTTACCTACATTGTGCTGGGCGCGGCCATCCTCTGGTTCGGCTGGTTTGGCTTCAACGCTGGAAGCGCAGGGGCGGCCAGCGGCCAGGCGGCGAATGCGTTCGTCGTCACAAACACGGCCGCCGCCTCTGCTGCCCTATCCTGGATGTTCGCCAGCTGGGCGCTCACCGGGAAGGCGAGCGTGATTGGCGCTGCTGCAGGCGCTGTTGCGGGGCTGGTGGCAATCACACCGGCCTCGGGCTTCGTCCAGCCGTGGGCGGCGATCGTCATCGGCGGCGTGGCAGGCGTCGTCTGCTACCTTGCGGTCCGTGTGCGCGAGCGCTCCGGCATTGACGACTCGTTGGACGTGGTTGCGGTACATGGAGTCGGCGGTACGTGGGGCGCGCTCGCGACTGGTCTTTTCGCGACCGCGGCCGTAAGTGGGCTCGCGGACAACGAGGGCCTATTTTATGGCCACCCTGCACAGGTCCTCGACCAGCTCGCCGCGATTGCCACCGTCTGGGTCTACTCATTCGTCGTCACAGCGGCGATTCTGAAGGTCCTCGACCTTACGCTTGGCTTGCGGGTCAGCGAAGACCAAGAAGAGCTCGGACTCGATGTCACGCAGCACGGTGAGCGTGGCTACGTCATCGACGAGGGCTCGGGCCTCCCGGTCCTGCAATTCGCCGAGACCCCTCCGCCCAGCCCGGCGCCTGCGCCTCGAGTGCAACCCGAAGGCGCCGGCAGCGGGGCCGGGTCATAGGAGGGCCAGCAGATGTACAAACTAGAAGCCATCATCCGGCCTGAGAAACTCGATGACGTGAAGGAGGTGCTGGCTAACGCCGGATTTACGGGCCTCAACATCGTCCATGTCACCGGTCGCGGCACGCAGAAAGGTATCGTCCACATGGGCCGCGGCGGCGAGACCTACACCGTAGATATGCTGCCCAAGGTCAAGATCGAGGTCGTCGTCAAGGACGCCGATTCCGACCGCGTCGTAAAGCTGATCTGCGACGCCGCCCGCACCGGCAACATCGGCGACGGCAAGATCTTCCTCATCCCCGTCGCGGACGCTATCCGCGTCCGCACCGGCGAAAGGGGTGAAGCAGCGGTCTGATCGCGAATAGTGGATACAGGGACTTGGAACTGGAACCAGGTTCGATAGACGCACAACTTATCCTGTTCCGTGTTCTTCTCCGTTGCACCGTCGTTTAACACGCCCGTAACGCGCGGCCCTCCCGCCGGGTGGGCCGCGCGCCTATAATCGCAAACGCAGGAAAAGACCGAAGGAGGGACAATTGACAACCGCAACAGACGTGCAGAAGGTCGCCGATCTCATCAAGAAGAACAACATCCAGATCGTTGACCTCAAGTTCACAGACCTGCCCGGCCTCTGGCAGCACTTCTCCATCCCGCCCAAGGACATGGTCGACTTCGATGATTTGCCGGGTTCGATCTGGGTGGATGGCATCGGCTTCGACGGCTCGAGCATCCGCGGTTTCCAGGAGATCCAGGAGTCGGACATGATCCTTATCCCGGACCCTGCGACCGCCCGCGTCGATCCAGCCTGCTCCGTTCCCACACTCTCGGTCCTCTGCGACATCGTCGACCCTGTGACGAGAGATCCTTATAGCCGCGACCCGCGTGGCGTCGCTAAGAAAGCCGAAGCCTACCTAAAGTCCACCGGTCTTGCCGACACTTCCTATTGGGGCCCCGAACTCGAGTTTTTCGTATTCGACGACATCCGCTACGACCAGAACGAGCACGAGGGCTACTACCACATCGACTCAATCGAAGGGCAGTGGAATACGGGTACCAACACTCAACCTAACCTGGGGTACAAGCCGCGTTATAAGGAAGGCTACTTCCCGGTCCCACCACACGACACACTCCAAGACATCCGTAGCGAGATGGTCCTCGAAATGGAGAAGGTGGGAATCACTATCGAAGTCCATCACCACGAGGTTGCGACCGCCGGCCAAAACGAGATCGACATGCGCTACGCGCCCCTCACTCAGATGGCGGACAACGTCCTGTGGTACAAGTACATCGTCAAGAACGTCGCCCGTAAGCACGGCAAAGTGGCCACCTTCATGCCA
>VBEJ01000054.1 GCA_005882985.1 Chloroflexota bacterium
ATCATGGAGCACGAGCCGGGCGCGTGGGTCGTCGAGCACGTCGCGACGAAGCCGGAGTTCCGCCGCCGCGGCCTCGTCGAGCGGCTGATATACGAGACGCTGGAGACGGGCAGGGGGCGCGGCGCAAAGACGGCAGACATCGGCGTGCTGATCGGGAACGATCCGGCCCAGCGGGCCTACGAAAAGTGCGGGTTCGAGGTGGTGATCGAGAAGCGGGACGTCGAGTTCGAGCGGGTGTACGGGTCGCCGGGTGCAAGGATGCTGCGCCGGGCGTTGTAGGCGGGGAAACCAAATCGTAATCAACTACTGACACGCCGCTGGCAGCCTGGCCGCCGGGGTATGAGATACTGGCGGCATGGAGCTCCGGATGCAGTACGCCACCACCCGGGATGGCGTTCGCATCGCTTTCGGGACGGCCGGCAAGGGATCGCCGCTGATCGTGCGTGTGCCCAGCCTGCCGTTCGTGCACAGCCAGCTCGAGTGGAGCCAGGGAAGCGAGTTCTTCGATCAACTCGCCGAGAACTGGACTGTCGTCCAGTACGATCCGCGCGGGACAGGACTCTCCGATCGGGACGTGCACGAATTCTCGATGCAGAAGCGGCTGCTGGACCTCGAGGCAGTAGCAGGAAAACTTGGCCTGGAGAGGTTCGTGCTGCACGGCATCGGCTGGGGCGGGCCGATTGCCGTGACTTATGCCGTCCAGAATCCAGACCGTGTCAGTCATCTGATCCTGGACGACACGCAGGCCCGGACGGAGGACTTCTTCAACGTCCCGCAGATGCGGGCGCTCGATCAGCTCACAACCGATTGGGACGCATTCCTAGAATATCTGGCGTTCATGATCTACGGGGTAGGCAGGGAGGCAGCTAGGCCTGTAGTCGAGTTCTTTAGGGCTGGCGTCACGCAAGAGAAGGCCACCCTGATATCCGCTGGGGCCCGACAAGACGACGTGAACGAGCTCTTGCCGGCAATCAGTATGCCGACTCTGGTGCTTTCGCACTCCGCGGTATCGAAGCAGTACTTGGAGGCGGCCCGGGACATGGCCGCAAGAATCCCCGACGCCCGGCTGGTAATGCTGGACGGGTTGCCGACGGCAGACCTCGCGAAGCTGATCGGCGCGATCGGCGATCTGCTGGGGACGGAAACTAGAGCCGCGGAACGGGCCCGGAGCGAAGGGCGCCGCGAGGAGTCGGGGGTCCGCACGATCCTGTTCACGGATATGGTGGAGCACACGCCGATGATGCACCGGCTCGGCGACAAAGCCGGCCGCGACGTGCTGCGCGAGCACGAGAATCTGACGCGGGACATCCTGCGCGTACACGGCGGCTCGGAGGTCAAGTCGATGGGAGACGGGTTCATGGCTTCCTTCGCATCGCCGGCCGGCGCCGTAGAGTGCGCGATCACGCTGCAACGGGCATTCGAGGAACTGCACCACGGGCCGGGTGCGGACCCCGATAAGGAACCGATACATATTCGCATCGGCCTGAACGCGAGCGAGCCGATCGAAGAGGGGGGCGACCTCTTCGGCGCCACCGTGATCATGGCCTCGCGCATCGCCGCTCATGCGAACACCGGCGAGATCCTGGCCTCGGATGTCGTACGCGGGCTTTGTTCGGGCAAGGGCTTTCTCTTCGCTGACCGCGGTGAGAATGTGCTCCGCGGCTTCGAGGACGCCGTCCGGCTGTTCGAGATTAGCTGGCAGCAGTAGCGACAGCGTTTCCGTCAGGCGAGAAGTATAATATCGGCCCCTCGATACGGTCGCCACGGGGACCACTCGGGGCGAACAGGCCCGATTCCCTTGACGGCGTGAGTGCCCGTCGTGGCAGGCACCCACGCCATCAAGAGCTGGCCCTCTAGTATCTGTTCCGCGCCGCCAGGCGGCGTGACCGCGCGGCGAGCGCGCCGGCGGCGACGAGGCCGGCAATCAGCAGAAGCGCCAGGAAGAGCAGAGAAATCTTCCAGGGGAAGCCGCCCCCGTCGTCACCGGTCGTGTCCTTTGGGGCGGTATCGGTGCCGGTCCCGGGCGCGGCCCCCGTGTCTGTGGCCTTGTCGCTGTTAGCGCCTGTCGTGTCGCCAGAATTCTGGCCCGCACCCGCTCCGCTGCCTGAGGTCCCCGCGATGGGGGCGTCCCCATCTTCCAGCACGGCATTGCCGCTTCCGTCTCCGGACGAACCGTCCGTGGATCCGCCGCTGGACCCCGAGCCGCTGCCGCCCGGATTCGTGCCCGAGTCCGAGGGCCCGCTCGGCGCGGGCGTTGCCGTCGGAGCAGGAGTCGAGCCGGACACCGTGTTGCGGCATCCAGGATCGAAGAGGTCCCGCTTGCCGTCCCGGTCGTTGTCGTTGCCGTCCGTGCAGGTCCAGACCATCGCGAAAGTTTCCGGAGTGCTATCGGGATTGTTGGGATCGGAGCCAAGCTGCCTTTCCACATCATCGGGATAGCTGTCGGCATCGGTGTCGGCAGTCTGGGCAGCCGCGGTCCGAGCGCTGAATGCAAAGCCGGCGGCGACAAGCAGGAGCGAGAATACGCCCAGTGCCAGAGTAAGCGAGCGCGAAGGCGTACGTGGAAGTAGTCGATTCATCACAACATCCTCCTTGATGTTTTCCCGTCGGCTGTTCAGACCGTCTCCAGAGGCGGGCTCCTTCGCGGATAAAGGGGGTTTCGGTGAAGTACCGCGCAATGATCGGTAAAGATGGTCCCCGGTTTCTTCAGGTGGACGATCGATAGAGAGCAGAACGGCCGGGCGCCTTAGCCACCCGGCCGTTCTGTTTATTCGGTTTTGAGCGCTTCGTTAGCCGAACTTCTCCTTGGCTCGACCCTTCAGCTGCTCGGCCTTGCCCTTGGCCTGGGTCGAGCGCTTGCCGGTCACCTTGCCAGCGGTCTCACGGGCCTTACCCTTGGCCCGGTCGATGGTGGCTTTCACCTTCGTGTCCGCCATTGCCTCCTCCTCTCGTTGGTATTCGACTCCGTCGATTGCTTAAGCTAGCGCGCGCTGGGTTTCAGGCACGCGACGTCGTGAAGCAGCGCAATATCGATTCCGTCGCATTTGGCAGTGGAGGATTGCCGAGCGGGCGCCTGTCTGCGTTAATCCACCTTGCCGTACATTTCAGCAAGGCCTTCCGGCCTGCAGGCAGGAGAGCGCGCAAAGTCGATCAGCCCACATTCGGCCGCTTCGATAGCCTGCGCGGCTTTCGGGATGTCGCAGGCAATCTCGTGCGGAATGCTTATGACGCCATGCTCGTCGCTGTGGAGGAGATCGGCGGGCCGCACGGTCAGTCCGCCGACGACAACCGGGCCGCCGTACTCGACGATATGAACGTAGGCATGGGAAACGAGCACGCTGGACGAGAAGAACTGGAAGCCGGTCGCGCGGACCTCGCGCAAGTCGCGGACGCCGCCGTTCGTAATCGTCCCGACCGCACCCAGTGCCTTGTACACGCTGGCATTCACCTCGCCCCAGAAGGAGCCGACGGGATTGGGGTAATCGAAGTCCTCGATGACTACTAGCCAGGGTTTCGGGACACGTTCGAATTCCGCCCACACTTTCGAATGGGAGAGTTCAATGCAGGGCGGTTCAGCCGCCCTGATCTTCGCCGTGACCGCGTAACCGACAACGGGGCCGATCTCGGGAAAGCGGCAGGTGATCGTGGAATCCATGAAGCCCTCGTTGCGGGATCCGATGTTGAAGGTCTCGATGGCATTGCAGATGGTCGGGGTGCTGATCGCGCGCACGGCCGCGAGCTCCTCGGGCTTGAGGGGTTCCATGGCAGGCATCGTAGGAGGCGGGCAATTGGCAGTCTTGTAGGCGGTGATCGAGAGGTGGCGGCTCCGCCCGATCCTTCGAGAGCCTCAGGATGAGCGGGACAGCGCGGCTTTCGACTGCCGGTTAATCGATTAGCCCTAGTCGGCGCGGGTGCGCGCGAAGTGGGCGAGCGCGAGCCGGACCTTCTCCTCGATCGGCGCGTCGCTGGGCAAGTCGCTTCGTGCCACAGCATCCGCCGCTTCTGCCTGCGAGTAACCGAGGCCCATCAGCGCCGCGACCACTTCCTCGGACTCGACGCCCGGCACGCCGATGGGCGCCGCCGTCGTGAGCTTGTCGCGGAGGTCGAGGACGATGCGGGAGGCGAGCTTCTGGCCTACACCGGGAGCGCGGGCGAGCGCGGCCGCGTTGCCGGACGCGATGGCGTACGAGAGCTCGTCTGCCTTGAGGATCGAAAGCAGGGCGAGGGCGACCTTCGGGCCGACGCCGTTGACGGCGATGAGCGTTTGGAAGAGGCGTTGCTCCTGGGCGTCGGTGAAGCCGTAGAGCGTCATCGCGTCCTCGCGAACGACGAGACACGTGTGAAGAGTGACCTCGGCGGCGATTTTCGCCCTCGCGATCACACCGGCAGGGGCGTAAACGAGGTAGCCAACGCCGTTGACATCGACGATAAGCGAGTCGGGGTTGCGGGCGGCGATTTCGCCGTGGATGCGGGCGATCATGGCCTTGCCCCAACCCCCACCCCCGCATGGAACACGGAACAAGGAACAGGGAACAGCACAACACCGCCGTACTTTCCGAAGCTCATCGGGGCATGCTAATCGCCGATTGCTGTTGGCTGATGGCTGCCCGCTTTAGCGCGTGGCAGAGGGCGACGGCGAGTGCGTCGGCGGCGTCGGCAGGCTCAGGGGGTTGGCTGAGGTTGAGGAGGGCCTGGACCATCATGGCGACCTGGTCTTTGCCGCCGCGTCCGTAGGAGGTCACGAACTGCTTGACCTCGGACGGCTTGTAAAGGGCGGTGGACAAGCCAGCCTCTGCGGCCGCGAGAAGGGCGGCAGCACGCGCCTCGCCGACGGCGACCGCGGCGCGGACATGGCCGACGATGAAGTCCTCAACGGCGACTTCGTCAGGGCGGGAGTCGCGGATGACGTCTGAGAGGGCTTCGTGGATGCGGAGAAGGCGCTCGGCGATGGGTGCCTGCGGGGGAGGAGAGATGGCGCCAAAGTCGATGGCTTCGTAGCGGTTGCCGTCTGCGCGGAGAAGACCGTAGCCGGTGCAGGTGAGCGCGGGATCGATGCCGAGGATCGTGACTGGTGGGCTCATGCGATCAAGTGCTTAGCATTCGTTGGTGCTGAGTCGCGATGGTGGCGGACAGAGCTGAAGCTCTGTCCGTACGGATTGGCGCGACGGCGGCTGTTGTCACTAGCCGGCGGCGTACTCCATAAGGACGGAATCGGGGAACTCGGCGTTGGAATAGACCCGCTGGACGTCGTCGAGCTCTTCAATCTGGTCGAGGAGCTTGAGGGCCTGCGTTGCGACTTTGTCGTCGAGCGGGGTCGTGTTCTTGGGCAGCATCGAGAGTTCGGCGGATGCAATGGTCATGCCGGCGTCGGCGAGTTGACGACGAACGCGGTCCAGGTCGGTCGGGCCGGTGTAGACCTCGACGAAGCCGTCGCTCACGCGGACGTCCTCAGCGCCGGCATCGATGGCGACGAGGGCGATCTCTTCCGGGTCGATATCCCTCGCGTCAAGGCCGATCAGTCCCTTGCTGTCGAACTGCCAGGCCACGCTGCCCGACTCACCGAGAGTCCCGCCCCCGCGGGTCAGGGTGGTGCGCAGATCGGAAACAGTGCGGTTCCGATTATCCGTTAGCGTCTGCACGAGAATTGCGACGCCGCCTGGACCGTAGCCCTCGAACACGATCTCCTGAAGATTGGCCGCGTCGCCTCCGCCTGAGCCGCGCTCGATGGCGCGCTTGATCGTGTCCGCAGGCATGTTCTCGTAGCGCGCCTTGTCAATTGCCAGACGGAGGCGAGGGTTCATGGCGGGGTCGCCGCCCCCTTCGCGCGCCGAGACGGTTATCTCGCGCGAGAGCTTAGTGAAGAGGTTGCCGCGCTTGGCGTCGTTGCCGCCCTTCTGGCGCTTGATCTGCGACCAGTGAGAGTGCCCACCCATCGCGGCTAAGTTTATCAGGTGTGAGGTGTGAGGTGTCAGGGCTTGCGGCGACGGGTTATCCTACGAGCGTGCTTGTATTCGATCGAGGAGAGCAGCGGTTCTGCTACCGGGTGGCCGCGGTTATCACGGACCGCGGCCGCGTGCTGGTCCAGCTAGTCGAGGAGGGTCCGGACACGTCCGAGACGCCGTTCTATTGCCTGCCCGGCGGACGTGTGGAGTACGGGGAGACGGCGCTGGAATGCATCGGCCGCGAAATGCTGGAGGAGCTGGAGGAGGAAGTGCTGGTCGAACGGCCGCTCTGGCTGGTGGAGAACTTCTTCGACCATCAAGGGATGTCGTGGCACGAGATCGGGCTGTACTTCCTGGTCTCGCTCGCTAAGGGGTCTCGGTATCTGGCGAACGAGGGCCCGCACTGGGGCGTGGAGCCGGAGATAGGGATCAAGTTCCCTCTGGAATGGCATGATGTCGAGAGGCTGGATGGGGTGCGCCTGTTCCCGTCATTTCTGCGCGAGCGGCTGAAGTCGCTGCCCGAGCGGATTGAGCACGTAATCCACTACGGCGAGTAAGGGCGCCGTGGCTTCCGGGAGTCAGCGCGGCTTTCGGAGCATAGGGTATAGGGGCGGCGAGTCTGCTGTCTGGATTTCGCCGATCGCTTTGAAGCCATGACGTTCGTAGAGACGGCGACTGTCTGGACTTGTCGCCTCGAGGTAGGCGGGCAACTTGTCGCGGTCGACAAGCTGGAGCGCGTGCCGGAGTAGGGCCGAGCCTAAGCCCTGGCCCTGACGAAGTGGGTCCACTCCAATGAACGGCAGGTACCAGTGCGGCTCGGTCGGATGATATTCGCCCATCTGCCCCATGAAGGCGAAGACTTTTTCTTGATCGCGTTCGGCGACCGCTCGCTGAGCCAGCTCGGCCATGGCTTCGTAGTCCGAATGAACATTCGGCGGAAGCCATAAAGAAGCCGCTCCAAAATCATCGGTGTAATAGGCTCGGCCGTGGTCGAACGTGCCGGCAGCCATGAGCGGCACGAACTCGTTGAAGTAGGTTAGATATTGATGAGGCTCGGGCAGCACCCAGCGGGTGATCGGGTCGGATGTAAAGGCCGTGACGATGGTCGCGATGGCGCGCTGCTGATCGGAAGGGGAAGCGTTGGTTATAGACGGCGTGGCCATATCTCCTCCTCTCGGCTAAGACGAGGGCCATCTTACCAGCGGTTAGCGGTCGGAGGTTAGAGGGAGGCTGGCGGCGTCTGCGTTTGATAGCTCGCGGATGTCTTCAGAGACCGAAACGTCCCTTGGGATCACGATGGTATTGTCGATGAGGCGGGTCGCGCCGACGCGGGCGGCGAGGAGGACGAGGGCGGGGCGATCGAGGGTCTCGAGTTCCTCAAGAGTCTTTTCGTCGGAGACGGAGACGTAGTCGAGTGCGAGCTGCGCTTCAAATTCTTTCGTGTCAGGCTGAGTTGGCGTCGCATCCCCGGACCGCCTGGCCTTTAGGAACGAAGACTTGTTGGCGCTCCGATTTCGCGTCGACAGCCCGACCCCCAGGTCAATTGAATCGCGGACAGCGCGGCGGACAGTCTCACCGTCACTCACGCCTTCGTTCATGACGAGGCGGCGGGCGAGCGCGAGGGCGCGCGGCAGGGCGAGGGCGGCCTCTCGCTCCTCCGGCGAGAGGTAGACGTTGCGGCTGGACATGGCGAGGCCATCCGGCTCTCGCACGATCGGCATGGCGACGATTTCGACATCGCCTTCGAGAGCCGAAGGGCGAGCGGAGTGGATATCGGCCACCATGCGTTTGATCACGCGCAGCTGCTGCGCGTCCTTCTGGCCGAAGTAGGCGCGTTGCGGCTGGATGATGCGAAAGAGACGGGCGACCACGGTGGTAACGCCGCGGAAGTGGCCGGGACGATGCGCGCCTTCGAGGCGTTCCGTGAGCCGACCCGGGACTTCGACCCAATCAGCGAAGCCGGGCGGATACATCTCCTCGACCGTCGGAACGAAGGCGGCGTCTACTCCCTCGGACTCGAGTAGCCTGAGGTCGCGGTCGAGGTCGCGAGGGTAGCGGGCGAGGTCATCGTTGGGGCCGAACTGAGTTGGATTCAGGAAGATCGAGACGATTACGTGATCGTTGTCCGTGTACGCTTGACGGACGAGGGAGAGGTGACCCTCGTGCAGATAGCCCATCGTTGGGACAAGGGCGACCCTGCCGCGCAAGCGCCGGCGGGCGGCCTCCATTTCGGCAACGGTCGTGATGATATTCATCGCGTGGCTTCTCAGGAGCGCACGACTGCTGACCCCACCCTGGATTCCTTCGCGAAGATGCGTGCTACAGCGTACAAGCGTGGTCGTCGCTCAGAATGACGTGGTTTAGAGCGCCTCGTGGAAATGACACCGCCCCGAGCGGCTCGGGGCGGTGTAGGGAGGGCGGCAAGCAAATGACGGGTGGTAGCCGCGCAATCGCGGAGCTCCTCCTGGTCCTGGGGGCAAACAAGGGGGCTGGCCCCTAGGCGATCTTTGCTGCCTCTGAGAATACGCCGTTTCCCGAGAGGAAGGATTCCTTCTCGGTGGGGAAGCGGCGTTCACGGACCTCCGTCGCGTAGGCACGGACGGCCTCGGTGATCTGTGGGCCGAGCGCCGCGTATCTCTTGGCGTGCTTGGGCACGAAATCGTCGAAGAGGCCGAGGAGGTCGTGGAACACCTGGACCTGGCCATCGCAGCGAGGCCCGGCACCGATGCCGATCGTCGGGATAGTCAGCCGTTCGGTGATTGTCGCGGCGAGCTGGGCCGGAACGCACTCGAGCACGATAGCGTAGGCGCCCGCCTGCTCCAGCGCCTCGGCGTCGTTGATTAGACGGACGGCGGCCGCTGGGGTCTTCCCCTGCACCTTGTATCCGCCGATCTGGTTGATGGACTGCGGGGTGAGACCTATATGCCCCATCACCGGGATGCCCGCATCGACGATGAAGCGGACCGTGTCAGAGACGTGAACTCCGCCCTCGAGCTTGACCGACTGGGCGCCGCCCTCCTTGAGCAGGCGGCCGGCATTGCGGAGGGCCTCGTCACGAGATGCCTGGTAGCTCAGGAACGGCATGTCGGCGAGCACGTGAGCGCAACTGGAGCCGCGGACAACCGCCTTCGTGTGGTGCAGCATCTCATCCATCGTTACCGGGATGGTGCTGTCGTAGCCGAGGACGACCATGCCGAGCGTGTCGCCGATGAAGAGAACGTCGACTCCAGCGTCCTCGAGCAGGCGGGCGGACGGGTAGTCATAGCAGGTCATCATGACGATTGGTTCGCCGCGCTGCTTCTTCGCCTTGAGGTCTGTGATCGATATTCGGTTGTCCATTGGTCACCTCCGGTAAGCTCTCTGAGAGTAGCTTCCTAGTCCTGTGCTTCGATGCCGGCCTCCGCGAAGAACTCCCGCAAGGCGGCCAGCAGGCCTGCAGGGTTGTCTCCTTGCACAGTATGACCGGCGTTTTCTACCGTTACCCAGCGGCCATCGGGCACCGCCTGCGCCAGCTTCGCCGCATCTTCGTTCCGAAACACGTCGCTGTTCGCGCCACGGACCACGAGAGTCGGGCAACTGATGGCGGCCAAGACCTTCCATTGACGCCTGGTGTCTTCAATCATGTTCTCGATCGTCCGCAGCCCCATATGACGGGTGTCGTTTTTGCGCATCCACTTCCCGTCCGGTGTGGCGCGCAGGTTGTACATGAGGCTGCGGCGGAGGAGTCTTGGGTCTCGCCTGGGATTGAAAGAGACCGCTTTCTCGACGAACTGGTCGATGGAATCAAGGGTCGCGGTGTCGACGACAAAGTCGCGGATCTTCTGCGCACCTGATGTCTGAACGTCTGGCCCGGCATCTACGATGACCAGTGCCGCGAGCTTGTCGCTGTGCCTGGCGGCGTAGCCGGCGGCAGTCACCGCCCCAAGGGACATGCCTACGAGCACGAAATCCTTCAGAGCAAGCTGATCAGCGAACCCCTCGACGTCACGCACGTGAGAGGCGATCGCGTAGTCGCCCTGAGGCGACCACTCGCTGTCGCCGTGGCCGCGGAGGTCCAGAGCGAGGCAGTGGTAATCGTCACGCAGCGAAAGGCAGACGAGGTCCCAGGTATGAGCGTTCAGCCCGCCGCCGTGCAGGAAAAGGACGGAGCGCCTGCCAGCGGCCCCCCAGTCGAGATAGTGGAAGCGCATGTTCCCAACAAGCAGATGGCGGCTGTCCGGCAGGACGAACCCCGAAACTTCGACGCCCGAGATAGTGGCCGCGAGCTTCAGTTGCTCGAGTTCGTCGAGGACTTCGGTCGTCACTTCTGTCTTACCAGGCAAGTCCAAGCTGCTGGCGCATGGCTGATTCGAACTGGGCGTCGTCCATGGCTTTGCGGGCGGTGAAGACGAGGTTCGCGTCCTGACCGACAGGGTAGCGGAGCTTATCGCCGGTCTCGATCGCGTCCAGGATGGCGGCGGCGACGTCCTCGGGCTGGGCGCGGGCGCCGCCCGTGAGCCGATCTGCAGCAGCTTCCCACTGAGTTATCAACTCGCGGTAAGGAGACCCCTCATCGCCCGCGGCAGCGCCGACGAGACGGCGGTTGTCGGGGAACGGAGTGGCGACGCCTCCGGGTTCGACGATGTGGCAGCGGACGCCGAAGTGGCCCACTTCGTAATGGATCGTTTCGCTGAGGGCTTCCAGTGCAAACTTGGAAGCCGAATACAGACCGTTAAGCAGCGCGCTGACACGTCCCGCGACCGATGAGACGTTGACGATGACCCCGCTTCCTCGCTGGCGCATCCGCGGGAGGACGGCGGTGATCAGCCGGAACGGCCCGTAGACATTCGTCTCGAACTGGTCCTTGACGTCATCGACGGTCATCTCCTCGAGCGGACCCCAGACCTCGAAGCCGGCGTTGTTGACGAGCACGTCAATGTCCCCGGCCTGATCGAGCGCGCCGCGAACGGAGGCGCCATCGCGCACGTCCAGGGGGACGACGGTGAGGTCCCAGCCGTTCGCCTTGGCGTTCTCCGCGAGGTCCCGGCCTTTTTCGGGCGTACGCATCGTTGCCAGCACGCGATAGCCTTTGGCGGCGAGCATCTCGGCGGCGGCGCGACCGATTCCGGTCGATGTTCCAGTGATGAGGACGGACTTACCGGGCATGCGAGCTCCTTCCGTTGCGGGCGGCCGTTGAGGCGGCCGCCGCGTGCGTTATCCGATTCTCCCCGTCGACGTAGACGAGCAACGGTCGATGAGAGCGCGCCTCGACGTCGGGGAGATCAGTATAAGTGAGGACGATGACCGTGTCGCCCTCGCGCACGAGACGGGCGGCCGCGCCGTTGATAACGACCTGTCCGGAGCCACGGTCTCCTTCTATGGCGTAGGTCGTCAGGCGGCTACCGTTGTCGACGTCGAGCACGTGCACTTGTTGGAAAGGAATGATGTCGGCCGCTTCGATTAACAGCGGATCGAGGGTAATGCTGCCTTCGTAATCGGCGTCGGCGCCGGTCACTGTGGCGCGGTGTAGCTTGCTCTTCAGCATCGTTCGCATTGCGTTCTCCCCACCGCCCAACGGACACGAAAAAACCCTTTCGACGACCGAAAGGGCAGTGCACAGTCGCCTAAGGCGACTTCTTTATGCTCCGTCTCGGTCGCGGTCCGATCCAAGCGGCGTTGGCTATATGATTGCCGGCTCACCGTGCCCGCCGTAGGCGGAATCGATTGCAATGCAAGTGTAGCAGAAGGAGGACCCCAGTCAACGGCGCGATCTACCGCGCGCGAGCTGGGAGGTTAGCACGCCGATCGGAGGGTCATCGGAGCAGCGGAGCCTCTACGGCCAGAGCTGAAGCTCCGTCCGTACGGACTCGGGCCGGACACGCTGGAGGGGGCGCCTACGCGCTTCCGAACTGAAGCGTGTCAGCGACCCCCATGCTGCCGGCAATCAGGCACCGGGCGACCCCGCTTTACTAGAAGCGGCCGGGCGGCGACTGAAAGCCCCGGAAGGGGCCTTCGTGTGCCTCCGTGCGGCGGCTACTGAGCAGCCGCGACATCTCGGGGTAGCGGTCGCTGGCTTCGCGGACCGAGCCTTCCAGCTGGTCGCGGTCGGTGGTTTCGTCCCTCCGGTCCTGGCTCGTCACGGTGGTCTCCTTCCATACTGTTCGGGTCGGGAATTTCAATTTCCATTCTCATACGCTTGGGTGAAAAGAACGGTTAACCGGACCTTAACATCAGTCAACTCTTGGTGAATAAGCGAAATCTAATTCTGCAATCGACCAGATCGGCTGAGCAGCGCTGTGCTAAACTAGCGCCTGCTTAACGCTGGAGAGCAAACGCCCCACAAACAGCAATCAAGGAGGTCCAACGCAATGCGCGAAGCTGTCGTCGTGGACATGGTCCGTACACCGTTTGGGAGGGCAGGCCAGCGCGGCGTCTTCCGGGATGTCACGCATGTAGAGCTGGTCGTCCCACTCCTGAAGTCCATCCTCGCAAGGAACAAGGTCGCTGCGGAGGAGGTCGATGAAATCCTGATGGGTTCGGTGGGGATCGCCGGGATGCTGACGCGCTCGCGCCACTACGTGTTTGAAGCGGGCCTGCCCTTCAGCATCTCCGCGACCGACATGAATAAGCAGTGCGGATCGTCGCTTCAGGCCTGCGCTCAAGGCGCCTTCGCGGTAATGGCCGGAATGTCCGACGTGGTGCTGGCTGGGGGCATCGAGACGATGGACCGTGTCCAACCGATAAAGCCGGACGATGAGCGGAAGCTGAGCCAGGTGCAATCAGCGGAAGTGATGTCGCGCGAGATGTTGCCGGGCGACTGGCCCGGCGACAAGAAGCCGAAGTGGAACAAACGCTGGTACCAGGTGACCGAGCCATGGATTATGGACATGGGCGCCACCGCCGAGAAGCTCGCCCGGGAACGCGGGATCTCCCGCGAGGATTCTGACCGCTTCGCGCTAGACAGCCACAAGAAGGCGATTCGAGCTCAGAAGGAAGGTCTCCTTGCCGGCGAAATCGAGCCGATCACGATCGAGTATTCGGACGGATCTGCCACCAAAGTCGATACCGACCAGAACCCGCGGGAGGATACGACGCTCGAGAGGCTGGGTCAGCTCAAGCCTTCTTACCGCCCGGACGGCCTCGTGACAGCCGGAAATGCTTGTCCACGCACGGATGGCGCGACGATGACGCTGATCATGGACAAGGACGGCGCCAAGGAGCGAGGACTTAAGCCGCTGGCAACGGTCCGTCATGCCGCTAGCGTGGGTGTCGATCCGACGATTATGGGCATCGGCCCGGCGCCGGCGACGCAGAAGCTGCTGAAGCGCACTGGCATGAGCATGGACGACTTCGACCTGATCGAGATCAACGAGGCGTTCGCCTGCCAAGTGCTGGCCGTGGGCGAGGAGCTCAAGTGGGACTGGAACAGGGTCAACCCTAACGGCGGCGCGGTGGCGATCGGTCATCCGCTGGGCGCAAGCGGTGCGCGACTGGTCGGGACGCTGGCTTACGAGATGAACCGGCGGGATGTCGAGTGGGGCCTCGTCACGTTATGCATGGGCGCAGGAATGGGAATGTCTGTGGCACTTCAGAGGGAAGCTTACGACTGGTAGAGAGGCAACAATAAAGCCCGGCCGCAACATGCCGCTGCAGCCGGGCTCGTGACGAATGCTCGTCGCAGCATCGTCTATGAGATCGGAAGCGATGGGCGCTCCATGAACTCTCGGGCCCGCTCGTAGTTAAACCGGGCGCCGCAGGTGTCGCAGACGTAGGTGGCCTTTTCCTTGTTGCCCATGTCTTCCGGCAAGTCCCACCTCTGGACAAGCGCCGTGTGCGGGCAAGGCGCCGGCTCGATGGCCTCCTCTTCCTTCTCCTTCGTTCGACTCAGAAATCCCATTCCTTCACCTCCTGCTGTTCCAAACGCAGCGGGGGCTTCTTACGTTAATCTAGGACGAGTTGCAGGCAGGTCTGCGTAACAAAGGGAGGCTTGCAATTGCGTAACAATTTTTAGTAGCGGTCAGGTAGGTAATTAGTGGGCCGGTCTCTAGGGTGCGGCCGCGGCGACCGGCTTGATGAGGCTTGACAAAGTGGCCCTAACAACGCGGCGTTGCGTGTAGTCGCCATTAAACACCGGGTCGCCCGTGTAGTAGAACGACCCGTCGCAAGTAATCAGCGTGATGACATCAGCCGAGGTTGGCGCCATCACCGACAGCGCGTTCGGGTCATTAGGGTCAACAACGAAGCTGTCCGAAATGACGTAGGCGATCTCGGTACCGTCGTCCCCACGAAGGATAATCGAGTCGCCCACCTGGACGTCCTTGAGATCATAGAAGACAGCTCGGCCATTCCAGGTTACGTGGGCGGCGAAGACGGCGTTGCTCCCGGTGCCCGGGGGCGCGGAAAAGTTGTACCACGCGACGTCCTCAGAGTTAAGCGGTACTTCCGGGACGCGATTGGCGTCGACGCCGTACGGAAAGACGGATGCATTCACCCCAATCTTGTCAATGACCATATGATATGCGGCCTCGCGCAGCGGCGGTTCCGGCGCGGCCACAGGGGCCGGAGTCACGGGCGCTCGCACGACGCCGAGCGGGCGGTCGTAGACGCCGCCGGGGTCCGTGCGATGCTGCGATGCCAGGGAAGGCGCACTGTCGCCCCCCGAGGCGAACTCCCGGTATATTCCAAAGGTAGTCAGGATAGCGCCGGCGATCAGTGCTGACCCGCCCAGGACAAGCAAGAAGGACCTGGTCAAGTTTCGTCCGGCAGAGGAGGCGCTCATTTACTTCAAATAGGGAGACCGTCGGTCCCATTCCATTATAGAAGAAGCAAGCCACGGCTGCGGACTGCGAGAGGCCTCAAATGGGGTGTCTGTCCGGTAAATATTGGGTGGCTTTGACGGCAGGGCGAGACGCGACCCTCATTTAATATGAGCACCGGGGGATACCGAAGTCTGTACGTGAAGGTAAGCGACAACCCCCCAAGGAGCATTCATTGCCCAACAACGACTCGCTGACCGCTGTTAGCGGCCTGAACGTGGGCCACTGGACGGACGATAAGTCGCCCACCGGCTGCACAGTCGTTCTTTGTCCACCGGAGGGCGCTGTTGCCTCCGGCGATGTCCGAGGTGGCGCGCCCAGTACTCGCAACACGGACCTTCTCCTGCCCGGGCACCTGGTCGAGCGCGTCCACGCAGTGCTCCTGACGGGCGGTAGCGAGTTCGGCCACGACGCGGAAGCGGGGGTCGTCCGCTGGCTCAAGGAGCACGGCCGCGGCTTCCTCTACCCGAAAGGTGTGCTCCCGATCGTCTGTGGCGGCGTCATCTTCGACCGCTCGATCGGCGATCCGGAAAGGTGGCCGGGCGCGGACACAGGGTACACTGCCTGTCAAAACGGATCCGCCGGGCCGGTCGAAGAGGGGAGCGTCGGCGCTGGGGCGGGAGCGACCGTCGCGAAAGCGCGAGGGATCGAGCGGGCGCTGAAGGGCGGGGTCGGCACAGCAGCGGAGCGCACCACTTCGGGAATTGTTGTCGGCGCGCTCGTCGTGGTCAACTGCTGGGGCGAGTTGACAGACCCAGATAACGGAAGGCTGATCGCGGGGCCGCGGGGCGAGAAGCCGGGGACGTTCGAGAGCACGGTGGAGGCGATGCGCGCAGCGCCGCCGCTCTCACCGTTTCTTGCTGCGGAGAATACGACGCTCGGCGTCGTCGCGACTGATGCTGCGCTCTCAAAGGAGAACGCCTATCGGCTTGCGATCATGGCGCAGGCGGGGTTGGCGCGGACGATCCGACCGGCGCACAGCCCGGTGGACGGCGACACGATCTTCACGCTGGCGACCGGGGCGAACGAATTGCCCACTGACCTGCTCCAGCTCGGAACGCTGGCCGCGCGGGCGGTCGAGCGAGCGATAGTGCGCGCGGTGATGCAAGCGAAGGGCGTCGCTGGCATACCGTCGGCGCGTGAGTGGGCGGGGGATGGAGGTAAGGGGTAAGAGGTAAGAGATAAGAGGCAAGAGTTCGTGGTGGACCTGCTTGCGTTTGTTCTCCTTGTGCTGGTTATCGTTGGCGCGCCGTTGGTCTGGCTCTCCTGAGGTCAGCACCGCAACCTGGGACGAAGCAGATGGTTCTGCTCGGCGGCGCGGCTGGCGAAGCAGAACTGACAAGTTGGGCCTCCGCTCTCCGCAACGCCGGAATTCACCCACGGGTGTTGAATATCGGAGGCACGGGCTACGGCCCCTCCACCTATTATGAGGTCTGGGTGCCGGCGAGGGATGAGGATAGGGCGCGCGAGGTGCTCGGCTTCTAGACGGACGAAAATTCCGCAGGCTGAAACCTGCGGCTCCCGGGACCAACGTTATCGGGCGGGAGTTTGGGCGGCGGCCATCTTAACCGAACCTTCACTTTGGTGAAGATCGTCTTAACCGACGTATTAACCCGGCTCGGCGAAACTGGGACTCGTGATACGTCGCAGTCCCGCCTGGGCGCACCAATGGCTGCTTTGTAAAGCAGGCCAAGGATAGGAGTAATGATGAGCTGGTTAGAGGGCCGCCTGCCCAAATGGGGTCCTTTCGGTGGAGGGAGCACCGCGGTTCTGGAACGCGAGGAAACGCCTGAGGCAGGAGTTGTTCCAGACGACAAAAGCCCGCAGCTGATGGTTCTCGTGAACGACGCTTCGGGCATGGCCTGCTTCAAGACGCACACCTTTCCGGATGCGCAGTCGGCCACGGACTTCCTCCTTTACTGGTTCCGTGATGATACCGACGGATTCAGCGCCTTCTGGGCGATGACGGAAGAGCCCACGCGAGACGACGGTA
>VBEJ01000055.1 GCA_005882985.1 Chloroflexota bacterium
GTCATTCCTGTTCATCAAGGTCCTGGTCGATGACACCGGCCCGCTCGAAGTGGCGACGGGCAGGCTCTGCATCGGCGCCGTCGCGATCCTGGCGTTCATTCGCCTGCGCGGTTTGCCGCTGCCCTGGACGTGGTCGCTCGTAGCGAAGGTAAGCGTCCTTGCCCTCGTCGCCAATATCGCACCGTTTGCTCTTATCGCCTGGGGCGAGGAGCACATCGAGAGCGGAACGGCCTCCGTTCTCAACTCGACGATGCCGATGTTCACCGCAATCTTCGCCGTCGCGGTCCTGCCAGAGGAGCGGTTCACAAAGGCGCGCGCCGCAGGGCTGGTGGTTGGCTTTTTGGGCGTCCTCGTCATGACCGGCGATGAGGCGGTCGACCTAACGAGCTCCGATGTGCTCGGCCAGCTCGCGGTTATCCTGTCGTCCGCTTGCTATGGTGCCGGCTCAGTCGTCTCGCGCACGCTCCTGCGCTCGACCGACCCGATCGGCCTTTCGGCGCTGCAGGTGACGGCGGGCGCGGTGCTGTGCGTGCCCATTTTGCTGGCGGTTGAAGGCAGCCCAGACTACTCTCTGAGCATCGAGGCCTGGCTGTGTCTGCTGGCACTCGGCGCCGGCGCGACCGGCGTCGCTTACGTGGCGTATCTCTGGCTCATCGATGTCACCGGTAGCGTTCGCGCCTCACTGGTCACGTACATCATTCCGGTTGTCGGACTGTTTCTCGGCTGGGCGGTGCTCGACGAATCGATAGGCGTAAACACGCTCCTCGGCTCGGCGCTGATCATCGGCGGGGTGGCGATGGTCCTGCGGGGCGGTTCGCCGGGGACGCAGGCGAGGGCGGTGGCGCAGATGGCCGCGGCGGACTAGCGGGTCTTAAAAGGCGTTTCATGGAAGCTGAAATAAGCCCGGACAACATTGACAATTTGCTTTGCCGGTGCTAAATTACCATCACGGATGGTGTCGAGTCCCCGATTCCTTATTTCCCTGTCTTACTGTCTTTGCCGATAGGCTGTATTTCCATACCCAGAGCAGCGCTTTAGCCTCTTAAGGAGAGGGTGTGCATGGTTGTCCCACGAGAAGTCGTCTATGAGAAGTTTCGCGTTCCGCACATCGTTAAGTCGTACTCTCGCATTCCTGATGTAATCCCACTGCCGGCGCTCGTCCAGATCCAGGTGGATTCCTACAAGATATTCATCGAGGAAGGCCTGCGAGAGCTACTCGACGAAATCTCTCCGATCCAGGACTTCACCGGCAACCGGCTCGAAATGCGCTTCAGCGACTATCGGTTCGACGAGCCGAAGTACAGCCAGGAGGAATGCCGGGAACGCGACGCTACGTACGCAGCTCCTCTGCGCGTAAACGTCCAGCTTCTGGTCAAGGAGACGGGCGAGATCAAGGAGCAGGAGATCTTCATGGGAGATTTCCCGCTCATGACGGCCATGGGCACGTTCATTATCAACGGCGCCGAGCGTGTCGTCGTCTCTCAGCTCGTGCGCTCCCCCGGCGTGTACCTGACGCTTGAGCGCGACCAGACCAGTGGGCGAGACCTCTGCTACGCGAAGCTCATTCCCAACCGCGGCGCCTGGCTGGAGTTCGAGACCTCCAACCGCGACGTCGTCGCCGTCAAGGTGGACCGCAAGCGCAAGATTCCTATCACCACGCTGCTCCGCGCGATCGATGAGCCGGAACTGCTGCCGAAGCACCCAAGCGCCGCCGAGATCAGGGAGATCGAGGAGAAGATCGCGAACGCGAAGACGGAGCGCGAGGCGGACAAGCTGCGGCACCAGCTTCTTCAGGTGCTGGGAACGAGCGATCGTGTCCTGGCGCTCTTCGCAGACATCGACAACAACCCAGACCACGCCTTTATCAAGTCAACTCTGGACCGCGATCCTAGCTCCGAGAACAAAGAACAGGCTCTGCTGGAATTCTACCGGCGGCTGAGACCCGGGGACCCGCCCACGATCGACAACGCCCGCGGCCTGATCAGCTCGCTGTTCTTCAACCCGCGCCGCTATGACCTCGGCAAGGTGGGCCGCTACAAGGTCAACAAGCGCCTCGGTAGGCCCAACGCTACCCAAGAGCGCGTGCTCACGCCCGATGACCTGATCGCCATCGTTCGCGAAATTGTTCGTCTTAACAACGGCGGTGGCAAGTCCGACGACATCGATCACCTGGGTAACAGGCGCGTGCGGACGGTGGGCGAGCTTATCCAGAACCAGTTCCGCATCGGCCTTCTCCGTATGGAGCGCGTGATCCGCGAACGGATGACAATCACCGATCCCCAAGAGACAGCACCGAGCCAGCTCGTCAACATCCGCCCGGTGGTGGCCGCGATCAAGGAGTTCTTCGGCGGGTCGCAGCTCTCACAGTTTATGGACCAGACGAACCCTCTGGCGGAGCTAACGCACAAGCGGAGGCTTTCGGCGCTCGGCCCGGGCGGCCTGTCGCGAGACCGGGCAGGGTTTGACGTGCGCGACGTGCACTTCAGCCACTATGGCCGTATCTGCCCGATCGAAACGCCGGAAGGCCCGAACATTGGGCTTATCGGCAGCCTTGCGACCTTCGGCCGGGTGAACCAGTACGGGTTCATCGAGACTCCATACCGCAAGGTCGTGCGGGAGCTTTCCAAGAACTCGCGCGACCTGACCGGCCAGGCGGTACGCGAGGACGTTAAAGGCGCTGACGGCAAGGTGATCGCGAAGGCCGGTCAGGAGATCGACGAAGGGCTCGCGAAGAAGCTCTCGGCGGCGGCCGAGAAGACGATTCCTGTTATGCCCTTCGTTTCCGACCAGGTCGATTACCTCTCGGCCGACGAGGAAGAGGAGTTTGTAGTCGCACAGGCGAACTCGCCGCTAAACGAAAAGGGCCGCTTTCTCGAGGAGAGGCTGGAAGTCCGCGCGAAAGGCGAGTTCAGCACGGCGCACGCCGATCAAATTGACTATCTGGACCTTTCGCCGAAGCAGATCGTCTCCGTGGCAGCCTCGCTCATTCCGTTTCTCGAGCATGACGACGCCAACCGCGCGCTGATGGGCGCGAACATGCAACGCCAGGCCGTGCCGCTTGTCCGCCCCGAAATTCCCCTCATCGCCACCGGAATGGAGATCAAGACGGCCCTGGACTCCGGGCAAGTCATTCTGGCCGAAGCCGACGGCGTGGTTACGAGTGTCGCCGGCGGGAGTAACGGCAATGAGCGGGATCCCCGCCAGACGACGGGTAGACAGGCATCTATCACCGTCCTGCACGACGATCGCACCGAGCGCCGCTACTCGCTCAGCAAGTTCGTCCGCTCGAATCAGGGAACGTGCATCAACCACCGGGCGCTCGTCCGCAGGGGCGACCGTGTGACGGCCGGTCAGCCTCTCGCCGATTCTTCTTCGACGGATTACGCGCGACATTCCCAACGTCGGGGAAGAGAGCCTTCTCGATCTCGACGAGTATGGGATCGTCCGTGTCGGCGCAAACGTGCAGTCGGGCGACATCCTCGTGGGCAAGATTACGCCGAAGGGTGAGACCGAGCTTACGGCGGAGGAGAAGCTGCTTCGCGCCATCTTCGGGGAGAAGGCGCGCGAGGTTAAGGACAGCTCGTTGCGGGTGCCGCACGGCGAACGGGGAAAGGTGATCGAAACGCGTTTTCGTGCGAAGGAGGACAACGAGACAGGGCGTCCAGCCCACGGCCAGCCCGGACATCATTGCCGCTGGCCGGCCTACGCCGAAATGGTTGATGATCTAGCGGCGGGCGTTCAGGCGGTTGTTAGCATTTCCATTGCCCAGCGCCGCAAGATCGCGGAGGG
This sequence comes from Chloroflexota bacterium, assembly GCA_005882985.1. Taxonomy (GTDB): domain Bacteria; phylum Chloroflexota; class Dehalococcoidia; order SM23-28-2; family RBG-16-64-32; genus CF-163. Next base: position 3,790 of record VBEJ01000055.1, read on the forward strand.
CGACAAGATGGCCGGGCGGCACGGGAATAAGGGCGTGATCGCCCGCATCCTGCCTGCGGAGGATATGCCGCACCTCGAGGATGGCACACCCGTGGACATCATCCTCAACCCAATCGGCGTGCCCAGCCGTATGAACATCGGTCAGGTGCTGGAGACTCACCTCGGCTGGGCGGCGCGCCGCATGGGCTTCCGCGCGATCTCGCCGGTGTTTGACGGCGGCAACCCGAAGACGATCGAAGACGCGCTCTGCCGGGCGTGGATCTGCGAGCAGGCGGCGGCGCTAATCGAGTCGCCGAACGGCCACGACGCCGGCGGCAATGGCCTGACGAATGGCGTTGGCGAGCGGGTAAACGTCCAGAAGGTAAACAAGTGGCTCCAGAGCAAAGGCCATGACCCGGCCGCTGTCTTCGATGACAGCCGGGTCGGGGAGGCGGCGCGCGTGGGCCTCGAGCTGTGGCTCGAGCAGCAGGGGCTGCGCAAGATCAAGGGCAAGGAGTATCGCGAACTGGATGCATTGGCGGAGAAGATGCTGCTCGAGCGCGGGCTCGCGGCGCCGATCTACGGAAAGCAAGTCCTGTATGACGGCCGAACGGGCGAATCGTTCGACCAACCGGTCACCGTCGGCTACATCTACATGCTGAAGCTCGTGCACCTGGTGGAGGACAAGATCCATGCGCGCTCCACCGGCCCCTACTCGCTGATTACTCAGCAGCCGCTCGGTGGCAAGGCGCAATTCGGAGGCCAGCGCTTTGGGGAGATGGAGGTCTGGGCGCTGGAGGCGTACGGCGCCGCGCACATCCTTCAAGAGCTACTAACAGTGAAATCAGACGATGTCGTCGGCCGTGTGAAGACATACGAGGCGATAGTCAAAGGCGAGGACATTCAGGAACCGGGCGTGCCCGAGTCCTTCAAGGTCCTCGTCAAAGAGCTGCAGAGCCTGGGGCTGGCCGTCGAAGTGTTGAATGAAGAAGAGGAGCGCGTTTTGCTAGCGGAAACGTCCGCGCAGGATCTGCCGGAGCTGGGGATAGACCTCAGCGGTTTCGAGAAAGGGGAGGACCTAGTTGGCTCTGGAAGTTAACGACTTCAACGCGATTCGAATATCCCTCGCCTCCCCGGAGCAGGTGCGCTCCTGGTCCTACGGCGAAGTCACCAAGCCGGAGACAATTAACTATCGCACGCTAAAGCCCGAGAAGGACGGCCTGTTTTGCGAGAAGATCTTCGGGCCGACAAAGGACTTCGAGTGCTACTGCGGTAAGTACAAGCGTGTCCGTTACAAGGGCATCGTTTGCGACAAGTGTGGCGTGGAAGTCACGCGGTCAAAGGTCCGGCGCGAGCGAATGGGTCACATCGAACTCGCCTCGCCCGTCGCCCACATTTGGTTCGTGAAGGGTACGCCCAGCCGCATCGGGTTGCTGCTCGACATCTCGCCGCGCAGCCTCGAGCGCGTGCTGTACTTCGCACAGTTCATCGTGACTTCGGTGAACGACGAAGTGCGTCGCGCCGCCATCGAGGCTCTACGTGCGGAGATGGAGAAGGCCGTCGACGAAAGCGAGTCGGAGCAGGTAGCGCGGATTGGTGAGATCGAATCGTCTACCGCCGAGGCGATCAGCAAGCTGGAAGAGACCCGCGCGGACCGCCTCGCCAGGGCGGATGCCGAGGTCGACGGTCAGATTGCGGCACTCCGTGAGAAGTCCTCAGCTCTCGAGGCGGATATCGAGAAGATCGGGGAGAAGAACGCCACTAAGAAGCTCGCCCTGGACGATAACTTCGTTATCGCTTCGCGGGGCGAACCTCTGCCAAAGGATGCGCTCAAACGGCTTCAGAAGGAAGTCGAGAAGCGCTCGCAAGCACTCGAGGCCGGGCGCGCCGCGAGGCGCAAGACGGCCGAGGCTGAGCTGGACGGCGAGCTGGCGCGGCTGCGTGAGAACGCGATGGCGGAGATGGAGCCGCTGCGCCGGAAGATCAACGAAGCGCGCGAGAGCATTCGGGAGCAGTTCGAGCTAGAGATCGAAGAGCTGGAAGACCTGAAAGACCCAATCCCGGACGACCAGTGCACGTTCCTGCCCGAACAGAACTTGCGCGATCTCACCGAGAAATACCCGGGAGTAGTCAGCGCGGGCATGGGCGCCGAGGCGATCCTCGAGATACTCGCCCGAGTGGATCTCGACCGGCTCGCGTTAAAGCTGCGCTCGGAAATACAGAACTTCAGCGGCCAGCGCCGCAAGAAGGCGACCAAGCGCCTTCGTGTGGTCGAAGCCCTGCGCAAGAGCGGCAACCGGCCGGCCTGGATGGTGCTAGGCATCCTTCCAGTGCTGCCGCCTGACCTGCGCCCGATGGTGCAGCTCGATGGCGGCCGCTTCGCTACGAGCGATCTCAACGACCTCTACCGCCGCGTGATCAACCGGAATAACCGACTGAAGCGGCTCCTCGAGCTGGGTGCGCCGGAGATCATCATCCGCAACGAGAAGCGGATGCTTCAGGAGGCCGTCGATAGCCTGATCGATAACGGCCGGCGCGGACGCGCTGTCTCGACGGCAGGCAACCATAAGCTAAAGTCGCTCTCGGACATGCTCAAGGGCAAGCAGGGCCGCTTCCGCCAGAACCTGCTCGGCAAGCGCGTGGACTACTCCGGGCGGTCGGTGATCGTCGTCGGTCCCGAGTTGAAGCTGCACCAGTGCGGTCTGCCCAAGCGCATGGCGCTGGAGCTGTTCAAGCCGTTCGTCATGCACGGCTTGGTCGCGCGCGGGCTCGCTCACAACATCAAGTCCGCCAAGCGTATTGTGGAACGAGCGCGCCCCGAGGTGTGGGACATCCTCGACGACATAATCAAACAGCGACCTGTTCTGCTTAACCGCGCGCCGACGCTTCACCGACTTGGTATTCAGGCGTTCGAACCCGTCCTCATCGACGGAAGCGCTATCCAGATTCATCCGCTGGTCTGCACCGCGTTCAACGCCGACTTCGACGGCGATCAGATGGCGGTGCACGTGCCTCTGTCACGTGCAGCGGTTGCGGAGGCGCGCCAAGTGATGCTCTCCAGCCAGAACCTGCTCTACCCCTCGAGCGGCGAACCGGTGGTGGCGCCCACGCTCGATATCGTTCTGGGCTGCTATTACCTCACGGAAGAGAAGCGAAATTCCGGCAGAGACTCCAAGCCCAAGAATGTAACCATCTTCCACAGCTTTGATGAAGCGAAGATGGCTTACGAAATGGGCCATGTGGACCTGCGGAGTCTAATCGAGGTGAGGGTCGATAAAGAGAGCCGGGAGCGTATCAAGACGACTGTAGGCCGCATTATCTTCAACGAGGTGTTGCCGGAGGAGCTCGGTTTTCGCAACCACCTCATGGACAAGAAGGCGATCAAAGAGCTCGTCAGCGAGTGCAGCCACAAGCTCGACAACTTGCGCACCGCTGAAATGGTGGACCGGATGAAGAACATCGGGTTCGAATACGCGACCAAGTCCGGTATTTCGATCGCGATGAACGACCTGCGCCTGCCCGAAGAGAAGGAGCAGTTGCTGGCCGAGGCCGATGCACGGATCGCCGAGATCGACGAACAGTACGAGATGGGGCTGATCACCGATGAGGAGCGCTACGAGCAAGCTGTCGCTATCTGGCGCGAGACTACCGACAAAGTCCAGCAGGTGATCCAGAAGCGCCTCGAAGAGTACGGCGGTGTATACATCATGGCCGTCAGCGGCGCGAAGGGTAACATCAGCCAGATTTCTCAGATGGCGGGCATGCGAGGGCTTATGAGCGACCCAGCCGGTCGCATCATCGAGCTGCCCATCCGATCATCCTTCCGGGAGGGTTTGTCGGTGCTCGAATACTTCATCTCGACCCACGGCGCGCGCAAAGGTCTGGCCGACACCGCGCTCAGGACGGCAGACAGCGGTTACCTCACGCGGCGGCTAATCGACGTTTCACAGGACGTGATCATCGTTGAGGAGGACTGCGGGACGACCGCCGGCATTTGGATAGATGAGGGCTCAGAAAAGGGCCTGTTCGAATCGCTAAGCGAGCGGATTGTCGGCCGCTGGGCCGCTGCGGACATCGCCGAGCCGAAGACGGGCGAGATCATCGCGGAGCGCGGCAACGAAGTGACCGAAGAGACTGCGCGGCGCGTCATCGCCGCCGGTATCGACAAGGTCTACGTGCGCTCGGCCCTGACCTGCCAGACACGGCGCGGCATCTGCGCCCTGTGTTACGGACGCGACCTCTCTCGGGGAGCGTTCGTCGCCGACGGCGAGGCGGTGGGCATCATCGCTGCGCAAAGCATCGGCGAGCCGGGTACTCAGCTGACGATGCGCACGTTCCACACGGGGGGCGTCGCCGGGCTCGACATCACCTCCGGTCTGCCCAGGGTCGAGGAATTATTCGAGGCGCGGGTACCCAAGGGCGCCGCCCAGATCGCCGAGATCGACGGCACCGTCGAGGTCAGCAGGGACGGCGACACGCGGCGCATGAAGATCACGAGCGCCGAGATCTACCGAGACGAATACCCTCTCGAGAAGGGCATTAAGGCGCTGGTCGAGAACGGCCAGGAAGTGGTCCCGGGCACGGTGCTCGCCGCCCCCGCCAAGCGCGCGAAGAAGGCGGCTAATGAGGAACAGGCGCTGGCCCCTACCGCGATCGTCGCGCGGACCTCGGGCCAGGTGTCGATTGAAAAGGGCCGTATCGCCATTCTCTACGAGGAGCGGGAGGAGCGCGATTACATAATTCCTGCCGCTTCTCGTCTCCGGGTCCAAAACGGCGATTACATCCACGCCGGACAACCTCTGACCGAAGGCCCTCTGAACCCGCAGGACATCCTTCGCATTCAGGGGCCGGAGGCCGTGCAGATCTACCTGGTCGAGGAAGTGCAAAAGGTCTACCGCAACCAGGGTGTCTCGATCAACGACAAGCACATCGAGGTTATCGTGCGGCAGATGCTCCGCCGCGTGCGCGTGGATTCTCCCGGTGACTCCAACCTGCTGCCGGGCGAGCTTGTCGACCGTTTCCGCTTCGAGAGCGAGAATGCCCGGGTTCTGGCGGAGGGCGGCGAGCCCGCGACTGCCCAGCCCGTGCTGCTTGGAGTAACGAAGGCCTCGCTGAACACGGAAAGCTTCCTTGCGGCGGCCTCGTTCCAGGAGACCACCCGGGTACTCACCGAAGCCGCAATACAAGGCCAGGTGGACAAGCTGCTTGGTCTCAAGGAAAACGTCATCATCGGCAAGCTCATCCCTGCCCGGGCTCAGATTACCGTCGAGCAACCGCCAAGGGTTACCGAGATGGTATTGCCACCGGGCTTCCGCGACGAAGAAGCCGAGGAGTTCGAGCCAGACTTCGACGAGGATGACTTCGAGGACGAGGACTTCGATGAGAACGGCCCGGGTACGCTCGCGGAAGAAGATGAGGCGATTGCCGGGAACGGCGCGGCCCCCGAAATAGACCTCCTCGAGGAGTCACCTCCGGCGACGGCTGAAGAGGCGAGCGAGGCGGAAGCCGGTCCCAATGGAGCTGAACCGCAGCCCCAGCCGACCGAAGAATAACCGCTAGAAATCGACGCGGCACCTCCCTGCGGACTCAGCTCCGGGGGCTTGCTTGCGTCGCCCATCGGCGGGTGGTGGGGAATCTCAGTGCGTGCTGGCGGGTGAGCCGAAGCCTGACGTACGTCTCGCCTATAATGGAAAACGAGGCAACGCATGGTCGTCGAGACTCAGGCTGAACCCGCCTCTGACGCGCTGAAGACCGCGCTCGCTCAGTTCGACGCCGCCGCCGACTGCCTTGGACTGGACGAGGGCATGCGCATGGTCCTCCGCCACTGCAAGCGAGAGCTGGCCGTCCATTTCCCCGTACGCATGGACAATGGGACAATCGGCGAGTTCACTGGCTACCGGGTGCAGCATAACCTGGCGCGGGGCCCGGCCAAGGGTGGTCTCCGCTACAACCTTAACGTCTCGCTGGATGAAGTGCGGGCGCTCGCGATGTGGATGACGTGGAAGAGCGCCGTCGTGAACATTCCGTATGGCGGGGCCAAGGGTGGGGTTATCGTGAACCCAAAGCAGCTCTCGGTCCGGGAGCTAGAAAACCTCACGCGCCGCTACGCCACCGAAATCAGCATCATCATCGGTCCCAACGAGGACATCCCTGCGCCGGACATGGGAACGGACGCCCAGGTGATGGCCTGGATCATGGATACGATCAGCATGCACCGGGGCTACACCGAGGCCGGCGTTGTGACCGGAAAGCCCGTCAGCGCCGGTGGCACGCTGGGCCGGGCCGAGGCGACGGGCCGCGGGCTCCTGTACATTGTGCAGGAGACGGCGCGCCAGTTTGGCGTACCGCTGCAGGGCGCGACGGTCGCGGTCCAGGGCTTCGGCAGCGTTGGCGCGGTGGCCGCGCAGCTACTGGCGAGGGCGGGTGCTAAGGTCGTCGCTGTGAGCGATTCAGGAAGGGGCATCTACAACGAACAGGGGTTAGATGTCGATGCTCTCATGCCGTGCAGCAAGGACCGGTCGCCGTTGTCAGAGGCGCCGGGTGGCGACCACGTCACGAACGGCGAGCTGCTCGCGCTTCCCGTCGACTTCCTGATTCCGGCCGCGCTCGAGGGGCAGATCCACGAGCGCAACGTCGATTCCGTGCGGGCGCGCTTCATCGTCGAAGGCGCGAACGGCCCGACCACGCCGGAAGCCGACGCTATCTTGGCGGACAAGGGCATATTCGTGGTACCAGACATCCTCGCAAATGCCGGCGGGGTAATCGTCTCGTACTTCGAGTGGGTGCAGGACCTCCAGTTCTACTTCTGGGAAGAGGGGGAGGTTAACGACAGGCTGCATCGCGTGATCACGCGGGCCTTCCGCGACGTCGTTGCCATGGCGGAGCAGCGCGGAGTGAGCCTTCGCGAGGCGGCGATGCTTCTGGGCGTGAACCGGGTCGTTGAGGCGACGCGGGTACGTGGGATATATCCGTAGGAGCCAGGGAAGCGAGGAGCCAGGAGCGCGCTCCGAAAGGCGGGACGCTGAATCCTCGCCAGCGATCCGCTTCGCCCAACCGGCGAACTGCAATGGTTGACACCGCCGCCACGAGTTCAAAACGGCAAGCCGTCCTTAGAGCGTTCTAAGTAACACGAAGACCCCCAATTGCTTCCTATCCTCTAGAAGCATGTGCAGTTCGTAACTTCCCGCTCGTATAGGCGCGTTGGTATAGTGTGGAAGACTCACACAACGAAATAGGCGCCGAATCCTCCGATTTATCGGGGGAGCGGGGGACCCAAATTGGATGGGGTGAAAGTCGTCGCAGGCGACAAGGCGGACTCCTTCCCGCCGAACCCGGCAGCTAACCTCGCAGGCGGTCGAAGGAGAGCTTGGTTTGACCTAGATGACGGGCGAGAGGCTGGCCTCTCGCCCGCCTTGTTATCTAGGATATGGCGATAGGCGAACGAATCGGAACCATGATCGTACTGGAAGAGGAGCGGCCTGCTGTGATCTCGGAGCCGACGGGCTTCGTTTGGCGCGTGGAATACACTATCCTCCTCGGCGTTATGGCGCTCCTTACGGCGTTCGCTATCGCCTTCTTCTACTTCAGCGCGAACATCGAGAGCTTGAAGAGCTACGGGTATGCCGGGCTGTTCCTGATCAACATCATCGGCGCGGCGTCGATACTGCTTCCTTCGCCCGCGGGGGCGACGGTCGTGGGCGGGGGCGCGCTGCTGGAGGACTTCCTGGGCGTACCGGCGTTCGTCTGGGTGGGACTGGTCGCGGGTCTTGGCGAGGCGATCGGCGAGTTCACTGGCTACGCGGCGGGGTACGGCAGCCGCTTTATCATCCAGGAGAAGCCGGCGTACGCGCGAATCCATGACTGGATGCAGAAGCGCGGCTTCATCACGATGTTCCTGATGTCCACCGTGCCGAACCCGCTGTTCGACGTGGCCGGCCTCGCCGCGGGAGCGGTGCGGATGCCGATGCGCAGCTTCTTCGTATCGGTCTTGGGCGGGAAGGTGATCAAGAATACCTGGTTGGCGGCCGCGGGCGTGGGCCTGTTCGCGAAGTTCCTGTAGGGCGAACAGCCCGCGGCTCATGGCGGGGGAGACGCCCCGGGTTGGGGGTTACGTGGAACCCGCTGGAGGGGTATCGTTTGCAGCCTTCCGCATCGTGGTTGGCGGGTGGATGGCGCGTCTCTACACGTAAGGTCCTGTTAGCTCGGATTACCGTAGAATCTTCTTGCCATGAGCGAGAATGCAGGCGCGGTCATCGTCGCCGCCGGCAGCGGCACGCGAATGGCGGGCGGTGACAAGCTCTTCACGGAAGTGGCCGGGCGGCCGCTACTCGCGCACGCGATCGCGCCTTTCCAGGGGTGCGCGCCCATCGAACGGATCGTGCTGGTGATGGCGACGCTGAAGCTGAAACGCGGGCGCGAGCTGGTGGAGCGATATGAGTTCACGAAGGTGACGGCTTTGGTGAAGGGCGGAGAGCGGCGTCAGGATTCCGTGCGAGCAGGCCTGGAAGCGTTGGATGAGTGCGAATTCGTGGTTATCCATGACGGCGCACGCCCGCTGGTCACGGGCGAATTGATCGAGCGCGGGCTCGATGCCACACGGGAGACGGGCGCCGCCGCGCCGGCCGTGCAGATCGCGGATACGGTGAAAGAGGCCGACCCGGACGGCACCGTCCTGCGCACGCTGGACCGCAGCCGGCTGTGGGCGGTGCAGACGCCACAGGTGTTCCGCTACGAGCTTCTGGTGCGCGCTCACCGAGAGGTTGCAGCGGACGTAACGGACGATGCCGCTATGGTCGAAGCGCTCGGCGAGCGCGTACGTCTGTTCGAGGGTGATCGGAGAAACCTCAAAGTGACGATGCCCGAAGATCTCGTGCTTATACAGGCACTGGTCGTCGCCGGAGCCAAAGTGGCCTGAGATGCACAGTACGAACTACTATGACACTTTCATCGAGGCGGCGGACGATTGCCCGGTTGGGGAAGGCGTGGCTCCGCCTCAGCGAGGAGAGAAGACAGTTGCCAGCGTTCACTATGACATGATCGCGAACAATCCCTATCGCTACACATCCGACGAGGTGATCTTCGAGACGTACAGGCATAGGAACCGTATCAGCGAGGGGGACCTTCGGGCCGAAAAGGCGAGGTTCTTCTCGAAAGGCCAGGCGTGCCTGCGCTCCTCGCCGCTCGCCAAGCGCTACGGCTGGGGAATCCATCACGATTCGGAGGGGAAGGTAGCGATTTACCCCCTCGGATCAGACGAGTACGCAGCTCACGCAAACGACTCAGCACTCAAGCACCTCAAGGCGATGCGTTCCAGGCGCGAAGCGGCCCGCTAAATAATGCGCGTAGGCATCGGCTACGACGTTCACCGCTGTGACGAGGCGCGCGATCTCGTTCTCGGCGGCGTGGAGCTGCCGCATGAGGTGGGGCTTGCCGGGCACAGCGATGCAGACGTTCTGTTGCATGCGATTGTCGATGCGCTTCTAGGCGCGGCCGCACTTGGCGACATCGGGCAGCACTTTCCGCCTGATGACCCGCTTTGGAAGGACGCGCGCAGCCTCGACCTGTTGGGGCGAGCGCTGGCGCTCGTGCGAGAGGCGGGCTTCGACGTTGGGAACGTCGATGCGACCGTGATCGCCGAGAGGCCACGGCTGGCGGTGCACATTCCGGCGATGCGCGAACGCATTGCGAGGGCGCTGGGAGTCGAGGCGGGGTGGGTGAGCGTGAAGGCGACGACGCATGAAGGGCTCGGGGCTCTCGGACGTGGCGAAGGCATCGCGGCGATGGCGGTTGTGCTGTTGAGCGAGATGTCAGGCTAGAGGTGTGCAGGGAATCGTCGGCGTATTGCCGGTCGTGGGAATACCTTTGGGAGAAGAGTAGCGCCGGGGGGGAGGGCCGATTATGACCCAATCGGAGGGGGATTAGTTGCCATTGGGCCCGCCGCACCCACCCCAGCGCCATCCCGCTCAGGAGAGAGGCCACCTACCCAACCTTGCCGGAATCACCCTCCCACTGAGCAACGACAAGTGTAGCCCGAGGTCTGGTAGAGTCCAGAGCCGGTCAGGAACGGGGCAAAATTTTGAAACGGAACCGAAAGCCTGGGGTCGTGGCGGCGCTCAGCGGGGGCCTAGAGCTGAACCAAGCGCCGGGCGAGCCACCCTCTGAAACCGTATCGATTCGGCCGAAGCGATATGTTCCCATTTTATTGTCGGATACGTAACAGGCCCCTACGGGATTCGCTTCCGCTATAATTGGCGGTACCATGCAGTCGTTCTCTGAACCGGTGAGGGGTTTAGGCTCCGGCTATGCTTTCGTCTGCGCCTGTAGTGCGGCCCCGGTCCTTCGCGGAAGGGCTTCGGGGCCGGGGGCAAGGACTCACGAAAGCAGAATGAATGGAGAGGCGGCCCATGGGACTCTTAGACAGCATTAAAGGCGACATCAGGGCGGCGCGGCAGCGCGATCCTGCCGCGACCAGCGACCTCGAAGTAGTACTCACGTATCCCGGCTTTCACGCCCGCCAGATCCACCGGCTTGCGCATTCGCTGCACAGGCGAGGCCTGCGCGTGCCGGCGCGGGTCGTGTCGCACTTCGGACGAGCGTTTACAGGCATCGAGATCCATCCGGGGGCACGGATTGGCGAAGGATTCTTCATCGACCATGGGATGGGTGTCGTGATCGGTGAGACGGCGATCATCAAGGACAACGTCCATCTGTTCCAGGGCGTGACCCTCGGCGGGACGAGTACCCGGCGCGCCAAGCGCCACCCGACCCTGAACACCAACGTCGTGGTCGGGGCGGGCGCGAAGGTGATCGGCGACGTGACGATTGGCGAGAACGCCAAGATCGGCGCCGGTTCGGTGGTCGTCACGAACGTTCCGCCGCATGCGACGGTTGTTGGCGTGCCCGGCCATATCGTGGCCTTTGCGGACCCCGGTGACGATACGGTGTTGCGCCTGCCGGACCCGGAGTGGGACGTCATCAAGAGCCTCGAGAGCCGGATTGCGCAACTGGAATCACGGATCGCGGAGTTCGAGCCCGGGAAAGCCAAGAAGAAGAGCGTAGTGAGCGTGGACGGTGAGGACGAGATAACGTAGGCGCAGCGCGTTTCCCCACGGACTAGCAGTGCCATGAAGCTTTATAACACGATGAGCCGGCGGCTCGAGGAGTTCACGCCGGCCGGCGACGAGGTCAAGATCTACGTTTGCGGCGTCACTCCGTACGACCGCGCGCATCTGGGCCACGCGATGAGCTACATCATCTTCGATATCGTCCGCCGCTACCTGGAGTTCCACGGCTTCAAGGTGAAGCACGTGCAGAACTACACGGACATCGACGATCGCATCATCTCGCGCGCGAACTCGCTTGGGCAGCCGTTCGACCAGCTGGCGGCGCGCTACATGGAGGAGTTCGATGAGGAGATACGAGAATTAAACATCACGCCCGCTCACGTCTTTCCACGCGCCACGCAGGAGATCCCGACGATCATCGAGATGATCGAAGGATTAGTCGCCAAGGGGAATGCCTATCGGGCGAACGGCGATGTGTATTTCCGGGTCCGGAGCAAGGACGACTACGGCAAGCTGTCGGGCCGGGATGTCGACTCTATGCGGGCAGGCGCGCGGGTGGAGCCGGGGGAGAGCAAGGAGGACCCGGCGGACTTCGCACTCTGGAAGGGTGCGAAGGAGGGCGAGCCGTGGTGGGAGAGCCCGTGGGGGCCCGGCCGGCCGGGCTGGCACATCGAGTGCTCGGCGATGTCGTACCGGTACCTAGGCGAGACCCTGGACATACACGGCGGTGGGCAGGACCTGATCTTCCCGCACCACGAGAACGAGATTGCCCAGAGCGAGTCGTACACCGGGACGCAGCCGTTCGTGCGCTACTGGCTGCACAACGGCTGGCTGACATTTGGCGAAGAGAAGATGAGCAAGTCGCTCGGCAACATCATCGCGATCCGCGAGGGGCTGGACAAGTACGGGGCGGACGGTTTGCGGCTGTTCGTGCTCACGTCGCATTACCGGTCGCCGTTGTCGTACTCGGAAGAGGCGCTGGAGTCCGGCAAGCGGGCCGCGGAGCGACTGCGTCTGGCGGCGACGCTTCCGGGCGGCAACGGCCCGCCGGCGGACGTTTCTGTGGAGAGCTACCGCCAGCGGTTCGTCGAGGCGATGGATGACGACCTGAACACGCCGGCGGCGCTGGCCGCGCTTTTCGATCTGGCGCGTGATGTGAACCGCGCGCGGGATGAAGGGCGTGGAATCGGGGAGGCTCAGGGGACGCTGCGCGAGCTGGCCGGCGTGCTGGGGCTGACGCTGCAGGAGCCGGAGGCAGCGATGGGCGCGGCGCCGTTCATAGACCTCGTCGTGCAACTGCGCAACGACCTGCGGGAGGCGAAGCAATTCGAGCAGGCGGACCGCGTGCGTGCGGGGTTGGCGGAGCTAGGGATCACGCTCGAGGACGGGCCGAAGGGGACGCGCTGGCGGCGGGGCTAACGCTAACGTCACGCGTGGTCGTCGCTCAGATGACGTTACGGCCGCTGGCCTGATAACCTAGCGCCGCCATGACTCTTATTCTCGTGACCGGTGGGACGGGGGACCTCGGATCGAAGCTCGTTGAGCGGTTCGTTGCGAAGGGCGAGACAGTGCGCGTACTGAGCCGGCGGGCGCCCCCGACCGAGGCGACGACGGAGTGGGCGCAGGGGGACATGGAGACGGGCGCAGGGCTGGGCGAGGCAGTGAAGGGCGCGGACGTCGTCGTGCACGCGGCGACCGGCGGCGGGACGCGCGCGAAAGCGGACGCGCCGGGGGCCCGTAATCTGGTGGAAGCATGTAAGGAGGCGGCGACCCCGCACTTCTTCTACATCTCGATCGTCGGCATCGAGCGCATACCGCTCGGGTACTACAAAGCGAAGCTGGAGTGCGAGCGCTTGATCGAGACGTGCGGTGTGCCCTGGTCGAACCTGCGCGCGACGCAGTTCCACGCGCTGATGGACGGCTTCCTGCGAATGTTCTCCCGCGTTCCACTTGTGCTGCCGATCCCGAAGTCGTTCAAGTTCCAGCCGATCGAAACAGGCGAGGTGGCGGACCGAATGGTCGAGGACGCGGCGAAGGGACCGGTGGGGCGGCTGCCGGATATCGGCGGGCCGGAGGTGCTGACGTTCGGGGAGATCGCGAAGACTTGGCAAGAGGCTCGAGGGAAGACGAGGCCGATTGTGAACGTGCCTCTGATGGGGGCGGTCGCGAAGGGGTTCAAGGAAGGATACAACTGCACACCCGAGCATGCTGAGGGGAAGATTACGTGGCGGGAGTGGTTGGACGGGAATTATAGTCGGCGAATGGGGAGCGAATAACCGAATCCGGTTGCGGCGGGGGCAATCTCAATACAGATTTCGGGAACAGACGGAGGGAAGCGGCCGGATGAACGGGCGCGGGACGCAAACCTTCAGGTCTTTGCGGCGAGCTCCTTTCGGCCTCTCGTTGCTGCTCGCGGGGCGCCCGCCAGGTGATGCGGCCACGCCAGCAAAGCCAGGCGAGAGCTGCGAAAAACGCGAAAGCCAGCCCGGTGACGAGCAGAAATGCCGGCGAGGGGCCAATCTCGGGGCGGTAGAAGATCGCGGGCGAGGTGAGCGCGACAGTCGGGAAGACGCCGAGGTTGCTGAGCGCCTGCATCAGCACGCCGCTGAAACTCAGGCCGGGCAAGTCCTGGTCTTTGTGGGCGGGGCGTTTGACGACGATGAAGAAGACATCGAGATCGGGATGGGCGACGCCAAGACGCGCGGCGATCAGGCACAAGGCGAGGAAGCCGCCGCTAAGGAATGCCACGGCGAGCGGCAGGCCGACGCTCGCTGGACCGAGACCCTTGGCGGCGGCGTAGGTCAGCATTAGTACGCCGCTAAGCAGCTTCGCGGCGGCGATCCAATGGGGGATCAAGAGCGTCGAGGCGGCGAGCTTGATCGTCGTGCGCTCGCTCATATTTGCTTCGGCCACCGGCAAGCGCCAAATGTTCGGAGCGACAGTGTATGCGATGCCGATGCTCAGTTCGCCGAAGCCGAAGAGGCCGACAAACTGGCGGTCCGACCACGGCTCGAGACCGCCGAGCGCGCCGATCGCAAGCAGGGCACCGGCCAGATTTACGAAGGACAGCGAGAAAGCGAGGAGGACGCTTCCGACGGCGCGCCAGTTGAGGGTATCAATAGGCATGGCTGTTAGCTGTTGGCTGTTAGCTCTTGGCTGTTAGTGGCATCATCGCAGGGCAAGTCGCGCAAGGCGCTAACGGTGGGGCGTTAACTGCTGTATTTTTCGTATCGAGATTTGTAGCCGAGTCGCCGGGCGATGAACGCGAGCGCGGCGATTCCCGGCTTCTGGACCCAGATGGGCGGGCCGGCGAGGTAGCCTCTGTTCTCGTGGGCGAGGACGGCGCTCTGGAGGAGGTTGGGCTGGCCGTGCTTGTCAGCCTCGCCATCGCGGTAGCGGCCGAA
>VBEJ01000056.1 GCA_005882985.1 Chloroflexota bacterium
GATGGAGCGGGCGGTCACGGACATCGGCTACGAAGTGCCGCTCGCGCGCCTCGACCTTCTCGTGCTCGGCATGACCCCCGGTCACTGCGATCTGATCATCGAGAAGGCGCTGCAAGCACTGCCCGGCGTCCGCAACGTAGTCGTGAACTGCGCGACGGATAGTCTCAGGGTGGACTACCTTGACTCCGCCGTCTCGCCGGCCGCGATCAAGAAGACAATTCGCGAGCTCGGCTACGAGGTGTCCGAGAAGGGCGAGGGCGAGGCAGGCGCGGACCGGGAGCGGGAGCTGCGAAGGCTCGAGATTCGACGCCAGCTCGTCAACATGCTGATCGCTTGGCCGCTGGGCGCGATCGTCATGCTCGGCACATTCAGCGACTACGAGCCGCTGAAAGGCATCGTGCCTTCGTTCATGGGAGAGAAGCTATTTCTCTTCGCCCTCACTACGCCGCTGGTCCTTGGCCCCGGGCGCCAGTTCTTCGTGAATTCCTGGAACGGCCTGCGGCGGGGACTGACCGACATGAACCTGCTCTACGCGACAGGCATCGGCGCGGCTTACCTAATCGCTGTAATCAACACCTTCTTCCCCGACGCCGGTTTCGGCGGCGAAAAGGCGACCTTCTACGAAGCGGCCGCTCTGCTGATCGCCTTCATCGTCCTCGGCCGCTACCTCGAAGCTCTCACGCGCGGCCGCACATCCGAAGCGATTCGCAAGCTGATGAACCTCCAACCCAGGCGCGCGACCGTCATCCGCGACGGGCAGGAGGTCGAGCTGCCGGTGGACGAAGTTGAAGTCGACGACCTCATTCTCGTCCGCCCGGGCGAAAGCGTGCCTGTTGACGGCGTTGTCGTCGAGGGCTTCTCGACCGTCGATGAATCTATGGTCACCGGCGAGAGCATGCCCGTGGACAAGCGCCAGGGAGGCGAGGTCATCGGGGGCACGATCAACAAGACCGGCGCCTTCCGCTTCCGAGCGACGCGCGTCGGTGGGGGGACCGCGCTCGCGCAGATCATTAAGCTCGTCGAGGACGCTCAACTCCTGCCGCGATGATGGCCGGTACCGGCAAAGCCGCCGAGTACGGCATCCTATTCAAGGGCGCGATCGCTGTAGAGGCTCTCTCCAAGATTGGCGTCGTTGTCTTCGACAAGACCGGCACGCTGACGAAGGGCGAGCCGTCGCTGACGGACGTCACGCCGATATCGGAGCGGTCCGGCGGGAGCGACGTGGTGGCGGGCAGAGCTGAAGCTCTATCCGTACGAGGTGCGACGGTCACGCGGGACGAGCTTCTTCGCGTGGCTGCGTCCGCCGAGAAGAACTCGGAGCACCCACTCGCCGAAGCGATGGTGCGCGCCGCCCGCGAGCGAGGACTTGAGCTCGCCGAGCCGCAGTCGTTCGACTCCATCCCGGGCCAGGGTGTCGAGGCGAACGTCGAGGGGCGCTTCGTCTTTCTCGGAAACCGCAAGCTAATGGCGGACCGGGGCATCGACCTGAGCGCGCTCGCCGCCGAAGCGGAACGCCTGGAGGGCGAGGGCAAGACAGCCATGTTCGTTGCTGTCGATGCGGCGCTCGGCGGACTGGTGGCGCTCGCGGACACGATTAAAGAAACATCCGTCCGAGCGGTTTCGGAGCTCAAGCGGCTGGGCCTCGAAGTTGTAATGATCACGGGCGACAACGAGCGTACGGCGAATGCCGTGGCCGCGCAGCTCGGTATCGAGCGTGTGCTTGCTGAGGTCGTGCCTCAGGACAAGGCTTCGGAAGTGCGCCGGCTTCAGGCCGACGGCCAAGCCGTGGCCATGGTCGGCGACGGCGTGAACGACGCGCCGGCGCTCGCGCAGGCGGACATCGGGATCGCGATCGGTTCTGGAACCGACGTGGCGAAGGAGACCGGCGACGTCATCCTCATCCGCGACGACGTTCTCGACGTTGCCGCCGCGATTCAAGTCGCCCGCGCGACGATGCGCCTCGTGCGGCAGAACCTGCTCTGGGCGTTCGGCTACAATTCGGCGGCGATCCCCTTAGCGGCGGGCGTCCTGTACCCCTTCTTCTCGCAGATCGTGAGCCCCGAGCTGGCCGCGCTGCTGATGGCGACGAGCAGCTTCTCGGTGACGATGAACACGCTCCGGATGCGCGGCTATCAGCCGCCCGTCAAGCGCGGCCCGCCGCCCGCCTCGCCGGAACCGGCTCCACGCGAAGTGCGGAGGGCGGTCGAGGCGCCGTCATGAGCGCCGGTACTGTCGCGGCTGCTATCTACACCGGACTTTCGGTGGCAGCGGGGCTCATCTTCCTGGCGATCACGATCGCGTTCGGCGATTACGATTGGGTGGCGCGCATCGGCGGCGCGGTGTGGGTGTTCGCGCTCTGCATGATCATCCTCATGCCGACGGTCACGCCGCTAGTGCGCGAACGCACGAACCGCTAATAGGCACTTTACTTCGGCGCCTGCCCGGGACAATATTGACCTCCGAAAGGGGGCGCGACATGGATGCGATAGACCTTCTGAGAGAGCAGACGAAAGGGGCGTGGGACTGGCTTGAATCTATCCTCGCAGACGTAACTGAAGAGCAGGCGAACTGGCAACCCGGTGGCACCGCTAATTCGATTACGGCCGGTTATGCGCACCTCGTTGTGACAGCCGATAACGGGTTCAACACGCAGCTCAAGGGCCAGATGCCGATAATCGCCACCGAGTTCAAGGGACAGGTCGGCTTGAGCGAGCCCTTCAATGCTTCGGGGGGTTGGCGCGACCGGTCAACCGTTCGCGCCGACTGGGAGGCGCTCCGCAAGTTCGGCCGCGCGGTGTACCAGGAGGTAATTCGCCATGTTGACGCGGCTACGCCGGAAGACCTGGAGCGTCGGGTGGACATGACACCATGGGGCCTTGAGGTTTGGACCGGGCTCGAGATATTTACGCTTCACGGAATCAACCACCCGCGCCTCCACGGTGGCGAGTTCGCGTGTCTCAAGGGATTACAAGGCTCCGAGGGCTACACCCAAGCATCCCGGGCCTATCGTTAAGGCTGATCAGGCACACCGTTGAGCGCCCGCATGGAACGGCTCCCACACGACGTAATCACCGCCGCGAACGAGAAGTCCCGCCGCTTGCGAGAACTTGTCCTCGCGCCCGAGATACTCGTCATGCCGGGCGCTTGGGACGCGCTCACCGCCATTCTCTTCGAGCGTTTGGGTTTCCAAGCTATTCAGGGCAGCAGCGCGGCGATTGCTGCGGTCCTTGGCCAGCCGGACGGCGAGGTGCTCACGCGCGAGCAGACGGGCGCGGCGACGAAAGAAATCGCCGGCGCCGTCTCGGTCCCGGTGAATGCGGATGGGGAAGCTGGATACGGCGGCCCGGACGAGACCGCGGCGACAGTCCGCGCGTTCGTCGAAGCACGAGCGGCCGGAATGAACCTCGAAGACAGCATTCCGAGCGGCCCCACAGCAGCAGGCCGTGGTCTCGCGCCGATCCCCGAGCACGTCGAGAAGATCGCGGCCGTCATGGAGACGAAGCGGGCGATCGGAAGCGAGTTCTTCCTGAACGCACGCGTCGATGTCTTCGCCGTGATGCGTGACGACCCGAAGGCAGCCCTCGCCGAGGCGATCAAGCGCGGTAACGCCTACGCCGAGGCAGGCGGCGACTGCATCTTCTACCTCGGCCAGATCGGTACCGAAGTGATCGCAACGCTCGTGAGGGATGTGCACGCACCCGTCAGCATCTTTGCCGGACCTTACACTCCGTCCATCGCTGAACTGCAAGAACTCGGTGTTGCTCGCGTGAGCTACGGCTCGGCGTTCCAGCGTGTCGGACTGGCTGCCATCAGGCGCCTGGCTGAAGAGATGCGAGACAAGCGCAGCCACAACTTCATGTCAGAAGCCATCCCGGGTCCTGAGCTACAGGAGATGCTGCGCGGGCGAATGTAGGGGCGAGGGACCAGAGAGTCACTAGTTGAAGGACCGACTTTTTGTTTGGCGATCGCACATGCCCTCGAATGTCGTGCCGATGCCTCGCCCCTACGGTTCCTAGTACCAGTCGTTGCTGTAGGCCGGGTGGGTAACCGCGAATGCCTCGCGCATGTCCTCGAGGGCTTCGGGGCGGTTGACCTTCATTAAGCCAACGCCGGCTGCAACATCCGGGCGCATGAAGCCGGTGTAAAGCGGCGCAAGCGTGCCGGCGTTTAGCTCCACGTCCGCTTCATCGCCTTTCCTCTCGACTTGCACCTGGCCCTCGCCGGCCTCGACGCGCCAGACGCCCTCGTTCCAGGGCGCGGACGGGTCGCTGACACGAATCGAGAACGAGGCCGGGCGGCTCCCGACGAACGGGCGGCGGGATAGCGCGCGCTCGATGTCGACGACGCGGATCATTGGCCCCTCAGCGCGGGGTAGTTCGATCTTGCGCGGGTCCTCGACGAGGTCGGCGAAGGGGTCTTCCACCGGCAGGTGGACGGCTAATCGCGTGGCGATGTCGTGCGCGAGCAGGTGCCGCCAGAGGCCGAGGTAGGCATCGCCCGAGAGTGAGACGAAGTCGCGGACGAGGACCTCCCACGGCGCGTAGCGATCGGTCCGGGGCATCGCTCGCGAGTAGTAGCTGACGTAGCCCTCGTCCTCGCGGTTTGCGCTCTTCCAGACGAAAGCGTCGTTGTCGCCGAGCCCCGCCGTCATCTCGTCATAGTGTCGCAGGACGTTCTGCCGCCACCACGGCTCGACTCGATGGAGCGGGCCGTTGCGCGGCCCGGCATACCGCCGATAGATGGCATCCAGGCGCCCCCAGTCGTCCGGCGCCACCGATTCGATAACCCCGGGCGCTCCCTTGACCCGCAACCGGATGTCTGATGGCCGCAGGTAGTACTGCTTCCGCGCCTCGGAGCGCTCCCAGCCGAAGCGAGCGTACAGGGCGTCGTGCGGCGTGAACAGGCCCGACAGCGGGATGCCCTGCTCTCGCATGCGCTCGAGCGCGAGCCGCAAGAGCTTGCCGACGTGGCCCTGCCGCCGGTACGCGGAGAGGCAGGCGACAGGCCCGATCGCGCCGAATGGAGTTGCGCTGCCGTTGATTCGACGCGCCATCGGGATCGTGCGCACGTCGGCGACCAGCCGCCCGTCAACGAACGCCCCGACCGTCCAGTCCGGAGGGAAGAACTCCCGCAACTGTTCGAGGCGCTCGGGCGTCGGCTTATTGTAGAAGGCGGTTGATTCGACGACTACGGCCTGCTCCAGGTCATCGTCGGTGAGGGGGCGGTACTCAAGAGTCATGGCGAACGAGATGATTGTCGTGGCTGGTTATCCGCCTGTCAAAGGCAGTCTCTCGCTTTCGCCCTGACGAGGGTCTCTCGCGGCTAGGCCGATGCTGAGATTCCTCGCCTCCACCCCCGTACCGCTCGGTCCGCCCCGCGAGCTCGGTATGACAGTCTGCTGAAGTCTAGCGCCTCGCTCCTTTCTCCTGACTGCTCCTACAATAGACGCGTGATTCAGCGCACCGCTGCCGTTGCCGCGGGGAAGGCGACCGCCGCCGTTTCCCGCCGATTCCGCCTCGGTGGCGGCACCGCGCTTCCGGGGCTTGTCGCCGAGCGTATCGACCCTGATGTTATTCGGGAGCTCAGCGCTCAACTGAGCGAGGGGTCCGTGATCGTCACTGGGACCAACGGCAAGACTACGACGGCCCGGCTGCTGCGCGGCATCGCGAAGGAGGCAGGGCTGAGAACGATCGCCAACCGGGCAGGCTCGAACATGATGCGCGGCATCGCGGCGGCGCTCGTCGACGCTGCCGGCTGGTCGGGCGATATCGCCTCGGCACAGAAGCGCCTCGGCATCTTCGAGGTTGATGAAGCGACGCTTCCCCTGGTTGCCGACGCTGTCCGGCCCCGCGGGGTCCTCTTCACAAACCTATTCCGCGACCAGCTTGACCGCTACGGCGAGGTCGAGACGGTCGCGGCGGTCTGGCGGGCGGCGGTACCCGGACTGCCTCCCGAAGCGACTGTGGTGCTCAACGTCGACGACCCCTCTGTCGCGGCGCTTGCCGCAGTTGCGCAGGGGCGAATTCTGACCTACGGGATGAAAGACACCTCCTCGGGCGAGGGCAAGCTCGAGCACGCCGCCGACGCGCGCTGGTGCACGGTGTGCGGGAATGAACTGGAGTACTCGGCCGTGATATATGGGCATCTCGGCCACTGGCGCTGCCCGAAATGCGGCAACACGCGAGCGGAACCAGATGTCTTTTGCGGGCAATTCCAGGCCGAGGTGAACGGCTCACGGCTCACTCTGAAGCTGCCGGGTGGTCTGGTGGAGGCAAGTCTCCCGCTAACGGGCCTCTATAACGCCTACAATGCTCTCGCTGCCGCTGCTGCGGCGGCGGCACTCGGTTTCGGCCGCCCGGCGGTCCAGCGCGGCTTGAATGCAGCGACTGCCGGTTTTGGCCGGCAGGAGCGAATGCGCGTGGGCGGGCGGGATGTCCAGATCATGCTCGCCAAGAACCCGGCCGGGCTCAACCAGGTGCTGCGGACAATCGCAGCCAACGGCTCGAATTCCGATCTTGCCGTCTTTCTGAACGACAACATCGCGGACGGCCGGGATGTCTCCTGGATCTGGGACGTGGATTTCGAGCTGCTCGAGGGCAAGACGCGCTCGGTGACGGTATCGGGCTTGCGGGCGTGGGACATGGCGCTGCGCCTGAAGTACGCCGGCATTGATGGGCAGGGCGCGTCGCCACATGTCGAACCGGAGCCGGCGCGGGCGCTCAAGCGGGCGCTCCGTGCGACCCCCGAGGGCAGTACGCTCTACGTGATTCCCACGTACACGGCGATGCTGGAAGTGCGCGACCAACTCGCCCGCTGGGCCGGACGCGGCGCCTTCTGGGAGGCTGAGTGAAGGGACTAGCCTTGCGCGTCGCTCACCTGTTTCCGAAGCTCATGAACATCTACGGCGACCGCGGCAACATCCTCTGCCTCCAGCGCCGGTGTGAGGCCCGCGGCATCGGTTTTGAAGTCGAAGGTCTCGAGCTCGGCGATCAGCTGAAGGCCAAGGAATACGATCTGATCTTTGTCGGCGGGGCGCAGGACCGGGAGCAGCGCCTGGTCGCAGAGGACCTTGTGAAGGTCAAAAGCAGGCCACTCGAGGAAGCCGTCAAACGGAATGTCGCGGTGCTCGCTGTTTGCGGTGGCTTTCAGCTCATGGGCCGCTTCTACCGGACCGCCGAGGGTGAGGAGCTACCCGGCGCAAGCGTTCTGGATATGCACACGATCCACCCGGGCGCTCAGGCGCAGCGGTTCATCGGCAACATCGTCGTCGAGTGGAACGGGACGACCGTCGTCGGTTTCGAGAACCATGGGGGGCGCACTTTTCTGAGCGGCAATGTTCAGCCGCTTGGCCACGTGGTCGCCGGGTTCGGCAACAACGGCGAGGACGGAGGCGAAGGCGCCGTCTACCGCAACGTTTTCGGGACTTACCTGCACGGCTCGCTCCTTCCGAAGAACCCGAAGTTCGCCGACCACGTAATCGAGGCAGCCCTTCGGCGCCGGCACAAGGATTTTCGACTAAGCGAAATCGACGATGCTGTCGAGCATGCTGCCCACGCGGCGGCTGTGCGGCAGGCGACGCGGCGAAGTATCATCCGATAGGAGGCGGGCACATGACGCAGGCTACCCTGAAAGCGCCGGACATCTCGTGCGACCACTGCATCGCTAGCATCGAGAAAGCAGTCACGAAGCTGCCGGGCGTTCGCTTCGTCAAGGGCGACCCAGACGGTAAGCAGGTGACGGTGGAGTACGACCCGAACTTAGTAGAGAAAGGTGCGATCGAGGCAGCGATGGAGGAGGAAGGGTATCCCGTCGCGAGCTAGCATTCTCCGGCGTGGTTTCTGCATGTTGACATTCGCCGCGGCACTCGCTTGCATCGTCTCGACGGCCTGTGGTGGTTCCGGCGAGAGCAAGGAAACTTCACCGACTGCGCGCCCCTCTCCCCACATCTCGACGCCCACCCCGGAAGTCCTTGCCTTTCAGTATGAAGTGCAGGAAGGCGACAGCTTGTACGCGCTGGCGGTGCGCTTCGGGACGAGCGTGGACGAGATACTCGCCATCAACAAGTTTTCGAGCCCGGATGAGCTTTCGGTCGGCCAGGTCATCCTGATACCGGGCGTGCCGCCGCCCGACGTGCCCTCGCCGAAGGTTGTCCCGCGCAATCCCGCGGGCGCTGGGTTCAAATTCCCAATCGAAGGCGCTTGTCTTCCGAATGTCGATAAGCTGATGCCCAACGCGCCCCGAGAGTACCGGGCTGGCATTCATGAGGGCGTGGACTTCTATGCCGGCTACAACTGCGCTAACGTCGCCGAAGGCACACCGGTGACGGCCGCGAAGGCCGGAACAGTCGTGCGGGCCGACCACGGTTTCACGGAGTTTACAGCCGATGAATTGCAGGAGTTATTAAACCGCTCTCTGGCCCAGGGCTATACCGACGCCGAGGCATTGGACCGCTTTCGCGGACGCCAGGTCTGGGTCGATCACGGGAACGGAGTCGTCACCCGATACTGCCATCTGAGCGCAATCCCAACGGCGATCCGGGAAGGGGCACAGGTGGCCGCCGGAGACCTGGTCGGTTACGTGGGAAACTCGGGCACCCCCGAGGCCGTCACGGCACCCGGCACAGAGATGCACCTCCACTTTGAACTGCGCGTCGGCGATACTTTCCTGGGCGCTGGGCTACCAGCTGACCAGGTGCGGCAGCTATACGAGCAGGCGTTCTCGCCTGAATAGTGTGGTCCGCCCCCATAGTGTGGTCCGCCCCCTATGACAGATAACCTCCAGGTATCAGAGCCCCTCGAACCGGGTTCGGGTCTGAGCGTCGGGTCGCGCGGAGTCTTCCGCCGGATCGTGCTACCGATTCTGGTTATCGGTGTGATCGCGGCTGCGATCTGGTGGTTGGAATCGCGCGGCGGCGATGACGTGAGCCCCACCGGGGAGCGGTACGGCCCGGTGGAGCTTCCAGCCGCGGTTCGGACAGCGGGCCTCGACATTGGCACTGAAGAAGGGCAGCTGGCGCCCGACTTCCTGCTGGGGAGCCTGGACGGTGGCGAAGTGCGCTTGAGTGCGCTGCGCGGGCAGCCGGTAGTGCTGAACTTCTGGGCCACCTGGTGCGCGCCTTGCCGCAAGGAGCTTCCACAATTCGTTGCGGCATACGATCGGCACCGGAATGAGGGTCTGGTTGTCCTCGCCGTGAACATGCAGGAAGGGAAGTCAATCGCGCGGGACAAGGCCCGCGAATTCGGCATGAAATTTCCGGTACCAATCGACGTCGACGGAGAGGTGGGAGATGAGTACCGGCTGCTCGGCCTGCCGATGACTTATTTCATCGACCGTGCGGGGGTCGTCCGTAGCGTCTTCAGCGGGCCGCTGCAAGAGCGGCGCACTGACACCGACGTGCGCGGCGCAATCGAGCAGAGCGACCTCGAGCAGCGGATCGCCCAGATCGTCGGCGCTGGTCCGCCCTAATGGAACGCGGCGAGGCGCTCTCCGGCCGGGTGCAGGTCCCGCCCGCTCCGCGCGGATGGTCCCGCACTTTCGGCGTCCTCAACCCGCTAAAGGCCGTCTGGTGGCTGTTTACGAACGTGCGCTTCGCCCTGGTCCTGCTCGTCGTTCTTTGCTCGCTGAGCCTTTTGGGCGTCCTCTTGCCGCAGAAGCCACTGGCCGTGCGCGGCGACGCCATGCTCGAGGCTGGTTGGCTGAAGATGCAGGAAGGGAAGTTCGGCTTCCTCACCGGGCCTCTCGACGAAGTCCAGCTTTTCGACATCTTTCATGCCCGCTGGTTCGGCATCCTTCTCGCACTGACGGCAGTGTCCACCGGCGCGTACGTCGTCAGCCGGCTACCGGGCGCATGGCGGGCGGTCACTCAGCCGCGAAAGCGCGTCCCCGATCGCTTCTTCGAGACGGCGCCGAACCGGCTCGAAGTTGCGGAAGCGCTGGATACAGAACGGCTGGAAGAAGCGCTGCGCAGGGCGCGTTATCGGGTGGAGCGCTTCGACGAAGCAGGTTCGACGCACCTCTTCGCGGACCGCTTTGCCTGGGGCGGGCTGGGGACGCTCTTTACTCATGCCGCGGTCATCGTCTTTCTCCTTTCAGCCGTGGTTAGCAAGGCGGATGCGTTTTCGTCGCCGCTGTTTCTAGCGGAGGGCTCGACGCTGCCCATCTTTCCAGTGCGGGATGCTAACCAGATGCAGGTCGAGCTTCGGGATGCGAAGGCGCAGTTTGCCGCTGATGGACAGGCGCTCGACTACCGTTCAGAGATTGCGATTTACCGCCGGGGCGAAGAGCTGAAGCGCTGCACCTCGACAGTGAACTCCCCGTGCACTTTCGCCGGGTACAAGTTCTACCAGTCCGCCTACTTCGGCTTCGGCGCTGAGGTGCAGGTCCGTGATCTCCAGACAGGGAACACGATCTACCGCGAGACGCTGGCGCTGGCAGGTACGGCAAAGGCTCCGCATGTCGTAATACGCGACGGCGCAGGAACGGTGCTCGTGGACCAGACCCTGGTTCTCACAGACGAGCTGAACGGTAAGGACTTCACTTACCGGGGCACGCTTGTCCGCCTTCCGTCCGGCCGTCTGGTCAGCGTCGGGCTCCAAACGGCCGATGACGGTGATGAGCGGCTGGCCGTGCTCGAGCCCGGCCAGGGCGATGGTCTCGTTCAGCTGTCACTCGCGGAAGGCGAGAGCGGTGACTCCGGTGGGCTTCAGGTCTCTTATCAGAAGGCGGAGGCGTTACCTTACGCCACGGTTCCTGATCTCCCCGTACCTGCCACTGACGCAGGTGCGGGCACCCCTGCACTCCAGTTAAGCAACGTCGTCTATGGCACCGACAAGACATCTGCCGGCGACGCGACGCTGGCCGCTTCACACGGGGGACCGGCGGTTCTTACGCTGACCGGATTGGCAGCTCAGGCTGTCAAGCTACAGCCGGGCGAGAGTGTCCGGGTGGGCGGTTACGAGTACAGCTTTCTCGGTCAGCGCGAATTCGCCGGCATCACTGTCAAGAGAGACCGGAGCGACTATCTGGTCTGGGTGGGCGCGGTGCTGATCCTGGCCGGCCTAATGGCGACGTTCTGGGTGCCTCGACGGAGGTTTTGGGCTAAAATTACCGCGACTCGCACAGTGATGGCCGGCCAAGCACCGGCCCACGCGCGTTATACTCGCGAGTTGAAGCGCTTGGCCCGCCGAGCAGGTTCTGCGCCCGAGACCTTGAAGGACGAGCACTGACTTGATGTTCCTCTCGATTGACATCGGCATCGACCCCGTAATCTTCAGTGACTGGGGGATCGAGGTTACCTGGCACGGTCTCTTCACAGCGCTGGGCGTAATCATCGGGGTGGCGGTAGCGACCGCGTTTGCTCGGCGGGAGGGATACCAGGAGGACATGATATACAACTTCGCTCTCTGCCTGGTGATCGGCGGAATCGTCGGGGCGCGCGGCTTGTACGTCATCGAGAACTGGAGCGCCTTCAAGGATGACCTCGTGGACATCGTCCGCGTGAACACCGGCGGGATCTCGATCTACGGAGCGCTCATCGGCGGCACGATCGGCGCCTGGCTGTATTCGTTCATTCGCAAGGTGCCGAACATCCCGAGGGGCGCAGATATCGCGGCAATGGGCGGTATTCTCGGCATGGCCGTCGGGCGCATCGGGGACATTATCAACGGCGAGCACTTTGCCAGCCACACGGACCTGCCGTGGGGCGTCGTCTACACGCATTCCAGCAGCCCGAGCGTGATCACCGGAGTCCCCCAGCCGCAGCATCCTGCAGTCGCCTACGAGATGATCGGCGACATTGTGATATTCGGCGTGCTGCTTTTCATCTACCTGCGCGTGAACCGAGCGGGCGTCACCTTCTTCGCGTGGGTCTTCCTCTACGGCCTGTTACGGACTCTCGTTAGCTTTCTGCGCCTGGACGACATCGTTTTTATGGGGCTGCGAACGGCGCAGCTCATCGGCATCGTTGCAATGGTCGTGGGGCTAGCCGGGATGGCATACCTGCTAAGAACGCCGCCCCGGGGCGAAGGACGACGCGGCGGCCGCCGGATGGTCCCGCGTGAACAAGCAACGGCGGCCCCCGAGGGAGAACCGGCGACTTGAGGGTGACGCTCTACACCAGGGAGAACTGCGGACTCTGCGAGCAGGCAGAGGACGCATTGAGGCGGGCTCGGAAGCTAATCCACTTCGAGACCGAAGTCGTATACATCGAAGATGACCCCGCGCTTTGCAGTCGATACCAGGATCGTGTCCCGGTGATCGTTGTCGGCGACGAGGAGGTGGCATCAGCGCCGGTCGAGGAGGCGCGCTTGCTGGCTGTCCTCTCTTCGTTGGCCTGAGCGACGCGCGCCGGGCGCATTACACCGATCTGTAACTATTTACTACTTCTCAACCTTCGTATTAGCCCTTACGATGAGAGAGCATCATATTTTTTGCAGTGATTGCATAACCTGAATCAGAGTTCTATGAAGCGGCACGAAACCAACCAGCCATTAGCCATCCAGAACCACTGGTACCTGGTATCCAGCCACGGCGCCGTGCTCTTCTACATTGCCGTCAATCCCGAGTGCACCATCCGCCAGATCGCGGACGAGATGGCCCTGACGCAGAGGACTGTGTGGGGGCTAATCGGCGATCTGCGGCGAGCGGATATGCTCAATGTGCGCCGAGACGGCCGCCGGCATCATTACACCGTCAACCTCGAGGCTCCGTTCAGGCATCCGATCCTCACGGACCTGACGCTTCGCTCGGTGTTGGGCGCGGTCGTGGGCCGTAAACTCAGCGATCGCCGCGGCTCGAACCGCAAGTCCGCCTAATCGCGTCAAGCGAGCCGGCTCGTTCGTTGACACCATTTCAGCCCGTGTGCTAGCATCCCTTCAAAATCGAAGAATATCCTTATCAAGAGAGGTGGAGGGCACGGCCCTGTGAAGCCCGGCAACCAGTCCGTCTAAGGACACGGTGCCAATGCCGGCCTCCCGATGAATCGGGAGGATCGATAAGGCGAGCGGCAGACCTCTTCTCTCGAAAAGGAAGAGGTCTAATTTTTTGTCCAGCTCGTTAGGCGAACGACAGATCGGCGTCCGAATGGCGATGACGCAGGCCCGCTTGCGGCGGGCCCTCCCAGGCCAGTTCTAGCCTACCGACCGGAGGACCGATGACCATGTCGTTCGCGAGAAACCTCAAATGCAGAGAGTGCGGGCGCGACTATCCGCTTGACCCGATTCACGTCTGCGAGTTCTGCTTCGGCCCGCTCGAAGTCTTCTACGACTACGAAGCGATGGGGCGAGCCGTCACCCGGGACCATATCGAACGAGGCCCGCCAACGATGTGGCGGTATGCGGAGCTTCTGCCGTGCAACCCCGAGACGGCCGTCGACATCGGCACCGGGCTAACGCCGCTCGTCCGGGCGCGCAACCTCGGGCGTCTGTTAGGACTCGACCGCCTGTACATCAAGAACGACTGCCAGAACCCGACCTGGTCGTTCAAGGACCGCGTCGTGTCCGTCGCAACCAGCGTCGCGCGCGAGTTTGAGTTCGACACGCTGGCCTGCGCCTCGACTGGAAACCTGGCCAATAGCGTCGCGGCCCACGCAGCCCGGGCAGGCATGAAAGCGCGTGTCTTCATCCCCGCTGACCTGGAGCAGGGCAAGATCATCGGCTCCGCAATCTATTCGCCGACGTTGGTCGCTGTCGACGGCGGCTACGACGAAGTCAACCGGCTCTGCAGCGAAGTAAGCGACAAATACCCGTGGGCCTTTGTGAACATCAACATGCGACCGTACTACGCCGAAGGCAGCAAGACGCTCGGCTACGAAGTGTGCGAGCAGCTCGGCTGGCGCGCGCCGGACCACTGCATCGTGCCTCTTGCCAGTGGTTCGCTTTACACGAAGATCTACAAGGGCATCAAGGAGCTTTCCTGGCTCGGCCTTGTCGACTGGCGGGCCACGCGAATGAGCGGCGCTCAGGCGGAGGGTTGCTCGCCCATCGCCGAAGCGTGGAACCGGCGCAGCTTCCTCATCAAGCCGCAGAAGCCGAACACCATCGCGAAATCGCTCGCTATCGGTAACCCCGCCGATGGCTACTATGCCCTGAAGACAATGGCCGACACCAACGGCGCGGCAGCGACCGTGACGGACGAAGAAGTCGTCGAGGGGATTCAGCTACTCGCCGAGACCGAAGGCATCTTCGCCGAGACCGCCGGCGGGGTCGTAATCTCCGGCCTCCGGAGACTCGTTGAAGACGGCCATGTGCGCGGCGATGAGGTTGTCGTCGCGTTCATAACGGGCGCCGGGCTTAAGACGCAAGAGGCCGTGCTTCCGGCGATTCAACCGCCGCTCACGATCCGTGCCACCCTCGACTCCTTTGAGGAGGCGCTGGAGGAGCGAGATGGCGTTCTCCCGGCGGCCAGGGGAGCGTGACGGTGGACAAACTACGCGTGAAGTTCACCTTCGTCGAGTCGCTCATTAAGGAGCCGATCATCTGGAAGCTCGGACGCGAGTTCGAAGTCGTCACAAATATCCGCCGCGCCGACGTCCAGGCCGATCGCGGTTGGGTAATCCTCGAACTCGAAGGTCAACGCGACGAAATCGACCGCGGCCTCGAGTGGGTCGGGCAGCAGGGCGTGCGCGTCGACCCCGTGTACGAAGATATCGTCGAGGGCTAGAGGAGCGCGAGGAGGAGAAGCAGATGGCGATGCAACGTGAGCCGGAGTCAGGCGTAATCCCCGGGCAAGAGAACCTGCGCTTGAGCGTCATAGTTCGTATTCCGACGCCACTTCGCAAGCTGACGAACGACCAGGATGTAGTCTCAGGCAGCGGCGAGACCCTCACTCAGTGTATCGACGGTCTCGACGCTCAATATCCCGGCTTGAAGGACCGCCTGCTGGACGAGACAGGCGAGCTGCGCCGCTTCGTAAATATCTACATCAACGGTGAAGACGTCCGCTTCGCGCAGGGTGTTCAGACCGCTGTTAAGCCCGGCGACGAGATCAGCATCGTGCCTGCGGTGGCCGGCGGGAGCGAGGAGCCACGTGCGGAACCGCGTCTGAAGTACTACCGCGCGTCGCCGGGCGCCTACCAGGCGCTCAAGCAGCTCCAGGACTACGTCGAGCAATCGGGCCTCGAACGGCCGCTGCTCGAGCTAGTGAAGCTGCGGGCGTCACAGCTAAACGGCTGTGCCTTCTGCCTCGATATGCACTGGAAGGAAGCGCGCACGGCGGGCGAGAGCGAGGAGCGTCTCTACATGCTCAACGCTTGGCGCGAATCGCACCTCTACAGCGAGCGCGAGCGCGCCGCTCTCGCGTGGACCGAGTCACTTACGCTCGTCGCGCAGACCGGGGCACCGGACGACGTATACCAGGAAGTAAGCGTCCACTTCGATAAGAAGGAAATCTCCGATCTCACGCTCGCGATCGCCGCGATCAACGCCTGGAACCGCATGGCGATCGGCTTTCGGCTGGTGCCGGGCTGGTATGAAGCCCGCGAGGCAAGCAAGACACCGGCTACCGCTTAGGTGCAACAGGGGGGTCTTGTTGGACCGCGTCTGGCCCAACCGAGCCGGTCCACTGCCGTTTGACCGGCGAGGACACCATCCGTAGAATTGGGCGCTGAGGTTCGCCACGTGCGCAAGGACAAGGACTTCCTCGACATTCTCGTCTGCCCGATGGACAAGTCGCCGCTCGAATTGACGGTGGAGGAAGAGGCGGGCGATGAGGTAATCCGCGGGTACTTTACGTGTACTCAGTGTTCCGAGCGCTATCCGATCGAGGACCGAATTCCCAATTTCCTTCCGCCGGAAATGCGTAAGGCCGCAACCTAAGGAGCCGGATGGACAGATCGCAGAGGACGGGCCTGATCATCATGATCGCCTCCGGCTTTGCCGGCGTTTTCTTTCTCTGGGCCATCCTCCGGCGAAGCTATATGGCGGTCGCCCTTCCGGTGATGAGCGCGATCGCCGCCGTCTCCGCTCTCGCCTTCTGGATCGGCTGGACGATGTTCACCGCGGAGAACGAAGAGCTGGAAGAGCTAGAGGAAGAGCTCGCCGAAGAGATGGCCGCGGAGCGCTAGGCTGCGACGCATAGCGGCCAACTATCAGTAATCAGCCTTTAGCTCCCCTAGAGACGAACGCGGCCCTCGCGCCCGGCGACGCCATCCCATCCCTGATTCTTGATGCGCCTCACCCCGCTCGTATCGATTGTCTGAGCTAGGTTAGCGATCGTCTGATTTCGAATCGGATCCCGAACACCCGGACCGATTTCGGCCAGCGGAACGAGGACGAAAGCACGCTCGCCGAGCCGCGGATGGGGCACCGCCAGCTCGGCTCCCTGAACGATGCGCTCATCATACAGGAGGATGTCCACGTCGATCGGTCTCGGCCCCCAGCGCTCCGTACCCGACCGCCGTCCAATCTCGTGTTCGAGACTCTTGAGGAAACGCAGCAGCGATTCTGGCTCAAGGCCGGTCTCGATCCGGCAGACCGCGTTAAAGAAGGCGGGCTGCTCTTCCGACCCGACGGGATCCGTCTGGTAGAGTGACGAGACCGCCTCGACACGCGCCATGCGGGTGAGCCCGTGCAGGGCCATCCGCAGGTTCGCCTCGCGGTTGCCGATGTTCGCGCCGAGGCCGATATAGACGGTCGCCATCAGCCGTCGCGATTAGAGATGGCGAAGGTAAAACGCCCCTTCGCGATCAGCTCACCGTCGGCGACTCGGCGAGCTTCTGCCTCGCAAAATGCGACCGACCGGCGCAGCTTGAGGACGCGGCCCTCGACAATCAGCTCGTCGCCGGGCCGCGCGGCAGAGATCAGCGCGACGTTCATGTCGACGGTAGCGTGCGGGTTGTCCCGCCTCGTCCGCTCGCCGCGCAAACGGCCGAGCGCGACGGCCGCCGCTGAGTCCATCACGGTTGCCACGACGCCGCCATGCATCACGCCGTTCGGGTTCGTGTGACGCTCCTCGAGTCTAAGGGAGAGGCGGGAATAGCCTTCCTGGGCCTCCTCGACCTGCGCGCCGACGAGCTCGACGAACGGGACGCGGATCTTCTGCCACTCGCTGTTCACAGCGCTGCGGCTTCAGAGTTCCCGCCGCGCTCCGACGGGCGTCCGTCCGGGCGCACAACGGCGTCAGCCATGCGCGCGACGCGGGAAATCTGTTTGACGTCATGCACGCGGACCATGTCGGCGCCGTTGGCGATCGCGATCGCGACGGTGGCGGCCGTGCCTTCGAGGCGGTCTTCTACAGGCAGGCCGCCCAGCACGTTGCCGATCGTCGACTTACGCGAGGTACCGATGAGAATCGGGCGGCCGAGGACGCGCAGTTCGGCGAGGCGGCGGATCATCTCGAGCGCCTGGTCGTCCTTCCAGCCGAAGTTGAAGCCGGGGTCGACGATGATCTGGTCATCGGGCAGCCCCTGTTCGCGCGCAATCCCAAGGCTGTCGAGCAAGCCCTCTACAATATTTCCGATCGTGTCGCGGAGCTGGCGGCCCCGGTGGTTGTACATCGCGATGGCGGGGACGCCGGCCTGGGCGGCTACGCAAGCGATTTGGGGCTCACGCAGGAAACCGTGTACGTCGTTGACCAGCGACGCGCCGGCTTCGATGGCGGCCCTCGCGACTTCGGCCTTGT
>VBEJ01000016.1 GCA_005882985.1 Chloroflexota bacterium
CGCCCGCGCGCCTGGCGACCACAGCCACGCCGAGAACAGTCGCTCCGACCCGCGCGCCGAATCCCACTCCGTCACCAGCGGTGCTCGCGATATCAGCCTTCCCGACCACCGGCGACGGCTCGGTGGGCGAGCGCGATCTCAACTTGCGCTGGGCGGTCCTGGCGATCGCCGGAGCATTCGTGATCGGGTTCGTTATCGCGGCCTTCCCCCGTGTTCGATCGCGGCGAGAGGCTAAAGCCGAGGTCCGCAGCAACGACTAATCGCCAAGACAAGATCTGACCAGAAGGACGGCGGAAGGAATTACCTTCCGCCGTTCGCGTTTTCCCTATTCCTCCGTGAAGTAGTCTACATCCAGCTCGCGGCTCGCAATGCCGGCCGCTACTGAGGCTCTGGCAACAGCCCGGGCGACGGCACTGTGCGCCCGCTTCTCAAGCGGGTTCGGTAAGAGCTGCCCCTCCGGCGTTGCAACAACAATCGCCTCGCTCGCCGCGCGGAAGACGGCCTGCGGGGCCGATTTGGCCCCGACATCCAGCAGACCGCGACAGGCACCCGGGTAGCAGAGCAGGTTGTTGATAGCAGCGCCCCCCTCGGCGATGCGCGCGCCCGCCTCTATGGCTAGGGTGGCGTCGATCTCCGGACGCGGGTTGGACAGAGCGAAGATGATCTGGCCGGGCCGCACCATTGACGGTGCGATAAGAGCCGGCTGCCCCGTCGTCGCGATTACCACATCGCACTTGCCGCAGACCTCCTCGATGTCGGACGCAGTACCGCCGCTGCCGACGAGACGGTCGATCGCCTCTGGCGAGCGGTCTGCGCCCAGAACTGGATTTCCGGTGTAATGCATGATCGAACGCGCTATCGCAAATCCGGCCGCGCCGAGTCCGATCTGCCCGATGAGCAGTTGTTGAGGCACCGTCTCGGCGAGGCGGCACGCATTGATCAGTGCGGCCAGGACAACAGCGGCCGTGCCGTGCTGGTCATCGTGAAACGCCGCAACGCCAACGGCTTCTTGCACGCGTCTCTCCACCTCGAAGCACTTCGGAGAGGCGATGTCCTCGAGCTGAATCACGCCGAATGATGGGGAAATCGCGGCGGCCGCCGCGACGATATCGTCGGGGTCCTGGCTGCGCAGCGCTATCGGGAAGGCGTTTACTCCGACGAGGTGCGCGAGGAGCGCCGCCTTGCCCTCCAGGACAGGCATTGCGGCGAGCGGACCCAGGTTTCCCAGCCCGAGGACGGCTGAACCGTCGCTGATGATGGCAACGGTATTCGCGATAATCGTGTAGTTGTCAGCAAGCGAAGGGTCCTCGTAGATGCGTCGGCACACCTCGCCGACGCCGGGCGTATAGACGCGACCGAGATCGGCGAAGGTGTCAATCGGCATCTGAGGGACCATTCGAATTTTGCCGCCGAGATGGGCCGACAGAACCTCGTCTCGCAGTTCCAGGACCGTGGTCTCCGGCATTTCATCGAGTTCGGCGACGATGGCATCGAGCTCCGCCAGCGACTCGACGAGGAGGTCGATATCGCGGACCATCGACGTCCTGCTCTGGTGAACGGTACGGATGTCACCGACGCTCGCTCCATGCCGGGCGACCACGCCTAAGACACCCGCGAGGACGCCGACTTGCTGCACATTTTTCACGCGTAGCGTGCGGAAGAATTGCGGTTTCTGAGGGTCGCGCGCCATTCTCTCTCTGTCGGCCTTGTCTCGGTTCAGTCAATTCTAAGCGATTCCATTCACAGGCCCGAATGAACACACACGATCACGTGACGTTGAGGGCCAAAAGCGGATAATCTCGACGTTGGCAATATGTCCGGATTGATTGCAGCCGGCCTACCCAACCAAGGAGGTCTCATGAACTTGGCCCGCACCGCTGCCCTGATGCTCGTCCTCGTTTTCGTCATAACGCTTCTCGGCAGTTGTGGTGGTGACGGTAATGACAAGAACAAGTCAGCAACCGCGACACAAGCGGCAGGGCAGGGAAGCGACGGAGCTGACGAGGAGATTAAGCTCACGCTCGTAGCTGAGAACACGAAGTTCGACAAGACGACGCTTGAGGCTCCGGCGGGCAAAGACGTTGCGCTCACAATGGAAAACAAGGATTCTATCGAGCACACCTTCTCGCTTTACCCATTGGCGGACTCAAAGGATCCCCTATTCGCCGGCCAGAGATTTGCAGGCCCGAGCTTCCTGACCTACGGGTTCACTGCGCCCGAAACACCCGGCACCTATCATTTTCAGTGCGATATCCATCCGAACGCCATGAAGGGCGATTTCGTTGTCAAATGACCCCTTGACCCCGAACCGCTTGCTTCAGTTGGCGGTAACAGCAGCCACCCCGGTTGATGTCGATACGCCCAGCAGCCGGCCGAGTGTGATCGCATTTTTGACTGCATGGCCAAAAGCGTCGTTGTTGAAGTAAACGTAGACCTCGTCCACCTCTTTCGCCAGCTTGATCAGGCGGTCCGCCCACTCCTCGAGCATCCGGTCCGTATACTTGCCGCGGTAGCGGGCACCGGGGCCGTGAAAACGCATGTAAGCGAACCCGGCTGTCGCGACAAGCGGGCAGTTCACACTCGGCATGTCATACGAGCAGAGGGCTACGACGTGGCGGCGCAACTCTTCCATCGTGTCGTCACCCAACCACGATTTGTCCCTGAACTCGAACGTGCAGAGCAAGTCCGTGGGAAGCAGGTTCAGAAACGATTCGAGACGGCTCGCCTGTTCTTCAGTCCGCCTAAAATAAGGCGGCAGCTGAAAGAGCAGCGGCCCGAGATGCGAACCCAAGCGGCGGGCTGATGTGATGACGCGCTCAAGCGAGTCTTCGCAGTCCTTCAAGCGCTTCCTGTGAGTCAAGTAGCGATGCGCCTTGACCGCGTAGCGGAATCCTTCGGGCGCACAATCCCGCCAACGGTCCCAGCTCTTGTCGCTCGGTTGGACGTAGAAGCTGTTATTGATCTCGACCGTTGAAAACTGCCTGCTGTAGTAGGTCAGCCAGTCCTTCTGCGGCACATCTTTCGGATAGAACCGTTCCCGCCAGTGCTTGTACTGCCAGCCGGACGTCCCGACCCAGAAGCGGGTCATCGCTCCGCCGGCAACTCCTGGTCGGAGAGCTCGGGCGCTTCCGGGTATAGCGGCGTCTGTTCCAGAAACTCTTCGCGGACGGAGCGGCCGAATTCGTTGTCGACGTCGATCTCTGTGATCTCGAGGCCCTGCTCTGAGAGCCACTCGCGCAGCTCATCCTCGTCTTCGGCCGCAGGGCTGAATTCCACGGCGCCCGTATCGCCCTCGATCCGTTCGAACCAGCGGGTGAGCGCCCAGACAAACGTGCGCCCTTCCTCAGGATTGTCGGGGTCGGTTACGAAAATGCGGGGGTCAGCGTGGGCAAAGAGGTCCTCTTCGAGCAGCGAGGGCTCCTCGGAGGTTTCGGTGACACCCAACTCTGCGGGGTCGATCCTCGCTTCGTCGGTCTCGTCCGGGAAACGCCTTCGTTCCACCCCAACCTCCGCCCGGCCGCGCGTGGCCGGCGCTAAGAGGGTAGCGCCTGCGTGATCGCCGCGTCGGCGGCAGGTAGTGGCTCGCCGCCGGCCGCGATTACCTGCGCCAGGTCAGGCCCGCCCGGCAACGAGGGTAACCGTCCGATGCGGTTGCGGGGCTCGGTGCGGACGTTGCACTGCAAGCAGCAATAGTAATCGCCCGAAAAGTCCGCGCGAAAAACGAGATCGCCAAGACACTGAGGACAGACCTTGAGCAACGAAGCCAGATCGAGCTTCTTGCGAGCCCGCTGCGGGAAGTCACGCACGCAACTCCTCCTTTATCTACGCGGACCCTCCGCCGCAGGGCGGATTCCGCCTCCTCCAGTGGTCTGCGAGGTTAGCTGACGGGTTAGGGCTGGTAGGAGCTGCCCACTCCGAGCCTACGGACTACACCCCGGGGCTGCTTGGTTCCCCCCGCTCCGCCAAAAGGCGGATTAGACCTTAGCGTGCTTCATTGAATCATCCATCCGGAAAGCTGTCAATAGAAACGATGTTACGGAATGATAAAGAAGTCTTATCCACTTTTTGACACTTCCTCTGTCGCGACTATATTCTTGGCCTGCTCCGAACCCGCACTCAACCGATTGTAGCTGGAGGATACATTTGAAACTCGCGATTTTCTTCGGCGGACCCGGCAGCGTTGAAGGCCAGGTCCAGACGGTCATCGATGCCGAAAACGACGGTTTCGACGGCATCTGGTTCGGGCAGATTTTCGGCGCGGACGTGCTCACCGTCCTCGCTCTGGCGGGCCAGAAAACCAGTCGCATTGAACTCGGGACATCGGTCGTACCCACTTACCCGAGGCACCCGCACGCCCTGGCTCAGCAGGCGCTCACCGTCCAAGCGGCGACGAATGGCCGCTTCAACCTCGGAATCGGGCTATCTCACGCGCCTGTCGTCGAGGGCATGTGGGGTCTCAAGTACGACCGGCCGGCTGTCCACATGCGGGAGTATCTTTCCGTGCTGCTGCCTCTTATTCGCGAGGGCAGGGCGAGCTTCAACGGCGATTTCTTCCGCGTGAACGCCACCGTGCAGGTG
>VBEJ01000017.1 GCA_005882985.1 Chloroflexota bacterium
GGGATCTGCCGCTCGATGATCGGCAGCAAGGCCGTCCGCCCGACGATCTTCTGCCAGCGCTCGACGCTCGGGTTCACCGCGATCGCCACGTCGGCGACGATCGTCTCCGGCCGCGTGGTGGCGATCGCGACGTAGTCATCGGTCATGTTGCCGACGTCGTCTAGGAGCGGATATCGCACGTACCAGAGACTTCCCTCCACCTCTTCGTGCTCAACCTCGAGGTCGGAGAGCGCCGTCTGACAGCGCGGGCACCAGTTGATGATCCGCTCGCCGCGATAGATCAGCCCCTCGTTGTAAAGCTTTACGAACGTCGTTCGCACTGCTAACTGCGGCCCTTCATCCATCGTGAACACTTCCCGGTCCCAATCACATGAAGCGCCCAGCCGCGCATGCTGGTGCGCGATGACGCTGCGGTACCTCCGCACCCACTGCCATACCCGCTCGACGAACTGCTCCCGCCCCAGGTCGTGTCGCGACAGCCCCTCTTTCGCCAGCTGCTTTTCCACTACGTTCTGCGTCGCGATTCCCGCGTGGTCCACACCCGGCAGCCACAGCGTCGGGTCGCCGAGCATGCGATGCCAGCGGATCAGGCAGTCTTCGACCGTCGCCGTCAGCGCGTGGCCGAGGTGCAGTTCGCCAGTCACGTTTGGCGGCGGCATGATGATGCAGAACGGCTCCTTGTCCGGGTCGATGCGCGCTCGAAAGTAGCCGCCCTTCAGCCACGCCTCGTACAGCGGCCCTTCCACTTGTGAAGGGTCGTACGCCTTCGCCATCCCGTCTGTGCGCTCTGTGTCAGTCATACATGCATTCCCGCGTCAAATTACCCGCGGTGTTTGAATTGTAGGGCGCGCCTCACAAACCCGGCAAGAAACCATCTTCCGCCTTCCACCTTCCTTCTTTCGGCCCCTATAGTGACGCCATGGACTTGGGCCTCGCCGCCAAAGTTGCCATCGTCGCGGGCGCCTCCCGCGGCATCGGCCGCGCAACTGCGTTCCTACTCGCGGCGGAGGGCTGTCGCCTCGCCCTCGCGGCGCGCGGCGAGCAGGCGCTGGGCGAGACTGCGAAAGAAGTCGAGGCGAACGGCGCCGAAGCCTTAGCCCTCACCTGCGACCTCACAGTCGCCGCCGATGCCGAGCGCCTCGTGCGTTCCGCCGCCGAGCGCTTCGGCCGCATCGATATCCTCGTCAACAGCATTCACTTCTCGGCCGCCGGCGATGAAGACGACGTCTGGCGCCAATCCTTCAATATTCTGTTCCTCCCGGCCGCGCGTCTCACGCGTCTCGTCGTGCCGCACATGCGAAGCGCCGGCGGCGGTAGCATCGTCCACCTGAGCTCAGTCTACGGCCGAGAAGCCGGCGGCCGGCCCGGCTACAACGTGATCAAGGCCGCCCTTATCAGCCACGCCAAAGCGATGGCTCTCGAATTCGCAAGGGACAACATCCGCGTAAACAGCGTCGCCCCCGGGTCAATCGCGGCGCCCGGCGGCACCTGGTGGAAGCGGCAGAAGGAAGACCCCGAAGGCATGGCGCGCTTTGTCAAAGAGAACATCCCGCTCGGCCGCTTTGGCACCGCCGAAGAGGTGGCCAACGTCATCGCCTTCCTGGCCTCGCCCCGCGCCTCCTGGGTGACCGGTGCGTGCTGGGTCGTCGAGGGAGGCCAGGGCCGCTCGAACATCTGACGCCGGCCCCGATTCGCTTATTTGCTTTCCCATTCGCTGACGAATCCGTACCATTAGCGCCGCCATGCCCGACTCCGCGCCTCTCTCCGACCTCCGCGTCCTCGATCTCTCACGCGGCATTGCAGGCGCCTTCTGCACGAAGCTCTTCGCCCAATTCGGCGGGGACGTCATCACCCTCGAGCCACTCTCCGGCCATCCTCTTCGCCGAAACGGCCCCTTCGCCGCTGATCGCCCCCACCGTGAGACCGGCGCGATGTGGCTTTACCTCGGCGCCGGCAAACGGAGCGCGACACTCGACATCGCGGCAAGGACTGGACAGAGCCTATTCCAGCGCATGGTCGAAGAGGCGAATCTCATCGTCGAGGACTATCCGCC
Source organism: Chloroflexota bacterium (assembly GCA_005882985.1). GTDB lineage: Bacteria > Chloroflexota > Dehalococcoidia > SM23-28-2 > RBG-16-64-32 > CF-163. The sequence goes on from VBEJ01000017.1 coordinate 2,054, forward strand.
GGGAATGATCGACGAACTCGGCCTGGGCTTCGATGCGCTGCGTCGAATCGTGCGTCGCATCGTGCTGGTCTCGGTCACGCCCTTCGGTCAGGACGGCCCCTGTGCCGGCTGGAAGGCCACGAACCTTACTTCTTTCGCCTCCGGCGGCCAGATGTCCCTCACCGGCGATCCCGACCGCGAACCGCTTGTCGCGGGTGGGCAGCAAGCGGAGTACCAGGCCGGCCTCCAGGCGTTCGCCGCCGCGGCCGTAGCGGCCTTCAACGCTGATGCCCTCGAAGTCCCCCAGCACATCGACATCTCGGCCCAGGAATGCATGGCGTCGGCGCTTGAGCTCTACCTTCCGTGGTGGGCTTACCTCAAGCGGGATATCTCGAAACGGCGCGGCAACGTCCTCTCCGCCATGGTTGGCGTCTTTCCAGCGAAAGAAGGTCATATCGGGCTGCATATCATGCCCCGCAATTGGCCCCGGTTCGCGAAGGCGATCAGCCGCCCCGAACTCGTCGAAGACGTGCGATTCAAAGACGCCCGCTCTCGCCTCCAGAACAACGACGAGCTCGAAGCCATCGTTTACGAATGGGCGAGCCGCGAGGACCCGCGCGAGGCGTATCAGACCGCTGGCGCCGTCCGCGCCCCCATCGCCTTTGTCCACACGATCCAAGACCTCTTCGAATCGGAGCAGCTCCGCTCCCGAGATGTCTACCAGCGTGTTGCGCATCCCGAGGCCGGCGAAATTACGCTTCCTGGCCCGCCCTTCCGTATGTCGGAGGTCGAACGGCCCGCACGCGCCTCCCTCCTCGGCGAACACAACGAAGAACTGTACTGCGATGAGATGGGTCTCTCGCGGCGGGATCTGGCTCGCCTGCGAGCGGCGCGAGTGGTCTGACTCTCGTGTACCGCCTTCCGCTCCACGACGTTCGTGTTCTCGACTTGACGATGGCCTGGGCGGGCCCCTACGCCACCCGCTTGCTCGCGGACATGGGCGCCGAGGTCATCAAAATCGAGAGCGTCGACAACTGGGACGTCCTTCGCGCCCTCACCGGCCAGCCACCAGAGACAGAACGTGGTTGGGACAAGTCTCCTTACTTCAACCAGACAAACCGCAACAAGTACGGCTGCTCGCTCGACCTCTCGAAGCCGGACGGCCGCGAACTATTTCTCCGCCTGGCTGCCCAGTCCGACATCGTGATCGAGAACTTCCGAGCGGAGGTCATGGACATCCTGAATCTCGGCTACGACGTCCTTTCCGCTGTCAACGATCGCCTGATCGTACTCTCGATGCCGGGCCACGGCAAGACCGGACCCGAGCGCGATTTCGTGACATACGGCACCAACGTTGAGCAGCTCTCGGGCCTCTGTCACCTCACCGGATACGAAGGTGGCCCGCCGCACAAGACCGGCATTAGCTACGGCGATCCAATCGCGGGGATCGCCGCCGCGGGTGCCATTGCTCTCGCTCTGTGGGTCCGCCGCCGCACCGGACACGGCCAGTACATCGAGCTCGCCCAGCGCGAGACCCTCATTAGCCTGATCGGCGAATACATCGTCGCCTTCTCGATGAACCAGCGCGAACCCTCACGACAGGGTAACCGCGACTCGTCTATGGCCCCGCACGGCTGCTACCGATGCTCGGGCGACGACGAGTGGATCACGATCGCCTGCGAGAATGATGCTCAATTCGCTGCGCTGTGCTCAGCGCTTGAGCAACCCGGCATCGCCCACGATCCCCGTTTCGCAGATGTCGTTAGCCGCTATCGCAACCAGGATGAACTCGACGAAACCATCTGCGCCTGGACGAAGGATCGAACTAAGGAAGACGCCGCCGAAGCCCTTCAGTCGGCCGGCGTCCCCGCGATGCCCGTCCTTGGCGTCCCAGAGGTCTTTGCGGACGAGCACCTGCGCGCCCGCGGCTTCTTCGAGCCTGTCTCTCACCCCATCGCCGGCGTCTGGGACGTCGACGGCCCACCCTGGCGTATGAGCGAGTCCCCGGCCCACATTCGACTGCCCGCCCCCACCTTCGCCGAGCACAACCGCTACGTCTTTAGAGAACTGCTAGGGCTATCCGACGAGGAGATCGCAGAACTCCAGGCAGAGGGCGTCACAGGAACCAGCCCCAATCGCACCGTCCACGACTAAGCGAGTCTCTACCACCTTGGGTCAGGTTGGTAGGAGACGAGAGGTGGCTTGGCAATGGCGCGGATTGGCTGATGCGGGCCATGATTGCGCACTGATGCAGCCTGACGACTGGCCGACTAGATCCCCGTCGAGATCCCAATCACACGCCCGATCCCGAACGTCAGCGCCGCAGCGACGGTCGCGATCGCGACTTGCCGCACCCCGCTGAACCACGCCGACCGCCCCGTAAACAGCGACAGCGAGGCACCGACCGCGAACGTCGCGATCGCACTGAGCACCGCACTCGCGGCGACATACCCAACGCTGGCGTCCGCCGCGAACAGGAACGGGATCACTGGGACAAATGCTCCCCCGGCGAAGGCGAAGAATGATCCGATTGCCGCGCCCCATGGCGACCCCAGTTCCGACGGGTCCAGCCCCAACTCCTCCCTCACTAGCGTCTCGAGCGCGATATTCGGGTCCGCCATCAGGCTGG
>VBEJ01000057.1 GCA_005882985.1 Chloroflexota bacterium
GCTTCCGCGAGCATCGATTTTATACCGTTAAGCCCCTCGAGCCTGTGCGCGTGGCCGAGAAGGCCCATGACCCGGCCGATTAGCGAACGTCCGGACGTGAAATCGACGGCGAGCAGCCGGCCGCCGTGCTTGAGAACGCGGTGGATCTCCGCGAAGCCGGCACGCATTACGTCATCGGGGAGGTGGTGAAGCATGAAGCTACTGAGGACAACATTGAACTGCTGATCATCGAACGGGAGTTTCTCGATCGCCGCGCTTCGGAAGTCGATCTCGAGGCCCTTCTTCGCCGCCTTCCCGCGCGCTCGCTCGAGCATGTCAGGCGAAGGATCAACGCCCGCGACATTGCCCGGCCCAGCGACTTCAGCGGCGGGCAGCGTCTGCGCGCCGGTCCCGCAGCCGACGTCTAGCACGCGCTCGCTCGGCTTGATCCCGGCTCGCTCGATGATCTCTCGGTTAGTCTTTGCCTCCCCGCCGAGCGAGCAGACCCAGCTCATCGCATCGTAGAAGCGGGCCGTCCAGCCGCGAATCATGCGGCCTCTGGTTTCGGTGGGTCGGGCTTCGTCTGTCATGGGACTCCTAACTGCGCGATCTCCGGTAGGCCCTACCGGTTGGGCCCGCCGTTTCCCAGTATCCCCAGACATCGATTCTTGGCGGCTCGATCCCCTGTTGCGTCAGGATCGTGCAGACGTGGGCACGATGCTCGGTGCCATGGTTGATCGCCTGCGCGAAGAATGTCGAGAGCGGGATCTCGAAGTGCTGCCCGCCGCGGTCAATCTTCTTGATTTCGTTCGACCTGGCGTCCGCGGCGAACCTCTTGAGTGCGGCTCCGCTTGCGCGGGCATGCTCTTTCAGCGCCGCGATCCCTGGGAAACCGCCTTCCTTGAGAGCGTCGGCAGGGGGTTCCTTGTGTCCCCTTATCGCTGAGAGATAGCGGCCTTCCGCAGCAAGCAGGTGGGCGAGCGTGTCTCGGACCGTGCCGTACGTGCCCATTGCGCTCGCATCCAGGACTTCGTCCGGGAGCGACTCGCAAGCGTCGAGCAGGCGCTCGTTCGCCCAAAGGTTGTGGCTGTACAGATCGAGGAAGACTTCGTTCATCGCTCACTACCGGTTGGACAGTGCGTACAGCTCAACCAGCTCCCCCATCACCTCATCCTCGCGGCCACCCTTTATGCCATCGATAACGCAGGTGTGAAGGTGGTTGTCGAGCATAAGCGCTTCCATCTTCTCGATGGCGCACCGGACAGCATATGTCTGCTTGAGCACGTCGATACAGTATTTGTCCTGCTCAACCATGCGCCGGATGCCCTGGAGATGGCCCTCGATGAAGGCCAGACGTTTGAGGACATCGGCGCGCTTGTCTGGTTGCATATTAGCCTCCTGAGTTTGTTTGGGCATTTTGGTAGACGCCCCTCAACCCATACCCCCCCGGTAGGGGTATAGTTGTAGGATAGACTTGTCCGGCGGGCGTGTCAACACGATTTGCCAAACAAACTCGAGGCCCGCCCGCTCACGGCGTGAATGCTTCGTTCGCTCCCGACACGGAAAGCCCCGGCGTCGGCCCGCCGCCGATCACGTAGATGGTATCCCCGACCACCGCCGCGCCGAGTCCGTGGCGCGCCGTCGGCATAGGCGGCACCGTCTCCCAGGCATCCGTCTGGCGGCTGTAGGCTTCGACGGTATTGAAGGTCCCGGTCGGCGCTTCCCCACCGAAGACATAGACTCGGCCGTTCAGCTCAACAGCCGCTACGCCGCTCCGAGCCGTCGGAAGTGGAGCGAGCGTCTCCCATCCACCCGTAGTGAGGGACTCGTGCGCGTTCAGATTTTGCGAGAAATCGCCCAGCAACCGTCCGCCGATAGTCTCGACCGCGCCGGCCGAATTGACCGCCGCCAGGTGATCACGAGGCGTGGGCAAGTCGCCTGTTACACGCCACTCACCACTTCGAGGATCGAAGCGTTCAACTGGGGCGACGTTCTCCAACGCATCGGCCGGCCCCGCCGCCAGGCCACCAATCGCGTACACGCTGAAACCGATAACGACGGCCGCATGGCCCCCTCTCGCGTTCACGAGCGGGTCAGCCAGCGTCCATTCATTTCGCGCCGGGGTATAGAGAAAGACGTCAGGCCTAGCATCTTGAAAGCTGGTGGCGAAGCCGCCAATGACGTAGAGGCCTCCCATCGCAACAGCCGCCGTGTGGTGGCGCGGCTCCGGCAGAGGGGCAGCTTCACTCCATGCGTTGGTCGCCGGATCGTAGACTTCGACCCTGGCGCTGGGCGACCCGTCGGCCTCGAAGCCACCCACGACGTAGATCCTACCCTCGAGCGTGGCGACGGCAACTTCGCTGCGCGGCGTAGGCATCGGCGCGAGCGTCCGCCACGTCCCGCGGGCGGGCGTCTCCGAAGCGCCGGCTGCACCCGGCGAGCCGGCGGACTGCGTCCCCGAGGGCGACGCCGGGGCGGCGGTATCGCCGCCGCAGGCAATGGCCGTCAGGGTAAGGACGGTGTAAGCGGCGAACAGAAGTTTGCCCACCCCAGATTCCTTCGCGGCGCGACGTGGTTCCCCGGGCAGGGTTGGTCCTCGCTCAGGATGACGACCTCCGGCTAGCCGTGGGGCTTAAGGACAACCTTGATGCAGTTCTCTTTGCGGTGATGGAAGATGTCGTAGCCGCGCGCGGCGTCGTCCAGAGGCATCGTGTGCGTGATGATCATTGAGGGGTCGACTTTCCCCGCCGCAATTTCGCCGAGCAACTTGCCCATGTAGCGCTTGACGGGACAGACGCCGATCTTGAACGAGATGTCGCGCAGGAACGACTGGAACATCGGGAACGCGAACTCCGGCTCGGTGTACATGCCGACGGCGCTTATCGTCCCAGCCGCGCGCACATAGCGGAAGCAGGACTCGAGCGACGGAGCGATCCCGACCGCCTCGAGCACGACATCCGCGCCGCGGCCCTCGGAGTGCTCCTTGACGACGGCGACGGGGTCGACTTGCGACATGTCGACGGGCACTGCCCCGATGCGCTTCGACATCTCGAGGCGCTCCGGCATCTGGTCGATGGCTAGCACCGCCTTCGGCTCGAACATCAGTGCGCTCATCTGCGCAAAAAGGCCGACAGGGCCGGAGCCGACCACCGCGACGACGTCCCCGGGCTTGATCTCACCGCGGTCAGCGCAGAAGTAGCCGGTCGAGAAGATGTCGCCGGTGAAGATCGCCTTCTCGTCGCTCAGCGCGTCCGGCACCTTCTCCAGCGTGTAATGGGCGTTCGGGACGCGCAGGTATTCAGCCTGCGCCCCGCCCAGCATGATGAAGCCGAAGAACTGCTGCTTTACGCACTGGCTCGGCCAGCCGGTCTTGCAGAAATAACATTCGCCGCAGGAGGCCACGAAGGAGCCGACCGCGCGGTCGCCCGGCTTGAAGTTGGTAATGGCGCTGCCCGTCTCGACGACCTCACCGATGTACTCGTGGCCCATCGACCACCCGGTCGCCGGGATGTTCATGCGGCCGTCGTAAGCGTGGACATCGGAGCCGCAAATGCCGGCGGTCGTCACCTTGAGAATGACATCATTCGGCTCCTGGATCTTCGGGTCAGGGACGTCCTGGACAACGACTTTTAGCGGGCCCTGGAAGGTGGCGGCTTTCATGGGGGCGACCTCCTTGCGTCTTACTGCCGGGTGCTGAGTGCCGGGAGCTGAGTGCGCTGTTGATTAAACCACAGTCGGGGGAGGAAGGTGGAAGTTGCGGAAGATTCGTTACGGAGCGAGGCGCTCGACGAAGACGTCCATCACGCCGCCACAGATCTTATCGTCGCCATCGAGCGGATTCGTGAGATCGACTCGGACGAGTCGCGGGCGGCCGTCCTCGTGCGCTTCCATCGCGGCGACGATGACCTCGGCCTCGCCGCAGCCGCCGCCGATCGTTCCGCAAGACGAGCCATCGGCGCGGACAAGCATCCGGGCCCCGGCGCGCCGGGGCGTCGATCCGCGGGTCGCCGCGACAGTCGCGACGACAGCCGGCGTTCCCGCCTCAAGAGAGACCTGAAGCTCGCGGAAGACTTCGTTCATGCGCCATCTATTTAACCACGAAGCCCTGAAGCCAAGGAACATCAGCCGGGCTAAGGCAGCGGTTGCCAGGCAGGGCTGTGGCCCTCGGCGAGCAGAGTAAGATTTGAGCCATCGAGGCCGGCGACCCAGATGTAGCCCCCGCTGTCATATGTAAGGTCGACGCCGTCTGGGGCGAGGCTGACTAGCCCCACGCTCATGCCAGGAATAAACGCCCGTGCGCCAGATCCGAGGTCCTGGACGAAGACGCCGCTCTGCCCCGCACCCGGTGTAGAGAACACCAGCAGTCCGTCCACCGTCCAGCTTGGCGCGCTCATCCCTGGGCCACCGCAGCCGCCCCCAACGGTTGTGCCCATGCCCGGTGGCGAAATGCAGCCAGTGACAGCACCAGAAGCGACGTCAATCAGCGCGTATCCAAGGCAACCGCCTTGTTGCATGCTCACAACAGCTATTGTGCCGCCAGAGGGAGACCAAGATGGGCTTGAAATGTACCAGTTGTTCTGAGGATTGATTGGCATGATGATGCGCGTACTCGAGCCATCCGCGCGTACGATGCGCAGGCCGTCGCCCCCGCAATCGTGCGCCGGATCGATCCCGGTTGTACCATCGGGCAGGGGCGCGAAGACCGACGTGCAGATGAACGCCAGACTATTGCCGTCGGGACTCCAGACCGGCGGGGCGTACGAATAAGTCGCCGGGCCGACGACCCATTCGGCGCCGCTTCCGAGGTCGTGCACCACCGGGGTGACGTCGTATGAGCCCGAGCCGTTAGGCATCTGCTTGAGCCCCGTCAGATGCCCGCCACTCGGTGACCAATTCGGCTCAACCAAGCCCGCAATCTCTCTCAGAACGGTACCGTTCGAGTCTACAACCAGAGTTACCTGAGTGCCGTCCGTACGTCCCAGGGCGAGGGCCAGGCGGTCACCCAGTGGCGACCACCGCACCGTAAAGACCCATCGGTTGGGATCCGCAGCGACCAGCGCACGAGCGCTGCTGCCGTCCGCGTTCATGAGCCAGACGCTATTGTCAGAACGCAGGTATGCGATAAGGCCCGCGTTGGCGAGGTCCGGCCGCTCCGGCCAGGGAAGCCCGGCCTGATGGTGGAAGGCGAGGAATTCGTCGGCCGCCCAGCCTTGGCCGACGATGTGCCACCACCAGCGACCGTCGGAGTTGACTGGCAAGCTTGTACCAATTCCCCAGCTGTTGCCATCCACGAGGCCGACGAACCCATCAGGGAGGCAGTTCAGCGCGTTGTCGTAGGTGGCACCGTCAGGTTGGGTCACCGGCGTACGCGGCTCCCAGCGCACGTTGAGACAAGAATCGGTGCCAGTGATCCGCACCCAGTCCCCGGGCCGCAGCGCGCCCGGATATGCCGGGTCCACCGCAGGGCGCGGTTGGCCTCCCGTCGGATCAACCGGCGGCGGCGGTGGCAGCAGGAGCTCAGGAGTCGGCGGTGCGGGTGATGGTACCGGCGATGGTGACGGTGACGGCGAGGCGGATGCTTCAGGCGTTGCTGTCGGCGTCTGTGACTGCGAGGCGACCCCACCAACAAGGACAAACGCCAGGGTCAAGACTGGGATTGCGGCGAGAGCCAGGCGCCACATGGAGGATCACTGCCCATAAAACGACAAGCGCGTATTGGGTGATACGGCTTTTCTAGGGGATTTTCAATAAATCAGCCGAATCTGGATGAAACGGTTTCAGCCGCGAGCCCGTGCCGCTGCCTCACAAGAGCTTCGAACGCCTCCGTGGTGACAGCGGGGCTCACCAGGAAGCCCTGGAACTCGTCGCATTCGATCTCGCGAAGGAATCCGAGTTGGGCTTCCGTCTCCACTCCTTCGGCAACCACGCGTAGATTCAGGCTTCGCGCCATGGTCACAACTGTGGTGACGATCGCGGCGTCGTTCTGGTCGGTCGTTACGTCCCGGACGAAGGAGCGGTCGATCTTGATCGTATCGATCGGGAAGCGCTTTAGGTACCCAAGCGATGAGTAGCCGGTCCCGAAGTCGTCGACGCACAGACGGAGACCCATCGCCCGCAGTTGAGAAAGGGTGGAAACGACCGGCTCCATCTGCCGCATGACAGCGCCCTCGGTCAGCTCGAGGTGAAGACTTGCTGGATAAAGCCCGTGCTCGGCGAGCGCTCTGGCCACCGCGGCGACCAGGCCAGGCTGCTCGACCTGGCGAGCGGAGACGTTGACCGATACCCATTGCGGGCCTAGACCATCCTCTTGCCAGGCTTTTGCCTGAGCGCAAGCCCCCCGCAGGACCCACTCGCCTATCGGCACGATCAGCCCGGTCTCCTCCGCCAGCGGGATGAACTCATCCGGCTGCACAAGCCCGCGCTTAGGATGCTGCCAGCGCAGCAGTGCCTCAGCGCCGACCACGCGCCCGGACGAGAGGTCCACAACGGGCTGATAGCGCAGGAACAACTCTTCTCGCTCTAGCGCATGCGAGAGGTCGTTCTCGAGGGCCAGCGTCTCCATCAGGCTCGCCTTCATCGCCGGAGTAAACACCTGGTGGTTGTCACGGCCGCGCTCCTTGGCCCGGTACATCGCGGTGTCCGCATTGCGCATCAGCGCATCCGCATCGCTGCCGTCCTTCGGGAAGACGCTGATGCCGATGCTGGTCGTGACGTGAAAGTCCTGGCCGGCGACCATTCTTGGCTGCCGAACGCTTCGCAAGATCCTCTCGGCGACGACGCCCGCGTCTTCCGTGTGCTCGATTCCGGGCAGAATGAAAGTGAACTCGTCGCCGCCCACCCTGGCCACGGTGTCGCCTTCGCGGATCGCCTCCACAAACTCGCCGGCCACCTGCTGAAGCAACTGGTCGCCGCCGGCGTGCCCGACTGTGTCGTTCACGGCCTTGAAGCGGTCGAGATCGAGGAACATAACCGCGACCTTCTGATGGTTCCGCCGCGCCTGGGCGAGGTCGATGCGGAGTCGCTCCTCGAACGCAACGCGGTTTGGCAGCCCGGTAAGAACGTCGTGGTAAGCGAGATGGCGAATTGTCTCTTCCGCCTTTACGCGCTCCGTCACATCGCGAAAACTCCACACCCGGCCGACGACTTGACCGGCCAGTCGCCGGGGCTTGGAGAAGCGCTCGAACACACGACCGTCCTTGAAGTGAAGATTATCGCGGCTCTCGGCGTCCGGCTGAGCGTAGAGCTCCTTTACCTTGGCGATGAACTCGTCCGGCGCCTTCAGCTGATCGAGCACGAACGAGAGAGCTTCGCCGTCGTCACCTGATTCCAGGATCGAACGAGGGATCCCCCACATTTCGGCGAACTTTGCGTTGAAGCTCTCGATCCGCCCGCTCGCACCGACAACGAGAATGCCGTCCGCGGTTGAGTCCAGGGTGGTGCTCAGGAGCGAGGCCGTCTGGGCAAGCTCTTCCTTGTCCTTCAAGCTTTCAATGGAGAGGCCCAGCGCCGTTCCCACCGCTCGCAGCAGCTCATGGTCGCCAAGGTCACCCTCGCGCTTTTTTCCGAAGATGACTAGTACGCCAAGTGTACGGGTCATCGAGGTGATCGGAACCAGAGTCATCCGTTCGTCGTCGCGAGACCCGGCTCCTTTGCGGCCCGTTGACAGCGTGAAAGCGTATGAACCGCTCGCCGTCAGGCTGCGGCCGATCTCACTTCCTTCACTTTCGAGTACGAGAGCGGAATCGTCCTCACTCAAGCCGAATGCAGCGAGCAACTGCATGCGACCCGCGTCGTGGCGGACGGCAATGAAAGAGGCAGGAACCTTCAGAAGGCCGTTGATGACGGGTAATGCCCTCTGGGCAGCCGCGATCATCCCGGGCGCGAGGCTGAGCTCCTGTAGAAGGAGGTTCGGGTAGGCGCTGCGTTTGCGGAGCCTGAAGATCTGGTTGAAGGCGCCCTCGATCGCAGTGAAGGCAATGATGTTGCCGACGACGAGGCCGCTGAGGAGCTGCGGCCAGTTGTAATGCAGGACGAAGAAGTAGAAAGGCTCGGTGCCCAGGATAGCCGTGTATACGCCGAACGCGACCCAGCGCTTGAGCGCTCGCACCTCGGCTAGCGGGTCGGTCAGCGAGGTTGGCGCCGCCGCTCGCGCGTGTCCGGCTTCCGTCAATTGGCTACTATTCGACTTAAATGAAGACATGACTGTACAAGGGGGTTTGCTGATAGTGAGACGCCGGTGGCAGTTACCCCGTTACTGTGCCGTACTCGGGAAAAACAACGCCGCGAAGCGGTTTTATCGCAAGGGCGGGCCCAATGCTGCAGCACACGGGCGATGATGAGAGAGACAGCCGGGCCTATAGTGGGGGCTCGCTTTAGACAGGAGCTAACGAGGCGGCTGGTATTTACGGCATCCCGGCCGGCAACCGGCGGCTGGTTTGACCGCTAAGAGGGGGCGGGCTCTTCTTCGGCCGGCATCAGGTAGACGAAGTAGTAGATCAGACCGGCGAGGCCGCCTCCGGTGAGCGGGCCGATCCAGTAGACCCAGTGGTCGGCCCACGAGTTCGCGACAAGCGCGGGGCCGAACGACCGCGCCGGGTTCATCGAAGCGCCGGTCAGCGGCACGCCCACAAAATGGTCGATAAGGACGGCAAGGCCGATCGCGATCGGCGCCAGATTCGCCGGGCCGCGGGGGTCGATGGCGACGGCAAAGACGGTGAAGACGAGGACGAAGGTGAGGATGATCTCGACCAGCACTCCAGCGAGGTCGCTGCTTAGCGCGCTGTCGTTCAACGCGTGCGCACCCAGATTCCCTTCGACGCTCGATACCAGCACCATCTTGAGCATCAGGGCTCCAACGACAGCCCCCGCCAGCTGCGCGGCGATGTAGAGGACGCCCGGGCCGGCTTTCATGCGGCCCGTGATTACCGCCGCGAAAGTCACCGCCGGATTGATGTGCCCACCTGAGATTCGGGCCGTGGCCGCAACCAGCACAGCGATCGCGAGGCCGTGAGCGAGGGCGATGGCGACGAGCGCCCCGATATCCTCTGTCGGCGGCCGCCCCAGCACTCCGACGACTCCTACAACGGCCCCGGCACCGACGAAAACGAAGAGCAGCGTGGCGATGAATTCGGCGAGGACGGCGCGCCAGGTGCGCTGATTTAGGTCGTCCGCGGTCAAACCGAGCGACTCGGCGGAAAGCTCGAACTGATGCATCTATCGGCCCCTTTCGCTTCGTCTATTGAGCAAACGAAGGGCCGCGTGTGAAGTTAACGGCCAGGCATCTGCTCAGAGCTTCGCGGATGGGCGTTCGCGGTCTTCCGGCGCGACGCCGCGGCGCGGGCGCACGACCTCTCGCATCGAGAGGGCGCTTCCTCCACGCCGAGCACGGATGATCTCCGCCATGATCGAGACCGCGATCTCCTCCGGTGTTTCCGCGCCGATGTCGAGTCCAATCGGCGTGTGCACTCGCTCCACCGCGCGCGGGTTGATGCCGTCTTCGATGAGATGCTGAAGCACAGCGCCGACGCGCCGCTTGGAGCCGATCATGCCGACGTAGGCGGCCTCGCTGGGCGCCACCAGCCTCAGGCTCGTCTCGTCATGCTTATGGCCACGAGTGACGCAAACGACGTAGGTATTGGAGTCGATGGGGTAGCCATCGAGCACCTCGTCGAAGCGGCCGCAGGTGATGCGGTCCGCCTCCGGGAAGCGTTCGGCGTTAGCGAACTCCGGCCTATCGTCGATGATCTCGACCGAAAAGCCGCACATGTCGCCGATTATGGCGAGCGCCTTGCCCACATGCCCAGCACCGACGATCAGCAGCGTTGCGGGCCGTTCGTGCACCTCGAGCATCACCTGGTAGACGTCTCCCTCCGCCGCATCCAGCCGGCTCAGGCGCTGGCCTGAGCGGTCCACGTATACTGTCTCGACCGAGTGGCGGCGGAAGACGTCAGGCGCCTCGTCCAGGACGGCGGCGTCGAGTATCTCGTCCCCGAGCCTCCCGACGCTCGAGCCGTCCGGCCGGACGAGCATCTTCGCACCAACCTCAGCGGTCGCACCGGCCGGCGCATCGATGACAGTCGCGACGAGAACGGGCGGGCCGCCCTCTAGAGCGGCGGCGACTTCCGCCAGTATCCGAGCCGTCGCGGTCTGCGCCAAGCGACCTATTCGAAAGAGAGGAACTCGAGGCGATGGCCGAAGGGGTCGCGGCAGAAGAATCGGGGGCGCCCGTCTATCGGGATCGCGTCCTCCAGCTCGACTCCCTCAGACTCGAGCCGCCCGCGCAACTCGTCGAGGTTATCGACCAGGAGGGCAGGATGGCGCGAAGAACGGTCCTCTTTGAATTCGCCGTCTGGAGCGAAGAAGACGTGAAACTCGTTGCCGCCGCAGCGGTACCAGACGCCGTTGCGGCCAGCGTTTGAGAGCGAGTCGGGCCGCTGCATCTCCTGAAGCCCGAGGAGCTCCTCGAAAAAGCGGCGGGCCTCACCCGCCCGTGATGCCGGGACGTTTATCTGTACGTGGTGGAGGCCAAGGATGGTCATGAGGGGATTATAGCGCGGGGAAAAGGGGAGTCGAGGCTGCGGTTCTAGCGGTAGAAAGTCGGCGAGGTCACACGTTGAACAGCACGTTTATGACGTCACCCTCTTGAACCGTGTACTGCTTGCCCTCCGTTCGGAGCTGTCCGTGGCGGCGAGCTTCGGTGTGAGAGCCGAACTCCAGAAGCTTGTCCCAGGCGATGACCTCGGCGCGGATAAAGCCGCGTTCGATATCAGTGTGGACCCGGCCGGCCGCCTGGAGCGCGGAGGCGCCAGTGGGGACGGTCCAAGAATGAGCGTCCTTCTCGCCGATTGTGAAGAATGTCACGAGGTCGAGCAACCGGACGACCTTGCCGAGCACGGCGTGCGTCGTGTCCTCTCCTGCGCCCATCTCGCGCCGGAATGCGGCTGCTTCTTCGGACGTCAGCTCCGCCAGCTCGGCCTCCAACCCCGCGCAGAGGACGCTCACGGCAGTCCCGGCTGACGCGTAACGCCCGCTGAATTCCGCTTCCAAATCGGACGCCCGCTCGACTTCGCTCTCGCCGATGTTAAGCAGGATGAGCTGTGGCTTCAGCGAGAGCAGGCCGAAGTTCGCGAGCGCCTTAAGGTCCTGCGCGTCGCGGATGCGCTCACGCAGCCTCGCGCTTCCGTTTATGACGTCACGACAGCGTCCGAGGAGGCTTTGCTCGCGCTCGGCGACCTCTCGCTCTCCAGGGCGGGCGGCGCGGACGGTGATGTCCAGCTTTTCGAGGCGGCGCTCGATGACGCCGAGGTCGTTGAAAGCCATCTCCTCCTCGAATGCTCGGATGTCACGCTCCGGATCAACGCTGCCTCTCGGGTGCGGGACATCGTCGCGCTCGAAGGCGCGGACGACGTGAAGAAGGGCGTCGGCTCGGGAGAGTGTCTCGGCTGACGAGCCGGAGGGTGCGGCGCCGCGCTCGAAGAGAGCGGGGAGGTCGTGCAGAGTAACCTCGATCGGCGTGATCTTCTTCGCTTTGACGAGCGTGGCGAGCTGTTCGAGGCGATCGTCGGGGATTTTGACAGCGCCGATCTGCTCGGCGCCCCCGGCGGCGCCGCCGTGGCCAGCGGTGAGGGCGTTAAAGACGGTGGTCTTGCCGCCAGCGCGGAGTCCAACGATGGCGAGGTCCATAGCAAGAAAGACTACACCGGCAGTCTCACTCGTGTCACAACGCGGCGCGACGTTGACAGCCGCTCGGAGTCTAGCTCTAATGAGCGACGTGGAAAGCGGCACGCTGGAACCGTTCTCGCGGGATATGCTGGCCGACCCCTACCCGGCATACCGCGCGCTGAGAGAGCGCGGGCGAGTGCAGCGGACCCCCGCCGGGCATTGGTTGGTGCTTGGTTACGACGAAGTAAGCACCCTTCTGACCGACCAGCGCTTCGGCGAAGCGGCGGGCAGGGGCGGCCGCATCCGGCTGTCGCGCACCCAGAGAGAAGGCCAGCACCAGCTCCTTGGTCGGGTCGACACGATGCTGTCGCAGGACCCGCCGGAGCACACCCGCTTGCGGCGCCTGGTGAGCAAGGCGTTCACCCCTCGCAGCGTGCAGAAGATGCGCCCCCTAATCCAGGAGATCGTGAACGAGCTGCTGGGCGGGCTCGCCGGCCGCGCCGAGTTTGACCTCGTCTCTGAACTGGCCTGGCCGCTGCCGGTTATCGTGATCGCGGAGATGCTCGGCATACCGCGGGCAGACCGGGGGCGTTTCAAGCGCTGGTCGGACGCGATGGTGGCGACTTTGGGCGGCGATTACAGCTCGCTGGACGAGGCGCGGCGAAGCAACGAGGAGCTGGTCGAGTACGTCAGCCGCGTGATCGCCGACCGCCGTAAGCAACCACGCGACGACCTGATCAGCCGCCTCGTCGCCGCCGAAGAGAGCGGCCAGAAGCTCAGCGAAGACGAGATGCTGGGCACAGTTGCCTTGCTCCTGGTGGCGGGCAATGAAACGACGGCACACCTGGTCTCGAGCGGGATGCTGGCGCTTTTGCGCAACCCGGAACAGATGGCACGGCTGAGGGAAGAGCCGTCACTCCTTCCTTCCGCGATCGACGAGATGCTGCGCTACACGGGCCCGGTACACACGACCCGGCGGACAGCGAGGGAGGAGGTTCGCCTCGGCGACGCCAACATCAGCCGCGGCGAGGTCGTCGTTGGTATCCTGGCCGCCGCCAACCGTGACCCAGAGAAGTATGCCGACCCTGACCGCTTCGAGGTGGCCCGCAATGCGACGGACCACGTCGCATTTGGCGACGGGATTCATTTCTGCCTAGGCGCCGCGCTCGCGCGGCTCGAGGGACAGGTTGCGATCGGGACACTTCTCGCGCGCTTCTCGAACCTCCGCCTCCTGGACAACGAGCCGGAATGGGGAGGCACTTTCGCGATCCGCGGCGTGACGAGGTTGCGACTCCACAGCGTGTGACTTGGGTCACAGCGAGCCCTTGACAGAGATGGGTATACTCCTTCAGATTACAAGGTGACTGACCAGTCAGTTACCTTAGAGCGTTGACAGCAAGCGAGGAGGCCGTTCTAATGACTACGCTAACCCCAGGAACGAAGCAGGAGCCGGCCGTGGTCACAGCAGAGTTCAATCCCTTCGCCCCCGGAATGCTCGCCGACCCCTACGCGATGTACCGCGCCCTCCGCGAGCACGACCCTATCCACCGGAGCGAGATGATGGAGTCGTGGGTGCTCACGCGCTACGACGACATCGACGCGGTATTGATGGACAACCGCTTCTCCTCCGATCGCACCCGGGCCGAGACGAGCTTTTCACAGATGATGCGCGAGCAACAGGAGCAGTACGGCCCGATGAGCAACGCCCAGACGATGCTCACCTCGGACCCGCCCGATCACACGCGGTTGCGCAAGCTGGTCAGCAAGGCGTTCACGCCGAGGGCCGTCGAGAACCTCCGTCCGCGCATCCAGGAGATTGTCGATTTCGTGCTGGCCGAAGTCGGAGAGCGCGGAAAGTTCGAAATCATCCACGATCTCGCCTACCCGCTGCCTGTCATCGTGATCGCCGAGATGCTTGGGGTACCGCCTGAGGACCGGCACCGGTTCAAGGAGTGGTCTGACACGGTCGTTGCGACGCTGGGCGGGCCGTTTACGCCGCCGGAAGTCATGGAGGCGGGGCGCAAAGCGATCGACGAGCTGGCCGAGTACTTCAGCCAAATCATCGCCGAACGTCGGGCGGAGCCCAAAGAGGACCTGATCAGCGGACTTATCGCTGCCGAGGAGGGCGGGCAGGTCCTGAGCGAGGACGAGATCTTCGCTACCTGCATCCTCCTGCTGATTGCCGGCAACGAGACGACGACGAACCTAATCGGCACGAGCATGCTCGCGCTCTTTCGGAACCCGGACCAGATGCAACTCCTTCGAGAGACGCCAACACTTATTTCGTCAGCTGTCGAGGAGCTGCTCCGCTACGCGGGACCCGTGCACGGCACCGGCCGCGTACCGAAGGAAGACGTGGAGGTCGCCGGGCACACCTTCAAGCCGGGCGAGATGGTGTTCACCCTGCTCGCGGCCGGCAACCGGGACCCCGCCCATTACGAGAATCCCGAAGAACTCGACATCACGCGCAACCCGACAGACCACCTCGCATTCGGCGACGGCATCCATTTCTGCCTGGGTGCCCCCCTGGCGCGCGCGGAGGCACAGATCGCGATCGGTACGCTCGTCCAGCGCTTCCCGAAGCTCCGCCTGCTGGACGAGGAGCCGGAGTGGGGCGGGACGTT
>VBEJ01000058.1:0-13553 GCA_005882985.1 Chloroflexota bacterium
ACGGCGGTGGCGCCTACATCGTGGCGCACGAAAACTTGGGGGTAAAGCCGGCTCTAATCGCGGCCGCCGCCCTGCTGGTAGACTACGTGCTGACGGTCGCAGTCAGCGTAGCCGCTGGAGTCGCTGCAATTACATCGGCTGCGCCGGAATTGTTCGATCTGCGCGTCCCCCTATCACTGCTGGCTGGTGCCGTTATCACCTGGGGAAATTTGCGGGGCGTACGCGAGTCCGGAGCAATCTTCGGCCTACCGACGTACTTTTTCATTGTTTGCTTCAGCGGGATGATCGTCGTTGGCCTCGTCAAGCTCGTGATCGGCGGGGCACCGGGCACGCTCCTGCACACGGCGCCGGCGTCTCAACAGATCGTTGCCACGAGCGGTCTCACGATCTTCCTCGTATTGCGGGCGTTCTCCTCAGGCGCTGCCGCCGTCACGGGCATCGAGGCTATTTCCAACGGTGTGCCGGCGTTTAAACCGCCCGAGTCGCGCAACGCACAGATCACGATGCAGTGGGAAGCGGCCTTCCTCGGCTTCTTCTTGCTCGGCGTGGCATTCTTGCGACCCGGTACGGAATTGTCCCCCAGCCGGACGAGACCGTCGTCTCGGTCCTTGGGAGGGAAGTGCTCGGCAGGAACGTTCTTTCCTACGCCTACCAGGCCGGGACAGCGGGCGTCCTCCTGCTCGCCGCCAATACCGCCTTCGCTGACTTCCCTCGGCTCTCAGCGATTCTCGCGAAGGACCGCTTTGCTCCTCGGCAGCTGGCTTTCCGGGGCGACCGCCTCGCGTTCTCGAACGGGATCATGCTCCTTGGCGCTGCCGCCGCGGTCTTGCTCGTGATTTTCCAGGCGGAGGTCACGCGGCTAATCCCTCTCTATATCCTCGGAGTGTTCATCTCGATGACGCTCTCGCAGTCTGGTATGGTTCGCCACTGGCTGCGGCTTCGGGAGCATGGCTGGCGGATCAGCCTCGTACTCAATGCCTTCGGCGCGGTCGCTACCGGCGTCGTCGTCGTCATCGTTGGCGCAACAAAATTCACGGAAGGCGCCTGGATTTCCGTGATCGCGATGTTCGCCCTCTTCACGGTCTTTTCGCTGATCCGGAGTCACGACGATCGGCTTGAAGCAAAATTGCATATCGACGAAGGCGAGCTACCCGTCGCGGTGCCTGCTGCCATCTCATCTGAGCCTCCCCGCGATCACGTCATCGTCCCAGTCAACGACATTAACAAGATCACCATCGGCGCAATCGGTATGGCGCGGGAGATCTCTAGCATGGTCACCGCCCTGCATGTATTCGACGACCAACAACTGGCAGAGCAGTTCCGAGAGCGCTGGGCGAGCGCCGTACCGGACGTGCCACTCCTGCTCCTCGAGTCGCCCTTCCGTCAATTCGTCTCACCGATCCTGGCCTGCGTCGAGAGGTTGGAGCAGAGCGAGCGCCGCCGCATCGTCGTGATTCTCCCTACATTTGAGCCGAGCCACTGGTGGGAGCGATTCCTGCACAATAGAGATGTGCTGCGTCTCCGCCCATTTCTTAAGCAGCGCAAAAACGTGTGCGTTCTGGACTTCCCATACAGGCCCTAAGAACAGTCAACGGCGTAGCGCTGTGGGTACGTAATCCGCAGGTTGGTAGTGGGTCAGTTAACTGACCCACTACCCGCAGGTTGTGCTCGTTGACGAGGTGGCCACACAGGCGCATGCTTCCAAGCACGCGTCTGCTTCGGCTGGCAAGACGCCGTCTGAGCCGCCAGGGTTGCCGCGAGGAATGGCATCATCGACTTGACATCCTCAAGCGGTCGCTGATTACGGGAGAAAGATAGGGTAGCAATGTCCCCACAATAGGCAGGCGACGAGCACGGCAATCATGGACGGCGATTACTACGGTGACGACACCGTCCCGCACCGCTGAATGTCTAACGGCAGTGCTGCCGTTGTCATCCCTTGTCCCGACAAAAATAGAACGACCCTGCCCAGAAGATGGCGCCACTTGAGGGGTGATACGTCAACTACAAAGGCGACCGTCCCGGCCTATGGGTTACAGCGAAGAGAGAAGGCCGATCGGGGGACCGGACGGAACCCCAACCGGCCGTATTCCGCCAGTCGATATGGGCTCTCGACCGGCGATTTTCTTGGCCGGTCAAGCCGAAGGGGCGGCTGTGCGGCCGGCCTTGCTCCAAAGGAGGTGCGATGAGCAGAACCTCCGCCGTCGTTTTAGCGCAGCGGCGACCAGGCGTCAACTGGGGTCACCCCATTACCCCACGCATCGTCTGACTTATTTCCAGATTGGGCGGCTTCCGTCGGCGTTTGTTGACTCTCCGCTCCACCCAGCGCATTGCACCGACAAACAGAAATAGGACCGAGAAGGCGACTAGGAGCGGCCAAGCACTCAATGGTCCTTCAAATGCGCCTTCGCGGAAGGCATCTGGTATGTCCATCGACGGCAGTGTACGGCAACCGGCGAGCGCGTCCAACCTTGCCAGCAGCCGATCGCGAACGCATGAGCGAAAACGCTATCATTGACCCGATGAAGACCGCCGTCTACTACTACGGCGATAACCCTGAGCGAAGTTGCCACAGACGGGAACGAGACTAGCATCCGTCGACCCGCGGCGATAAGCCTGCGCCACATGCGCCCGTCCGGTGCCAAACATACATGCTGTATGTATACTTCGACCATCAAATTTGCCAAACGAATTTAATCGGTCAAGTAGCGGTCTACCCTGGAATGACAACCGGCCATTGCTTTTCCTTTCGCACGCCCCAATCTCGATACCAATGGTGACACGCGGGCCGAATACCTCGCGCGGCAAGGCGGCGTCCAGCCGCAATCCATCAAGCATGCTCCCGCTCCAACGTTCCCGTCATTCCGGAGATCGAGTCCTTCGAAGACTGGGACCGCCATCGCGCCGCGATGGGGCATCTTGGCCATCGCGCAGCCGTGTAGAGGGTCAGCGGGAATCCGTGATAACCCAGCAGGTGAGTACAACCAATGGAAGAGACGGTGTTGGATGGGCAGAGCAATTCACTGGAGTTGGGCTATCGTCAAGCCGGCTCTTGCCACCGCCAGAGGTGCTTATGTTGCTGAGTACCAGAAATAAGGCAAACAATGCCAGTGCTGCAAAGACTATGTTGCGAACCCACTTCACGGCGGCGTTGTAGCGTAGAGGCGGGCGGGCGTCAATGTTGTACGCAACCATGTGGCTCGCAAGCAATAATTGACCGCAACGGCAATCTCTGTACACTGTTATAGGTTATCCCCACGCCATGGGACGCCGTGACCGGCTGTCCCTCGCTAAGTAGAAGCGAATTCGAGACAAACATGACCATCGAAGGCATCCTCGGCCGCAAGATCGGTATGACGCAGGTGTTCGAGCCTGACGGCAGCGCCGTGCCTGTCACCGTCATCGAGGCGCTTCCCTGCACCGTCGTCCAGGTCAAGACCAGGGAAAGCGACGGCTACGAAGCGGTGCAGGTCGGGTTTGGCACTCGCAAGCGCGTCAACTCGCCGCTCAGGGGCCACATGCGAAAGCTCGGCCAGTTCCGCTACCTGCGCGAGCTACGCGTCGACGACATCGGCGACTGGGAAGTCGGCAAGAAGGTCGGCTGCGAGATCTTCGAGCCCGGCGACATCGTCGACGTTTCCGGCGCGACGAAGGGCCACGGTTTCGCCGGCGTCATGAAGCGGCACGGCTTCCGCGGCGGCCCAAAGACGCACGGCCAGTCGGACCGCGCCCGCGCCCCCGGTTCCATCGGCGCCGGCACCGACCCCGGCCGCGTGATCAAGGGCGTCAAGATGGCCGGCCACATGGGTACCGGGCAGGCCACCGTGAAGAACCTGAGGGTCGTCCGCTCGGACTCGGCGAAGGGCATCCTCATGATCAGTGGCGCCGTTCCAGGCAATGAGGGCGTCCTCGTGAAAGTCCGGCGCACCGGGCGGAAAGCCAGAAAATGAAGCTCCCGGTCGTCAACGCGCAGGGCAAGGAGCTGCGCAGTCTCGAAGTCGACGATTCCGTCTTCGGCATCGAGCCGAACCACGCGGTCTTGCACCAGGCGTTCGTCACACAGCGCAACAACCAGCGCGCCGGCACGGCGAATACCAAAACGCGAGGCATGGTGCAGGGCAGCACGCGCAAGGTCCGCATGCAGAAGTACACCGGCCGCGCCCGACATGGCAGCATCCGCGCGCCGATCTACGTCGGCGGGGGCATCGTCTTCGGGCCGCAGCCGCGCGACTTCGGCCTCGCGATCAACAAGAAGATGAAGCGCCTGGCGATACGCTCCGCTCTGTCGGGTAAAGTCGCCGACGGCCAGCTCATCGTCATCGACGAACTGACCTTCAAGTCGCCGAAGACGAAGGAGATGCTCGGCATCCTGCGCAAGGTCGGCATCGAGCGATCGGCGCTCATTGTGACCGGACAGGCCGACCGCTCCGTGCTCGCCAGCGCCCGCAACCTTCACAAGACGAAGGTCCTTCCGGCCGCGTACCTCAACGTCGGCGATATGCTGAACCACGCCCATGTGCTGATGACGGAGGAAGCCGTCAAGATCGCCGAAGGCCTCTGGGGCAGCAGGCGCGCCGATGGTCGCCGGGTAGGTAAGCTGGCCGCCGAAGCGCCTGCCGCGCCAGCAGAAGCCCCGCCGTCCGCCCGCCGCCGCGCGAAGGCCGAGGCGCCGCCCGCGGCCCAACCCGCGAAGGCGGAGGCCATCGCGGAACCGATTCCGCCTAAACCGAGAGCACGCCGTGCCGCTCCCGCTGCGACCGAAGCGACCGCTGCCGAAGTGGCTAAGCCCAAGCGGCCCGCTCGCCGCGCGAAGCCCGCTTCCGAACCGCCCGCCGAAGAGGCGCCGAAGCCAAGACGGCGGTCGAAGAAGAACGACGAGAGCGGCTAAGGCCGGCTCCGAACGTCAGATTCACACGATTGTCATCGGCATTTCATCACGCCTTAATGCGTATTTTCCGGGCACAGGCTAGATTCGAATCATAGGCACCAGAGAGAAGGAAAGGTGACGATGATTTGGTCGAAAGCCTGCCCCCGCTGATACGGTGATCTCGTGATGCAATCGGACAGATGGGGGCGGTACATTAGCTGCACGCAGTGCGGTTTCACCCGCTTCCGGCTCATAACCAGTGAGACGTTGAGGAGATCCCGGCAGGCCTCAGTCTTAGACTTTCCTCTGCATCGGGCAACCGCAGGCCAGTCGCCGGTCGGTTGAGTGGGAATGGAAGGTGGTTCGAGTGGTGGAGGATGTGGCGATCCTGTGCGGTCTCGGCCTGATCTATCTCGCCATGCTGGCGATGATCATCGGGCTCGGCCGCATTTTGGCCGGCGAGGACAGTAAAGCCGCCCCGCCGCGCTAATCAGCGCGACAGGCGGCTAAACGCCACGATTATCCGATTGAGCAGCTATTCGTAGCGCAGGGCCTCGGCGACCGGGACCTGGGCGGCGCTGCGGCTGGGCCACCAGGTCATGAACAGCGAGACGACGAAGGCCAGCGCGACGAACACCAGGACCTCGCCCCACGGCATCGTGAAGTCCACTCCTTCACCACTAAACTGCCCCGTCGTGAACAGGTTCCGGGACACGATGACACCGCCGACGACACCCGAGAGGATCCCCATCAGCGCGACAAACGTCGACTCGAGCATGAACGTCAGCGTCACGCTCTCCGTCTGGTAGCCGATCGCACGAAGCATTCCTATCTGCTGCCGCCGCTCGACGACGGACCGGAAAGCGACCACCCCTAGCGCCGCGATGCCCACGAACAGGCCGAGGGCCATGAACGCCTGAAACATGCGGGTGAAGGCTCGGTCCTGAGCGCTGGCGTCATCGATTAGCTTGCGAAGCGAGTCCGCCTGAATACCGCGCGTGCCCAGCGCGCTCTCGATATCGCGCGCGCCATCCACCGATTCGACACCGCCCGCCAAGCGGACGAATGTACGCGTGAAAGCCGCGGCGCCGAAGACCTCTCTGTATGACTGCTGGTTGACGTAGATTCCGCTAACGAACTTGGACGGTGCGCGGTTCGACCAAACTCCGATCACCGTTACGGTGTTCTGCTTGTCCGCCGCAGCGTC
This sequence comes from Chloroflexota bacterium, assembly GCA_005882985.1. Taxonomy (GTDB): domain Bacteria; phylum Chloroflexota; class Dehalococcoidia; order SM23-28-2; family RBG-16-64-32; genus CF-163. The sequence continues at coordinate 6,075 of VBEJ01000058.1, forward strand.
CCGGACGTCGACCGTGAAGGGGTCGAACTGCTCGTTGTCGACTTTGACGCTTACGCTGTAGTCGTAGTCGTTGAAGCCGTCGATCGCTGTCGCATCAATGAGGGCCAGCTTCGGGTCTGTGCGCACTGCCTCGAGCACCGCTTCATCGTTCGCGTAGCCCTTGCCGCGCGAGTCGAGCACTGTTCCCGGCGAAAGGAAGGCCTCGCTGGCCGCAATCACCGGGTAGACGGCCCAGTCCTTCCCGCCGATTTCGCGCACTTCCTGCTGTCCGCGGAATGTCGTAACGGCTCCGCTCTCCGCGACGACATCGGCCGCTGAGGAACGCCTCTCCGCCAGGTCCGCCTTTAAGCGGGAAGCGTCTGTGCCCTCGTTCCCGGTGACCACGACATCCCAGCCGCCGTCGCTGTCGCTGCCGCTGGTGAGGGCCGCGAAGTTGGCGTTCACGGCGCTGAACGTAGTAAGCGAGAAGATGATCAGCGAGAACATTGCAATCGTCATTCCCGTCCGAAAGCGATTGGAGAGGGGATAGGCGACCCCCATCTTCAGGGCAGGCGCGAACCTCGGGAACCGCACCGCCACGAAAGCAAACGCGGAAGCGATCGCGAGGAGGCCGGCGAGCAGGTAGAAGAGCTGCCCCAGGCCATCGCCGCGATCGCCGATGACTACACCGGCCACGACTGCAATCAGCGTCAGAAATGCCGCCGCTGCCGCAACCCGGTACCTGCCGCTGTCTTCGCTCTGGAAGAGCAGTGAAAGGAGCCGGGCGTTATACACGATGATTAGAGTAAATGAGACGACAACCATGATTCCTGAAATCACGAACATCTCGATGTCGCCGTTCAGTTCGCGGCCGAGTAACTTTTCGCCTATGCTCCAGGGCGACAGCCAGTAAGCCGCGAGGAAGACACCCACCGCCGTCCAGGTAACACGGGAGGGCGCACGGTAGTGGGCGGCGAGACCGGCCACGCACAACGGAATAAGCGAGAACCCGAATGAGAAGAGGAATTCCGAGCCGCCGCTGTTTGCCAGCATTATACAGAACAGCCCAAAGATGATTCCCGCGGGACAGAGAATCCAGGCCCACGCTATCCCGAGGCCCTTGCGCAAGATAAGCCAGAGGCCGAGAGGCGGGACAATGAACAACGGTACGCCGATGAGCAACGCCTGCCACGAGACCTTCTTCCTCTCTTCCGGCGTTTCGTCCTCCGGCGTGCCTCGGATTGCCGCCACAATATTGACCGAGCTGACCATCATCGACGCGATCACCACGGTGATGAATGTCAGTACGATGCCCAGGCAGTAACTGATGACGACCGAGCGGATGCTAACGTGTGCAGTGATGAAATTAAACTCGTCACCGAGACTCAGCCGCAGAAAGCCGACGATTAGAAGGAGTGCGGCTCCTACTCCGAGGGCAGCGCCCACGGCTCCGGCGATGAGGTTGTACGACATCCCCTCCGAGACAAATGACTGGACCAGGTTGCTGCGCTGAGCCCCGACCGCCCGCGCCATTCCCATCTCTGGTTTCCGCTCCGCCGCAAGCATTACGAAGATCATGAAGATGAGCATGATGCCGGCGGCAATCGAGAACATTCCAACAATCAGGAAGAACGTCGTGAAGATGTTCCCGAACTCCTCCGCGTCCGCTACGTCCTCGTTTTTGACCTTCTCGACTCCGATGATCTGGTCGCCGAGCCCGAGAAGCGATCTTCCCTCGGGGCTGTTGATGTATTCGCCGACGCGTACGGCTGCGGAGTCCGCGCGCGGGCCAACCGTACTGTGGACATCTCCCTTCAGGGCAATGCTGATGTAGTTGACGGCGTTCTCGTGGCGAGTCAGCTCCTGCACAGTCGGCAGCGTCATTACCAGACCGCCCGCTCGCGTCGAATCATCAAAGTTTCCAAGGTCTCCGCTCGCCTGCTCGTCCTTCACTATCCCGGCGACGAGAGCGTCGCGTTGATGGCCGCGGATAAACATTTGCAGAAGCTCACCATTATGGATGTCTAAGTCGTTCGCTGCGCGTTGGCTTACAAGCACTTGCGCAGGCTGGAGTGACGAAAGGTCGAAGCGGTCCCCGTCCACAAGTCGTAGGCCGCCAACTCGTCCCAACCGCTCAGGATCGACCCCGACAAGGTTCAGACTGGCCTCTGATAGGTTGGAAACGTACGACGTCGCGGCCGCTCTGGCGTACAGGAACGGCATGAATGCCTCAATGTCCGGGTCGTTTGCGAACTGCTGCTGCAGCTTAGAGGCGACATTCTGATCAACGTAGACGTCCGGACCGATCGCGTCTTCGCTGTCATCGCCTCGCAGATTTACGTTCAGGTCTGTGCGTTGCCAGTGGTCGTATGCCTTGCTGCTGATCGAATGGTCGACTGTATCTCCCGTGGTGAAGGCCGCCGTGATTATTAGAGTTGCGAGCATCAGGCCGAGGATGATCAGACCTGTCTGCAGACCGCGCCGCGGAATATTGCGCAGACCCATCTTGAACATGACGCGGTTCGTTAGAAAGATGAACCCGACGGTGGCAATACAGACGCCAAAAATCGCGAGCAAAACGTACATGATGATGTTCATGGATAGGCCGAACAGCTCGCTCATCAGCTTTTCTCTTCGCCGACAATCACGCCGTCGCTCATGCGGACGATGCGATGGCAACGCTTGCCCACTCCCGCATCGTGGGTGACGATTACGAAGGTGTGGCCCTGCTCGCGGTTGAGCTTTTGCATGATGCCCATGATTTCATCCGCCGTCTTGGAGTCCAGCGCTCCGGTCGGTTCGTCGGCCCAGACAATCGCGGGGTCGTTCACCAGAGACCGGGCGATTGTCACGCGCTGGCGCTGACCGCCGGACAGTTGCGCAGGCCAGTTATTGGCGCGGTCTGCGAGGCCCACTCGGTCTAGCGCGCTCAGCGCCTGCTTGCGGGCCTGGCCCGCGCGTACGCCGGAGACCACCAGGGGTAGCTCCACGTTCTCGATTGCTGAGAGCACGGGTAGCAAATTGTAGGTCTGGAAGATGAAGCCCATCTTGTGCGCCCGGTACGAGGTCTTCTCGCGGTCGCTCATCGAAGCGAGATCAACCCCGTCAATATGCACGGAGCCGCTGTTCACCCGGTCCAGACCGCTCACGCAGTTAAGCAGTGTGGTCTTGCCGCAGCCAGAGGGCCCCATCACTGCGACCATCTCTCCGCGGGCAACGTCAAGGGAGACGCCGCGGAGGGCTTCGACCCGCACGTTCCCGCTCGAGTAGATCTTTACGAGGTCGCGCACCTCAATTATGGACTTATCGACCGGTCCCGGCGCTGTCACGTCGGTGTCCCTGCGGGTACTTGTTCTGGCGTCTACTGCCATCTCGAATTGTCTCCTCTCCTGCGATTTCCAGCTTCCCCTTCGTCTGGCGTAGTCGTACCTACGCTATGCATCGGCTAGAAATCATGTGATCGACGGACAACCGCCCGGGCGCGCGTCGACGGTCCAGGCGGAACCCCGCTGCTATCAGGTCATTGCGACAGCGAGTGAAATGCCGATGGCACCTCGCTGTGATCATCCGCGACCTCCAAGCGCGAACGCGTTGAACTACGGCGTCTTAAGCAACGAGTCGCGGATACGCGCGCCGGGTCACGGGCGACCACTTCTCGGACCCTACGATAAGGGTCACATTGCCCCCTCAAGGCGATGTCTGGATTATAGACCCGCTGCTCACCCTGTCAAGACAAGCGGTCTGATTTCTTGAAAATCCCCAGTCAACCGCCACACGTGGTAGTTTATGGATAACCATCGACCAGCTTCACTCGGTAGGAGGACTGGATGCTTGCATTGCTGGCGGACTGGGTGTTTGTTCTCCACGGTGTGTTTGTCGTCCTTGCACTCCCATCGGCCGTCCTCGCCTATATCGGTTATTACCACGGAAAGCGCATCTTATGGCGCCTTCACAACCTGGCGATCGCCATCATGGTCACGGGCCGGGCTTTCCTTGGACAATGCCCACTTGTCGCCCTGGAACAGGCGCTACGTCACCGCGCCGGCGAAAGAATGCCCTACACGGACTCGTATGTAGTCTATCTGCTGCGCACCGTCACCGGGGTAGCGCCGCCCGCGGGTTCCGTGATGGCGATGTCCGCCGTCGTTGCTGTTGTAAGCGTGGCCGCCATCGTGCGCCATCGGGGGCAGCCGGGTGAAAGGACCCCGGCGCCCGAACCAGTCAGAGTTGGCTAAGCATCCGAAGGCCCAGCCTTAGCTCTCGAACGCGCCTCTGTCGGGGATAGCGACCCCATCTCCGTTTCCATCGCGGGGCACGCCGCGCCCTTCGAGGTCTGCACCGTATCCCGTGTCGATACCGCTGTCGACCGCCGGGCTGCCCGCGGCGAGATGAAAGTCTCCTGCCCCAGGGTTGATGAACAGCGGGTTGCCGGCCCCGCTGTGCGGCCCGAGCGGGAACTGCGTTATGCCGCCGCCGTAGATGTTGTAGTCCTCATCGAAGGCGCCGTCCGCGTACCCAGCCTTCAACACTGCCTGGATGACGTTGTTCCGCATCGTCAGGACGCTGCCGTTGCAGCCGCCGTGGCAGACAAATCCCTCGCTGCCGGGGCCCGTCATCACGACCGTATTGTTGAAGACCCGCGTATTCGCGACCGGCCCATGCCGGTCCGCGCCGCCTCTTGTCACCAGGAACGTCGAATCGGCTAGAGACGAGAGCACGAGGTTGTACGCGAAGGTGTTTTCCGCGGTACGTGCGTCGCCCAGCTCTGTGAACGTCTGGTTATCGACCGACACGTTGTGGTGCACGCTGTTCCCCTGGCCCTTATAGATCTCGACCGCCGCGCCGTCTTGCCCGTAGTCGTAGGAGAAGGCCACGCTGCCTGAAATGTGGTTGTACGCCACCTCGTTGCGGTCGCCGTTGAGCAGCACTCCAAAGGCCCCCGAGTCGTCGTATCCGCCCGGCGTGTTCACGGACATCTTGTTGTTGTTCTGAAACGTGTTTCCGACGATCGCGTTGTCCGAGGCGCCATCGCTGACCAGAACGCCCGCGATGTTGCCCGCAAGCACGCTGTCCTGCACGCGGTTGAACGACGCGCCGCCCGGGATCCTGACCCCCGACCAGCAGTCCTGCATCTGCATCTGCGCCACGACGATGCCGGAACCAGACAGCAGGATGCACTCGTTGGCGCCCTGGATTACCGGCGGCGGGCCGCTTCCGTAAGAGCCGATCACGACAGGGAGGCCGGCCGCGCCGCTTTCCTCGACCTTCAGCTTCCCGGCCCAGACTCCGCCTCGCCGGAATAGCAAGCGCGCGCCGGGCGGGATCGTGAAGTCGCTTGCACGGTCGAGGCTGCGCCAGGCGGCCGCCTCGCTGGCCCCGCTGTTCGCGTCGCTGCCGTTCAGGTCGTCGACGTAGAAGTTCGGCCCGGTTCCCGGCAGCGGCCCCGGCCCCGACGCGACGACCGGCTCCGGCTCAGGTGGGGGAGGAGGTGGGGGCGGCTCGGGAGTCGGAGGCGGCGTTGGCGCTGGTGTCGGCGGTGGCGTCGGCGCGGGCGTCGGCCCCGGCGTAGGTCTTGCAGTGGGTGCGGCCGTCTTCAGCGCCTCAGCGCTCAGGTGTTCGGGCCGCGCAGCCCCGTCCCGCCCGCTGAACACGATTACCAGGACCACCGAGAGGAGCGCGAGTGCACACGCCCATCGCAGCCTCGTCCTCGTCATTCGCGGCAAGTGCCAGCGTCGACTCAGATCGGCGAGACGGCTCGAAAGCGGTTCGGAGAGTCGGAAAAGAGGGCTCATGGCATGGCGGGCAGTTTAACATAACGTCCGTTAGAAGAAGTTATTGTTCGCTCAATGACAGACGCAGCAAGCGGGCTATCGTTTCATACAAGATTGTGGATAACGCTTCCGCGCCCTTCGCCTTGACAGAACCAGGGACGAGAGTTCCATGCCGGGGGGACCATGCTGAAACTCACTGCGCTGACGACGGTGATCCTGCTCGGGTTCGGGATCACATTTGGTGCGATCGTAGTCACCAACAGCTGGGGCAACGACGACGTATCAAAGATCATCGACCACGGCTACGTCTGCGAGGGTGCTGTTGAGTGGGTTGCCTACGAGGGTGGCCCCCGCCTGAAGAGGTCAAACGACAAGCTGAGGACGTTTACACGCCCAAGAAATGCGAAGAGCTAAAGCTGCTCAACACGTGTCAAGCCGACGGCGATTCCAGCGACTGTCCGCGGCTTACAGACTGACATACGTGCAGCCGCGCGCCCGGTGACAACTTCCCCGCCTCTCGCCTCTCGCCTTGACAGAACCAGCGGCCGAGAGTTAGCCTCACGGCCATCCACTGCGGCACCGGAGAGCCCGAAGGAGGGGAAGTTCGCCTTGCCTCGTCGCCGTCTCGGCCTGACGCACTCAGGCTACCGCTTTTCGTGCCCCTATAATCTGCAAACTAATTTCTTACGCAGAATTAATGGTTCTCGCCGCTTCTCGACAACTAATCGTCTACTTTTCCGATTATCATGAGAAGCACTTTTGACCCTAGCCCAAGGGAGGAAAGAATGGTCGTCCTGCGCGAACCGGAGCCTCAGACGCGACCCCGACAGGTCCTCGACAACCCGTCGCAGGAGCAGCTGCGCCGCCTCACCCTCCAGATGCCCAACGCGCAAACGGCCGCCCGCCTGGTCATCGAGCGTGCAAACGCCAACGTCGCCGGCATGCAGAAGTTCCTCTACTTCGAGCGAACCGGCGGGGAGCCGCAGGTCACCGTTATCGACACGCCCAACCTGCCGGCCCCCGGCTACCCGAACGACCGCTGCATCGCCGTCGATCTCGACAACGGCGTCACGCGCGTCCTCAACTCCGACTACTTCGGCGAGTCGAAGAAGGGCGGCCTGCGCATGTGGAACAAGATCGTCTACGACAAGGGCGGCCTTCCCATGCATGCCGGCTGCAAGGTCATCCCGACGGCAGCAGGCGAGAAGACTATCGTCGTTATCGGTCTCTCCGGCACCGGCAAGACTACGACTACCTTCCGAAGGCAGGGTGACTCCAAGGCCGTCCAGGACGACTTCATCGCTCTCATGCCCGGCGCCAAGGTCTACGGCACCGAGAACGGCTGCTTCGCCAAGACATTCTCGCTTTCCGCCGAGTACGAGCCCGAGATCTATCGAGCCGTCACCAGCCCCATCGCTTACCTCGAGAACGTCTACCTGAACGAGGACGGCACCCCGGACTTCTTCAACGAGTCCTTCACGCAAAACGGCCGCGCCGTCTTCCCCCTCAAGGCGCTCGGGCGATACGAGGACGCCAACAAGATCGCCCCCGTCAACGCAATCGTCATTCTCAATCGCGCCCGCAGCGTCGTCCCGGCGCTCGCGAAGCTGACCGAGCAGCAGGCCGCTGCCTACTTCATGCTCGGCGAGACGCAGGGCACGAGCGCCGGCGGCAAGGACGAGGCGGGCAAGGCCCTCCGTGTCCCCGGCACCAACCCCTTCTTCCCTCT
>VBEJ01000058.1:13633-35963 GCA_005882985.1 Chloroflexota bacterium
TCGAGGCCCTCGGCCGGCTGGACGACTACCGCTGCTGGGTCGAGCGCCTCAAGGCCGAGCGCCGCGCCTGCCTCGAGAGCTTCCCGGGCCTCGACGACTACATCCGCGCCGGCGTGTAACCGTCACTGTCAGTAGGCCTCACCGACTAGGTCGGTCTGCCGATCATTGACTCTGCAATTCGCAGAATTTCAACTTCCAGCTCGGCCGGGGAGGGGAGCGCGATGGCAACATTCTCATGGCGGATGACCAAGGTGACGAAAACGTCCCTCAACCAGAAGTAAGCCACGATTCGACTTCGAAATTCTTCGGACGGTGAACGGGAAAGAAGTACCTCCCGCCCCAGGACGGTCTTCTTCTCGTACGTCGAAACAAGTTCCGGACAGGGCGGGCAATGAGTGTGGCTCTGATCGAGAGACTCGTAGATGTCCATGGCCATCGGCTTACCAGGCATACGGGGGAAGTAGAGTTCGGCCTCCTTAAGATCGGGGATGTAAGTGTATTGCGGTTGTGAATTTGTTCCTTCGGGAAGGTAGGCTGGAGTGACTACACCGAACCCCGCGAGTCGGTTGAGATCATCCTGGGAGGTGACGTTAACTGTAGGCACGATACTGGGCTCGCTTGAATAAAACCGTCGCCCCTCGTGGGCACAGGAGGCGAGGACAAGGCAAATCAGCCCCAATCCGACGGCGAACGCAGCAATGGAAACTACCGTTCTGATACTTCTGGCCATTACGCCCTCGAATGGCAGTAAACTGCCCGCGCACTCACTATACTGCTATTGTTGCGGCTCCGACGTCGTTTCCCCGGCGTGATAATTGCCGCGCTTGACCCTTCCGCGAATCCCTGTACACTGTTATAGGTTATCGGCGTCCCGTCATGGGATGCCTCGTTGACGCGCGTCCGGCGCACGGGCATACCAAGCGCGATGGACGGCGTTATTAAAGTGCGATAGTCCGCCGCAGGTGGGAGCGCCCGCACTCCGCGCCGGTCCGGCGCTCTTGCGGGTCGTGGTTCCTGAGTTCGTTCACGAAGGAGCGTGAGGCTGGCTCATGGGTAGAGAACTGCATAGTCTCGATATCGTGATCCGGCCGATGATTACGGAGAAGGCGACGCGCCTCGGCGGCGAAAACAAGTACATGTTCGAGGTGCGCCGCGAGGCGAACAAGACGCAGATCAAGGACGCAGTCGAAAAAGGGTTTCCTGGTGTCAAAGTGATAGACGTCAACGTAATGGTGATGAAGGGCAAGCCGCGCCGGGCGCGGGGCAACCGCATCAAGCACCGGCCGGACTGGAAGAAGGCCGTGGTCTCGCTCGCCCCCGGCGACAAGATCGAGCTATTCGAGGGCGTATAGCGTTGCCGATCAAGCAGTACAAGCCCACCTCGCCCGGCCGCCGCGGCGCCAGCGGGCACAGCTTCGACGAGATCACTCGCTCCAAGCCCGAGAAGTCGTTAGTCGCCCCCCTGCGACGCCAAGCCGGCCGCAACAACCAGGGCCGCATCACGGTCCGCCATCGCGGCGGCGGCGCCAAGCGTCGCCTGCGCATCATCGACTTCCGCCGCGACAAGACCGGCGTTCCCGGCAAGGTCGCGTCGATCGAGTACGACCCGAACCGGACCGCGCGCATCGCCCTCGTCCACTACGCGGACGGCGACAAGCGCTACATTCTCTGGCCGGTCGGCCTTAAGGTCGGCGACAGCGTTATAGCCGGCCCCAACTCCGAAATTAAGCCCGGCAACGCGCTCCCCATGCGCAACATCCCTTCCGGCACGACGATCCACAACCTGGAGATGCACAAAGGGAAGGGCGGTCAGCTCGTTCGTGGCGCCGGCGGCTCCGCCCAACTCCTCGCCCGCGAAGGCGCTTACGCGCTCGTGCGACTGCCTTCTGGGGAAGTCCGGCGCATCCACGCCGACTGCATGGCCACCATCGGCCAGGTCGGCAACGTCGAGCACAGCCAGGTCAAGCTCGGCCGGGCCGGGCGCAAGCGCTTGATGGGCCGCAGGCCGAGCGTGCGTGGAACCGTCATGAACCCGCGCGACCACCCGCACGGAGGCGGCGAAGGCCGCGCGCCGATCGGCCTGCCCGGGCCGCGCAGTCCGTGGGGGAAGCCCACACTGGGCGCCCGCACCCGCCGCCGCAAGGACACCAACAAATACATCGTCCGCCGCAGGTACCAGGTCTAGACAATGTCCCGCTCGACGAAGAAAGGCCCGTTCGCCGACGCCAAACTTATTGCAAAGGTGATGAAGGTGCAGCAGTCAGGCCAGAAGGCGGTCATCCGCACTTGGTCGCGCCGCTCCACCATCCTGCCCGAGATGGTCGGCCTGACGATTGCCATCCACGACGGTCGCCGGCACATCCCGGTCTTCATCACCGAGAACATGGTCGGGCACAAGCTCGGCGAATTTGCGCTGACCCGCACCTTCCGCGGCCATACCAGCCGTTCGGCGCAGGTCAGCCAGGTGAGGAAAAAGTAGTGGTGGCCGTTAAGTCGTACACGCGCGGCGCTCAGGTCGCCCCCAAGAAGGTGCGCCTCATCCTCGACGAGGTGCGCGGCAAGCGTGTCGATGAGGCGATGGCGATCCTGCGCTTCATGCAGAGCCCGCACGCCCGGACGATCGCCAAGGCTGTGCGCTCGGCCGCGGCCAACGCCGAGAACAACTACAACATGGACCCCCGGCACCTTCAGATCACCCGTGCCTTCGTTGGCGACGGCGTCAAGATGCGCCGCATGACCCCCCGCGCCCGAGGGCGCGCCGACATCATCATCCGCCGCCGCAGCAATATCACGATCATCGTGGAGGAAGGTGCCTGATGGGCCAGAAAGTTCACCCCCACGGCTTCCGCCTGGGCTACATCTATACCTGGAACAGTAAGTGGTATGCCGACAAGAACTACACTGAGCAATTGCACGAGGACCTCCGCATCCGCCGCGCCATCGAGCGTATGCTGCCGGACGCCGGCATCTCGCGTGTCGAGATCGAGCGGAACGCCAATCAGGTTACCGTCAGCATCCACACGGCGCGCCCCGGAATCGTCATCGGCCGCGGCGGCCAGCGTGTAGACGAACTGCGCGGCCGACTCGAAAAGGCGAGCGGACGCCGCGTTCGCGTCAACATCAACGAAATACGGCTCCCGGAAGTCGAGGCGCCGCTCGTCGCGCGGGCGGTTGCCGAGCAGATCGAGCGTCGTGTGTCCCACCGCCGCGCTATCAAGCAGGCAGCTATGAGGGCGATGCAGCGCGGCGCGCAGGGCGTGCGCATCCGCATTTCGGGACGCCTCGGCGGCTCAGACATGTCCCGCAAAGACCAGGAGCGCCAGGGCCGGGTGCCCTTGCACACGCTGAAAGCAGACGTCGACTACGGCACCGCAGAGGCCCGCACCACCCTGGGCCGCATCGGCGTCAAGGTCTGGATCTACAAAGGCGACAAAATCACAGAGCGGACGGCGCCTCCGGTTAGCGCGCTCGAAAAGGCGCGCGCAGCTGCCGAGCCGGCTGCCGAAACGCCGCCGGCCCCAGCAGCAGCGGCCGCGGTTGATCGACAGGAAGCGGGATCTCAGGAAACCCCGGCCGAGCCGGCTCAGCAAGAGGGCGGCGATGCTACAACCTAAGCGGACGAAGTTCCGCAAAGCCCATCGCGGCCGCCGGCGAGGCATAGCGACAGCCGGCAATCACGTTACCTTCGGCGAGTACGGCCTCCAGGCGCTCGGGCCCTGTTGGCTCACCGCCCGCCAGCTCGAGGCCGGCCGCCGCGCCATCACCCGCTACGTCCGCCGCGGCGGCAAACTCTGGATCCGCGTCTTCCCGGACAAGCCGATCACCAAGAAGCCACTCGAAGTTCGTCAGGGTAGCGGCAAGGGCCCGGTCGAGGCTTGGGTAGCCGTCATTCGGCCCGGCCGCGTGATCTACGAGATCGCCGGTGTCGGGGAAGACACCGCTCGTGAAGCCATGCGCCTCGCCGCCCACAAGCTCCCCATCCCCACGCGCTTCCTCGCACGCTCGGAGATGTAACGATGGCGAAGAAGCTGAAGACAAAACTTGACGACATCCGCAAGCTCTCCGACGCCGATCTGGGCAAGGAGCTCGAAGAGGCCCATCGCCGTGTCTTTTCCATGCGTCTCCAGAGCGAGACCCGCCAGCTCACGAACTACCAGGAGCTGCCGAAAATGAAACGCCACATCGCTCGCCTCAAGACGATCGAACGACAGCGACAGCTGGCCCGAGCGGCCGGCGGTGAGGCAGCGCGCAGATGACGGCCAAGCAGAGCGGCCTGCGCGGCAAGGTCCGCGATGGCACCGTCGTCAGCGACAAGATGCAGAAGACGGTCGTCGTCGCCGTCCAGGCCAACGTCCGCCACCGCTTGTACAAAAAGACGGTTCGCCGGGTGCGTCGCCTGATGGCCCACGATGAGCGCGAGGAAGCTGCGCTGGGAGACCGCGTCCGCATCATCGAGGCCGCGCCGATTTCCCGGCGCAAGCGCTGGCGCCTGCTTGAAGTCCTCACACGTGTCGAGCTCCCGGAAGTCGCGCCCGAATCGATCGACCTCGACCTCTTGGGCGAAGTCAAGCCCGAAGAGACGGAAGTCGAGGAAGCCGCAGCGCCGTCTGACGGCGCGAAGGCCGAGCCAGAAGAGGCTGTCCCCGCCGCCGAAGCTGTCGTGCCCGAAGAGGTCGAGGTGGCGGAGGAGGTGCCTGAAATCGAAACAGTCGAAGCCGCAGCGGAGGAACCGGCGGCCGTCGAGGAAGAAGAGGCTCCTGATGAGCCGGCAGAGTCCGACGAAGCCCCGGCAGAGTCCGACGAAGCACCAGACGAGGGGGAACCCTCTTGATTCAGTCCTACTCCCGCCTCAAGGTGGCCGATAACTCCGGCGCCCGCCAACTAATGTGTATTCAGGTTATTGGCGGCTCCCGGCGCCGGTACGGCACGGTGGGTGACATCATCGTCGCCTCCGTCAAGCAGGCGACCCCGATGGGTGGCGTCAAGAAGGGCGAAGTCGTGCGCGCGGTCGTCGTACGCGCCGCGCAGCCTTACCGTCGCAAAGACGGCTCTTACATCCGCTTCGACGAGAACGCTGCCGTCGTCCTTTCGGACGCCTTTAACCCGCGTGGAACGCGCATCTTCGGGCCCGTCGCCCGCGAGCTGAGAGAGCGCAACTTCATGAAGATCGTCTCTCTGGCGCCGGAGGTCGTGTAGACGTGCAAAAGGTCAAGCGCGACGACACCGTGTTCATCACCAAGGGCAAGGACCGTGGCCGCACCGGGCAGGTGCGCAAGGTCCTGCTCGGAACGGGCAAGATCAGCAAGCTGGGCGAGCCGCGGCCTGCGCGCCTCATCGTCACCGGCATCAACATGGTCAAGCGGCACATGAAGCCGCGCGGCCCCCAGAAGCCGGGCGGCATCGTCGAGCGCGAAGCACCCATCTCGTGGGCCAACGTCGCGCTCGTTTGCGCTTCCTGTGGCAAGCCCGCCCGCGTGGGCTTCCGGAAACAGGCGGATGGCCGTAAAGTACGCTTCTGCAAGCGCTGTGACGCGAACCAGGACTAACGTATGCCTCCGCGCTTGAAGGAACGCTATCGAGAGGAGATCGTACCGGCTCTCGTGAAGGAGTTCGGCTATGCCAACGCGATGCAGGCCCCGCGCGTCGAGAAGGTGACGCTGAATATCGGCACCGGCGAGGCTGTTCAGAACGCCAAGGCGCTCGACGCCGCCTCGACCGATATCGCCACTATCACCGGCCAGCATCCAGTCATTACCCGGGCGAAGAAGTCGATCGCAAACTTCAAGCTCCGCGAGGGCATGCCCATCGGCGTAATGGTCACCCTTCGAGGTGACCACATGTGGGAATTCCTCGACCGGACCTTGAACGCGGCGCTGCCACGCATTCGCGACTTCCAGGGCGTATCGCCCAACTCGTTCGACGGCCGCGGCAACTACAGCCTGGGCATTCGCGAGCAGGTCATTTTCCCGGAAATCGAATACGACAAGATCGACAAGATCCGCGGCATGCAAATAACGATCTGCACGACCGCCAGGTCAGACGAAGAGGGGCAGCGGCTGCTCGAGTTGTTGGGCATGCCGTTCGCCAGGCGAGGCTAGGCAGAGGATCAGATGGCCCGAAAAGCGCTCTACGAGAAGACCTTCAACAAGACCCCCAAGTTCGCGGTCCGCCTGCGCAACCGCTGCCGTCTTTGCGGACGCCCGCGGGCCTACATCCGCAAGTTCGGCCTCTGCCGCATCTGCTTCCGCAAGTTCGCCCTGGAAGGCCACATTCCCGGCGTGAAGAAGTCTAGCTGGTAAGCGCATGGTCACAGATCCCATCGCCGACATGCTCTCGCGGATCAGGAACTCGCTCGTGGCCCGCCACGATCACACGGACATGCCCGCGTCCAAGACCAGGGTTGCTCTCGCCAAGGTCCTCAAGAGCGAGGGCTACATCGGTGACTTCGAGGTCCGCAGCGAGGGCAGCCACAAGACCGTCCGCATCCATCACGCCTACACCGCCGGGCGCGAGCCCGTGATTATGGGCATCCAGCGCGTGAGCCGGCCGGGCCTGCGCGTCTATGCGGCCAAGCGCGAGATCCCGCGCGTCTACGGCGGTCTCGGCGTCGCCATCCTCTCGACGCCGGAGGGCGTTATGACTGGTAAGGAAGCCCGCCGCCGCGGGGTCGGCGGTGAAGTCCTTTGCTACGTGTGGTAAACCGATGTCTAGAGTAGGAAAGAACCCAATCGCAATCCCTTCCGGAGTTGAGGTTCGAATCGAGGGCACTCACGTTTCGGTCAAGGGGCCTAAGGGCGAGCTCAGCCGCGACCTCGATCCCGAAATGCGCATCGAGCAGAAAGACGGCCAGATCGTCGTCTCTCGCCCGAGCGAGCAACCCCGCCACCGTGCGATGCACGGACTAACCCGCTCGCTCGTCGCCAACATGGTCACTGGCGTTACCGCCGGCTTCAGCAAACAACTGGAGCTCCAGGGGGTCGGCTATCGCGCACAGATGCAGGGCAGAGAACTGGTCCTCGCGATCGGCTTCTCGCATCCCGTAAACGTGCCCCCACCGCCCGGCATCGAGTTCGAGGTCGAAGGTACCTCCCGGATCACGGTCAAGGGAGTCAACCGCGAGCACGTCGGCCAGGCGGCCGCCGACGTCCGCAAGATTCGCCCGCCCGAGCCGTATAAGGGAAAGGGCATTCGCTACGCCGGCGAATATGTTCGCCGCAAGGCCGGCAAGGCCGGCAAGGCAACCCACTAGGATGCACGTCATGAACCTGGTCGACGGAAATCGTTATCGAGAGCACCCAGGCCAAGCCGTTCACTTGCCAGACACCTCGGTCACAATATGCGCCGCGAGAGCATCTCGATATGTGTCTGCACGCGCCCCTGAGGGCCCCCAGAGGGCAGCCGTTTTCGCAGGTTGTCTCGTGCGCGTTCAGGCCGAGAGCCCTTCGGACAATCTTCGGCGTCGACAGGCCGGGGGTGTGGGGGTGTCCCCCACCATTCCTTTATTGGGGTGGGGTGAGGCAGCTCGAGAGGTCCTCTTATGAAGAAGTCACGTCTCCCCCGCGCCGCCCGGGCGCGGCGCCATCTCCGCGTTCGCGAACGCCTAGCAGGCACTTCTGAACTCCCCGACCGCGGTGGCTTCAAGTACCACGGTCGTGTGAAAGCCCTCGCCGAGGCTGCCCGCAAAGCCGGACTCACATTCTAGGACGCTGTTAAATGTCGAATCCACGCAAGTACATCGCCAAGAGAGACCGGGTCGACGCCGCTGACCTCGAGCTGACCGAAAAGGTCGTCTTCATCAACCGAGTCGCCAAGGTCATGCAGGGCGGCCGGCGTTTTCACTTCACCGCCATAGTCGTCGTCGGCGACACCGCCGGCCGCGTCGGGGCCGCGATGGGCAAGGCCACCGAGGTCCCGGAGGCGATCCGCAAGGCTGGCACGATCGCCCGCAAGCACATGATCAGCGTCCCGCTGAACGGCACCACCATCCCGCACCCACTCCTCGTTCACTTCGGCGCCGCGAGAGTGCTCATGAAGCCCGCCCCGCCCGGTACCGGCCTTATCGCCGGCGGCGGCGTGCGCGCGGTGCTTGAGATGGCGGGCGTTAAGGATGCCGTCGCCAAGTCCCTGGGCTCCAACAACCCGGCCAATACGGTCAAAGCCACGATGCTTGCGCTGTCACGCCTGCGCTCGCCCACCGAGATCCGCCAGCGCCGACGCGCCGCCCCCGAGGAGGCGTCTATTGGCGGTTAGACTGCGTATCACCTGGAAGAAGAGCGCGATCGGCTACAAGAGCAATCAGAAGCAGACGATCGAGGCGCTCGGACTCAGGCGTCTCGGCCAGAGTGTGGAGCGCGAGGATAGCCGGCCACTGCGTGGTATGATCACTAAGGTTAGGCACCTCGTTGAGGTGGCAGAGATTCCCCAGGACTAATGCAAGCCCACCAGTTGAAGCCTCCGCCGGGGGCGAGGCATGCCCGCAAACGCGTCGGTCGCGGCAACGCCGCCGGCCAGGGCACTTTTGCCGGCCGCGGCCTTAAGGGCCAGAAGGCGCGGGCAGGCAATAAGCCCCGCCGCTTCTTCGAGGGCGGCCAGACCCGGCTCTTCAAGAAGCTTCCCTTCCGCCGCGGCTTCACTAACCCCTTCCGCGTCGAGTACCAGGCCGTCAACCTTGACGTCCTCGAGCGTTTCGACAGCGGCGCTGAGGTCACTCCGGAGCTCTTGAAAGAAAGGCGACTCCTGCGCAGCCTCCGGAAACCCGTTAAAGTGCTCGCTTCCGGCGACCTGACCAAGAAGCTCACGGTGCACGCCCACAGCTTCTCTGCCACGGCCAAACAGAAAATCGAGGCAGCCGGCGGGACCACCGTTGAGCTTGGCGAGCGCAGGAAGAAGAAACCTCGCGATCGTACCGCCTCGACGAAGGACAAGAGCGAGACCGCGGTCGAAGCTGCCGAAGAGCCCGCCGTTAGCGAACAGGCAGCCGACGAGGACGCGGCCGAAGGTGAAGGCGATGGCAGCGGCGGGTAGACAGCAGCAGACACAGAGGCCGCAGCTCCTTCAGGCAGCCATCAGCGCCATGGCCCAGCCGGACATCCGTGAGAAGCTGCTCTTCACCTTCGCGCTTATCATCATCTTCCGTTTCGTCTCCAACGTCCCTGTCCCCGGTGTAGAGCCATCGAAGCTCGACGAGGCGTTCAAGCAGAGCACCGTCCTCGGCTTCATGAATATCTTCAGCGGTGGTGCGCTGTCACATATGAGCGTCGTGGCGATGGGCGTCTACCCCTACATCACCTCGTCCATCGTCATGCAGCTCATGGTCCCGCTCGTTCCCGCCCTCCAGGCGCTTTCCAAGGAAGGCGAGCAGGGCCGCAAGCAGCTCAACATTTACACGCATTGGATGACCGTGCCCATGGCGTTCGTGCAGGGCTACGGTCAGCTAATCATCGTGCAGAGCATCGCACCCGGTGCCATTCCCCAGCCCTCTCTTTCTGGCCCGGACGCCTTGCCCACGCTCTCCGCGATCATCACGATGACCGCCGGCACGATGTTCCTCGTCTGGATCGGCGAGCTAATCAGCGAGAAAGGGATTGGCAACGGCATCTCGATTATCATCTTCGCCGGCATTATCTCCGGTTTGCCGCAGTTCATCGGCGGCCGGTTGTACACCGGCACCGGTGAGGGCGTAACCGCTACCTTCTTCCTCACGATCATGATCGTCGGCCTCGTCGCCTTCATCGTCACCTTCCAGGAGGCCCAGCGACGCATCCCCGTCCAGTACTCGCGCAGCGTCTTCCGTTCGGGCCGCATGTACCGCCAGTCCGGCCAGACTCATATCCCCCTGCGCGTCAACAGCACCGGCATGATCCCCCTGATCTTCGCGTTCTCCATCGTGATCATGCCTGCCTTCGTTGGCAGCGCGCTCCAAACTTCCGACAACAGCCTGCTGAGCAACATCGGAGACTTCCTGAAGAACTCCTTCAACCCCGGCAACGTCTGGTACTGGGGCTTCGTTTTCGTCACAGTCGTCGTCTTCACGTTCTTCTACACGCTTGTCGTCTTCCAGCAACAAAACCTGGCGGAGAACCTCCAGAGACAGGGCGGCTTTATCCCCGGCATCCGTCCCGGGCGTCCGACTGAGGACTACATCAACCGAGTCCTGCTGCGCATCACCTGGGGCGGCGCCTTCTTTCTGGGCATCGTAGCGATCGCCCCCTTTATCACGTCTCACCTCGTGGGCGCGGGCACGACGAGTGGCCGGCAGACCGCGCTCGGTATAACGACGAGCGGTCTCATTATCGTCGTCGGTGTGATCCTCGATACCCTGCGCCAGATCGAAGCCCAGCTTCTCATGCGCCAGTACGAAGGCTTCATCCGCTAGCCGCGCCTCCGTGACCTTCCCCAGGCGACCGTGCTTACTTCCCGCGATCTCCAGTCAGGAAAGGATCGCAGCTCAGCGGACGTGCCTACTACTGGGACCGGCGACTGGGCCACCGGAGAGCCTGTTGTCACTCGGCAATGGGGAATGTGGGAGGACATGAAGGGCCGGGGGTTTGGGGGTGTCCACCAGTTTATACTGCCGGGCGGGCGGGTGGGCCGAAAAACATTCCTTGATCAGAAGGAGGAACATAACGTTTCGAGGGACACCGGGGGGCGGCACGTTTGTACGTAGTCCTCCTCGGCCTCCCGGGCGCCGGCAAAGGCACCCAGGCGGCTATCCTCAAAGACGAGACCGGCCTCCCTCACGTCACCACAGGCGAGCTCTTTCGCGAGAACATCCGCCAGAGCACAGACCTCGGGAAGAAGGCGCAGCCGTTTGTCGAAAGTGGGCGCCTCGTCCCGGACGAGATCACTATCGGCATGCTGCTCGACGGCATCTCGCAGCCCGATTGCGCCGGCGGCTGTATGCTGGACGGCTTTCCCCGCAACGTCGAGCAGGCGCGCGCTCTCGATGAGGCGCTGGCCGCACAAGGCAAGCGCCTCGACCGCGCGATCTACATCTCCGTTGACACTGACGAGCTCGTCCGCCGCCTTTCCGGGCGCTGGAGCTGCCCGAACTGCGGCGCCGTCTATAACGAGATCAGCCTGCCGCCCAAAATACCCGGCGTCTGTGATAACTGCGGCTCCCGGCTGGAGCAGCGCAAGGACGACAGGCCCGAGGCCGTCCGCACCCGCCTCGAAGTGAACCTGAAGAACCTCGAACCGCTGCTCGGCTACTATCGCGCGCAGGGAAAGCTCTGCGAGGCGTCCGGCGAGGGCCTTGTCGAAGAGGTCACGCGCGCCGTCCGCGCCTGCCTGGAACGGGAGCGCTAGTGCCGATCATCGTTAAATCGCGAGATGAAATCCGCCTGATGCGGGAGGCCGGCCGCATCCTGGCCGAGACTCTGGATATCGTCGTAAGCCACGTGCGGCCCGGCGTAATCGAGAAAGAGCTCGACGAGATCGCCCGCCGCGAGTTCAAAAAGCGCGGCGTCATCCCCACCTTCCTCAAGTACGGGCAGCCGCCCTACCCGGCCACAATCTGCGTCTCCGTGAACGACGAGATCGTCCACGGCATTCCCGGCGACCGCGAGATAGCGGACGGCGATGTCGTGAGCATCGACATCGGCTGCACCCACAAAGGATTCGTCGCCGACATGGCCGTCACCCTCGGTGCCGGAACTCTGACGCCGCAAGCCCAGAAGCTCATCGAGGTAACCCGCGAGGCCCTCTGGCGGGGCATTTCGGCCTCGCGCGGCGCCGCCAGCATCGGCGAGATCGGCGCCGCCATCCAGGCCTGGGTCGAAGGCGAGGGCTTCTCCGTCGTCCGCGAGTACGTCGGGCACGGCGTCGGCCGCAACATGCACGAGGACCCGCAGATCCCGAACTACGGCACGCCCCACTCCGGCCCCGTCCTGCGGCCCGGCATGGTCATCGCGATCGAGCCCATGGTCAACGTCGGCGACTGGCGCACCAAACGCGACGCCGACAATTGGACCGTCCGCACCCTCGACGGCAGTCTCTCCGCCCACTTCGAGCACACCCTCGCTATCACAGACAGCGAAGCCGAAGTCCTGACGTTGCCGTAGGGTGGCGGAGCTGCGCTCCGCCTTTCTGCTACCCATTGCCCCAACTCTCTCTATTCAGTAGAATATTCCTTTTGGATGGCCGAATCCGGGAGGTGATGGAAACTACCCGCTGAATGGCGAAAAAAGAGTCGATTGAGGTTGAAGGCACGGTAAAAGAAAATTTGCCAAACGCGATGTTTCGTGTAGAATTGGCAAATGGGCACAGAGTTCTGGCCCATGCTTCCGGCAAAATCCGGATGCACTTTATCAGGATCCTCCCCGGAGACAAGGTACTGGTGGAACTGTCCCCCTATGACCTGACCCGGGGCAGGATTACTTATCGTTTCAGGTAGGCAATGAAAGTCCAGGCTTCAGTCCGAAAACGCTGCGAAAAATGCAAGGTCGTGCGCCGCCACGGCGTCGTACGTATCATCTGCTCCAACCCACGCCACAAGCAGAGGCAGGGGTAGCCCTTGGCGCGTATCGCAGGCGTTGACATACCGCGTGAGAAGAGGGCCGAAGTCTCCCTGAGCTATATCTTTGGCATCGGCCGCCCCACCGCTCAGAAGATCTGCTCGGCGGCTAACGTCCCCATCGAGACCAAGGTTCGCGACCTGACAGACGACGAAGTCGCCCGCATCCGCGAGTATATCGACAAAAACCACACCGTCGAAGGCGAGCTGCGTAAGCAGGTCCGGCAGGACATCCAACGGCTGATCGAGATCGGAAGCTACCGCGGTATACGTCACCGTCGCGGTCTGCCCGCGCGCGGCCAGCGCACGAGGACTAATGCCCGGACGAAGCGGGGCCCGCGCCGAACCGTCGCTGGCCGCCGCCGTGCAATCGCTAAAAAGTGAGGAAATAACGCCTGTGGCAGAACGGAAGACACGTACAAGAAGGAGGGAGAAGAAGAACGTACCCGTTGGGCGCGCCTACATCGCCTCCACCTTCAACAATACGACGATCACACTAACAGACCCCAACGGCGCCGTCCTATCCTGGGCGTCTGCGGGCACGGCCGGTTTCAAGGGTTCTCGCAAGAGCACCCCGTACGCCGCCGGCCTCGCCGCCGAGGGTGCCGCTCGCAGGGCGATGGAGCACGGCCTGAGGCAGGTGGAGGTGCGCATCAAGGGCCCCGGCAGCGGTCGCGAGGCGGCGATCCGCTCCTTGCAGTCCGCCGGGCTCCAGGTCACCAACATCCGCGATGTCACGCCCATGCCCCACAACGGTTGCCGCCCGCCCAAACGCCGTCGCGTGTAGGAGAGTTTATGGCCCGCTATACCGGTCCTGTTTGCCGTCTATGTCGCCGCCTCGGGGACAAGTTGTACCTCAAGGGCGAGAAATGCTTCACGCCCAAATGCCCGTTCGAAAAGCGGCCGTATCCTCCCGGCCAGCGCTCGACGCGCCGCCGCAAGGTCTCCGACCGCGGCTTACAGTTGCGTGAGAAGCAGCGCGCCCGCGCCATTTACGGCATCCTCGAGCGGCAGTTCAACAAGTACTACGAAATCGCGGCCAAGCGGCATGGTGTGACGGGCGAAACGCTCTTGCGCACGCTTGAGTTGCGTCTCGACAACGTAGCATATCGCCTCGGCTTCGCCGACTCGCGCCAGCAGGCGCGCCAACTCGTCCTCCACGGACATATCGCCGTCAACGGCCGAAAGTCCTCCATCCCGTCGCACGTCCTCAAGCCCAACGACGTGATCAGCCTCACCGGCCGCGGCAAGAAGAGCGAGTACTTCAAGATAGTGAGCGAGCAGATTGCAAGTAAGAGCATTCCCTCCTGGCTCAGCCTGGACGCCGGAAACCTCACCGGCCGCGTCCTTGCCCTGCCGGAAGTCGCAGAAATCGGCCCTAAGTTCAACGTAGCGACGATAGTCGAGTACTACTCGCGCTAAAGGAAGGTTATGCTAGAATCCCAGCTCTATAGGAGGCCCGGTTCCCCGGCGTCCACGCCCCTTGCGCCCCCACAACTCCAACAGCCAAGTGAAGATCCCAGCATCGACGTCGAAGAGACGAGTGCGATCGGCGACTACGCGCGCGTCGTCGCGGCACCGCTGCCGCCCGGCTTCGGTATCACCCTCGGAAACGCTCTCCGCCGGATCCTCTTAAGCTCCCTTCAGGGTGCTGCTGTGACTTCGGTGCGAATCGACGGCGTCCTCCACGAGTTCTCGACGATCCCGAACGTCAGAGAGGACACAATCGAGTTCCTGCTCAACGTCAAGGAGCTGCGGCTGCGCGCTCTCTCGGACCGGCCCGGCACCCTCATTCTCGATATCAGCGGCCGCGAGGGGCCGATCACCGCCGCTGACCTTCAGGTACCCGAACACTACGAGATCGTGAACGAGGACCTGTACCTCGCCACCGTAGACTCCCCCGACGGAAGGCTCTACGTCGAGTTCAACGTCGAGCCGGGCCGTGGGTACGCGCCCGCTGGCCAGGTGGACGGCGCCACAATCGGCGTTATCCCCGTCGACTCCATCTTCTCGCCTGTTCGCAAGGTCAATTACAAGGTCACCAACACGCGCGTTGGTCAGGCGACGAACTACGACAAGCTCACCCTCGAAGTGTGGACCGACGGCACGGTGAGCGCCGTCGAGGCCGTCAGCCGCAGCGCTGACGTGGTTATCGATCAGTTCCGTCTCTTCTCGCACATGGGCCGCCCCGCCCTCCCCATCGTCGAGCGCGGTCTCGGCGCCGGCATTCAGCTTCCGCCTGACAAGTACGCCATGCCGATCGAGGACCTCAACCTCTCGATGCGGGCCTACAACTGTCTTCGCCGCAGCGGTCTCATTACCATCGCTCAAGTGCTCGAAAAGAGCGAAGAAGAGCTGCTGGCTCTCCGCAATTTCGGCCGTAAGTCTTACGACGAGCTGCGCGAGAAGCTCGACGAGCTCGGCCTCCTTCCCATCGACCGCGGCGAAGAGTTGGTTGAAGCGCCACCGCTCAGCGACGAAGAGACGCCGATCATGCCCCCGCCGCCCCTGGAAGCGACGCCCGAGCCGGAACTTGAGGCGCCCACCGCACCTCCTTCGATAGAACCGGAGCCCGTCGGTCGCAAGAAAGCGCCGAAGGCCAAAGCAAAGCCGTCTCCCGAGGCCTCAGGAGAATCGGAAGAGGACATCGAGGACTGGAAGCGCAAGCTGCTTGAGCTTACCGGTGAGTCCGGCGAGGGCGAGAGTCGGGAGTAGCCGGTGGCCCACCGCGTCGACGGCCGCAAGCTGGGCCGCGCCACTGACCACCGTCTTGCGCTCTTTCGCAACCTTGTCACTGACCTGCTGCGCTACGAGAAGATCATCACCACTGAGGCTAAAGCGAGAGAGGTCCGCGGCCTGGCCGAGCGGGTCATCACGCTCGGCAAGCGCGGCGATCTGCCGGCCCGCCGCCGCGCGATGGGCTTCGTCTACGACAAAAAGGTCGTCGAGAAGGTCTTCGGCGAACTCGGCCCCCGCTACGCCGCCCGCCCCGGCGGCTACAGCCGCATGATCAAGCTCGGCCCCCGCCAGGGCGATGGCGCCCGCATGGCCCAGCTCGAGCTCATCGTCGAGGGCTAGCCCCTCACGGCGAAGGGTCAACGACCCGGAGCTACCGGAACTGGAGCCGCGGCGAACGAGAGCCTTTCGCTTAGGCTAGGGATGTCTTCCCACGCCGGGCGTATCTTGGAACTTTAAGCCGCAGCGCCCTTCATGATGGCTGAGCGTGGACGAAGGATCGGCCTTGGATGCCCTCCCGCCTGCTGGCCGTAATTTAATAGCGCCGCATGCCGGGGGTGTGGGTGTCCCCCACACCCCTTGGCGGCGACTTTAGGAGCCGCCCTAGGGACGAGCAGCCGAACGCCAACGGAGAAGTACGATGCATCGCCAAGCTGATCTGAGAAGGGAAGCCGCTGATTCTTCGGAACGACTCGCTGAGCCGCTATTAGCCCGCCGCCTTGCCCTCCTCCTCGAATATCAAGGCACCGCCTACGCCGGCTCCCAACTGCAGGCCAACGCGCCGACGGTGCAGGGCGCGCTCGAACAGGCCCTCCGCAACCTGACCGGCGAGTCCATCAGGGTCGCGCTGGCCGGCCGCACCGATGCCGGAGTACATGCGAAGGGGCAGGTCGCCGCCTTCAACACCAGCAGTCGCCTCCCTCTCGATACGTTCGCGCGCGGTACGAACGCGCTCCTCCCGCTTGACATCAGCGTTCGCGCGGTCGCAGACGTCCCATCTCAGTTCGACCCTCGCCGCCACGCCCTCAGGCGCCTCTATCGCTACACCCTCCATCTCGGGCGTCAGCGCCCTGGCCTCCTGCGCGACTTCGCGTGGCACGCACCCGCGACAGTCGATCTCGATCCTATGACCGAGGCGGCTCGCCTGCTAGTCGGCAGCCATGATTTCGCCTCCTTCGCACAGCCATCCGAAGCCCGCCGTCGCCCGACTGAACGCTACGTGACGCGCGCGGACCTGCGCGAAAAGGGCGAACTCGCGCTCTTCGACATCGAGGCGAACGCCTTCCTCACCCAGATGGTGCGCCGCATCGTCGGCGCGCTCGTCGAGATCGGCTCGGGTAAGCGCACATACGCTCAGTTCGCTTCTCTCCTCGAAGATCCGCAGCCTGGCGCGGCCAGCTTCGTCGCTCCCGCAAATGGCCTCTGCCTCATGCAAGTCCGCTACGAGAGCGACCCCTTGGCCTGAGGGGCTGTTCCCTCCGGCCCCGTTACCGTTAGACTATACGACTGGTGCCCGCAAGCCGGCGAACTAAAGCGGTCCGCTGGCCAACGTCAGGAGTGTTACGGAACCAACCAAATGAACAACACGAAAACCTATAGCCTCAGCGCCAAAGAAATCCAAAAGTCGTGGCACGTCATCGACGCCACCGGCCAGACCCTCGGTCGCCTCTCCACGCGTGTCGCGACCCTGCTCATGGGTAAGCACAAGCCCACTTACTCCCCGCACCTCGATATGGGCGACTTCGTCATCGTCGTCAACGCCCGAAAGGTCCGCGTCACCGGCAAAAAGCTCGACGACAAGATCTACTATCGCCACACCGGCTACATGGGCGGCCTCAAAGAGACGGTCCTGGGCGATATGCTTGAGCGCCAGCCCCGGCGCGTCATCGAGCTGTCCGTCCGGGGGATGCTCCCCCGCAACCGCTTGGCGCGCCATCTCTTGCGCCATCTTAAGGTCTACGCCGGGCCTGACCATCCGCATGAAGCCCAGGTCAATGGTCGTCCGCAGCCGCTGTCTCCCCGTCCCAAGCCGCGTCAGCGGCCACAACCGACAGCTGAGGCCGCGGCTCCGCCCGCCGCCACCACGAGGCGACGCGCCCGCCCCCAAACTGGCGCAGCGAAGGCCGCTACCGCCCGCGAGCCCCGCAGTTCCGGAGGAACCAAGGCATGACACAAGAGCAGACCGCAATCACGCTGCCCGGTGGCCAGTACTACTACGGCACCGGCCGGCGTAAGACGACCATAGCCCGCGTCCGCCTCTACCCCGGCTCCGGCAACTACCTCATCAACGAGCGGCCGTACCTCGAGATCTTCACGCGGCCCCTTCATCAGAACAGGCTGCGCCTGCCGTTCGAGGCGGCTGAACTGATGGGCAACTTCGACGTCTACGCCAAGGTGGCCGGCGGTGGCGTTAGCGCCTGGGCCGACGCGATCGCGCACGGCATCGCCCGCGCGCTCCTCTCTTACGAGGAGAAGCTGCGCCCCGCCCTGCGCAAAGCCGGCCTGCTCACCCGCGATCCCCGCATCAAAGAGCGCAAGAAGCCCGGCCTTAAACGAGCCCGCAAGGCCCCTCAGTACACCAAGCGCTAAATCTACCGCGATCGAGGGCGCGGCCCACTCGGTCCTAGGTTCGTAGGGGCGAAGCGCCCGTCGAGCGGGCCATCGTCCCCTGCCTCTTCCCAGACTTGGGTAACGGCCGAGGGGTACGTCCTGAAAGTGCTTCGCCCTGCGCCCGTGCTTCTCTCTGGAGCCGGCAACTATTTCGCCGTAAGCGTACCCGCCATCTGGCTCGGATGCACGTCACAATGAAAGAAGTACTTGCCGGCTGTCAGGTTCACATCCGCGGTCTGCACGCACGGCGCCGTGCAGATGTCCGTTTTCGCCAGCTCGTCATTGTTCGCATCTGCATCTTCTTTAGTTTTGTACAGGGCAAAGTTGTGCCGGACGCCCGTGTCCGTATTGTTCACGGTGATCGTTACCGTCTTCCCGGCATCCACGGTGATGTCGGTGTTCTCAAACTTCGTGGAAGGCACCATCTTGATCTCTGGCCCGGCCGCCGTCGACGAACTCCCCCCGGACCGTGAGGCCGCCGAGGTTGTCGTCGTAGAAGTATGGTCGTGGCTTCCACACGCGGCCAGTGCCCCCCGCTGACGGCCAGAACAGCGCCGATGGCCATAGCGCACCGGAATCGGCCGAAAGAAGGCATGAACTACGCTCCTTTGTGCTTTTCCCAGGAACGGGGGACGGCTGTAGTCCCTGACAATATTCGAGGTGCTGACGGCCATCAAAGGAAAGCGGCGCTCATTTACTGGGGCTCAAGCGTCACCATGCCGCCGGGCGAGCACGAACGCGGGGCAGGCGTCCGTGCTCGCCGATCGAGAGTGGTTAGGGCATTCACATAAGGCGAGGGTCCGCCCGCTCCGGTTGCTGGCTCTGCATCCGGAGCGGGCTTGACCGGAGACAATGCGTCCGGGAGCTTGCAGCCTCTCGTCCTTCGTTCCGATGACCGGACATCCCACAACACTCCCGAACTCTTTGCGACCCGAAGGGGTGGGCCACAAAGCAATGCTGGCAGCCCGGCCTGTTTGTGACATTAAGCCCGTCTCAATACTCGATGAATTTTTGATGAAGAATACTACGGCCGCCGCGCCGCGCCATCGCCGACAATCGGAAGCTCTACGACGAACTTCGTTCCATCGCGCGGTTCGCTCACTACGGACACGGTACCGCCGTGGGCCTCCGCGACATACCTGACGATGGCCAGTCCCAGCCCAGTGCCCGCCGGCCGGTTCGCCCGAGCGGACTCTCCCCGGTAGAAGCGCTCGAACACATGCGCTATCTCATCCGCCTTGATCCCCGGACCGGTGTCTTTCACCTCGAGCTGTGCGCGGCCGTTAGACCGGTGAAGCCCCAGCACCACCCTTCCTTCCCGCGGTGTGTACTGGACGGCATTATCGAGCAGGTTGCCCACCATCTGGTCCAGTCTCTCCCCATCGCCGAGCACCACAACCCCCGACTCTATCTCCTCCGTCAGCTCGTGTGCATCCTGCTTAACACGCGCTAGGGCCCGCTCACAGACCGCGCTAAAGTCCACCCGCACGCGCTGGATCGATTGCGATTCTTCCCGCGCCAGCATCAAGAGGTCCGCGATCAGCTTCCGCATCACCTGCGCCTCCGCCCGCACCTCTTCGACGCAGCGTTCTCGCTCGGCCTGCGAGAGATTCGGCCGGCTCAAGATATCGACGTTCGTCTGCAGGACTGACAGTGGCCGGCGCAGCTCGTGAGAAGAATCGGCGAGGAAAGACTTCTGGTGCGCCAGCGTCTGCTCCACCCGCTCGATCATCGCATTGAACGCGGTGACCAGCTCGCGCACCTCGCCCTCGCCCGCGCTTTGGTCGAGCCTGCGCGTGAAGTCGGCCGTCTCCTCGATGTCTCTCGCCACTTGCGAGACGTTCCGCACCGGCTGGAGGGCCCTTCCCGAAAGCGTGTATCCCAACACTGCCGTCGCTAGGAGCGCTGCTAAGCTCCCGACAACGATGACATCGCGGATCTCACTGACCGCCCCTTCTGCACCGCTCAGAGACTCACCCACCTCGATTGTCGCCTGACGTGAACCATCTATCAGCAGCGGCTGGTACAGGATACGAGTCTCTTGGCCCCGCACGTCCTTCGTCGAGAATCCCCCCACCAACGCCCGCGTATCATCCGGCGGCGGAAGGCTCCCGCTCGGTGGCTGAGCGGACGAATAGAGCACGGAGCCGTCGGTGTCTCGCACCTGGAACAGGAGGTCCGGCGAAGAGAGGTCATCAAGTTCGTTCCTGTTTTTTTCGATGTCCACCTGGCTCAGGTCGGCCCCAAGCGGCTCGAGCGCTCCCGCCACAGCCTGCGCGCGTAACGTCAGGCTGCTATCCAGGCTTGCGTAAATCCGGTGCGACGCGATCAGGTAGCCGGTGATGCCCGTCGCCGCCAGTGCGGCCGCCAGAAGCGCGATATACAGGAGCGTGAGGCGTAGGCGCAGAGTCAAACTAGGGCTCCTTCAGGACGTAGCCGACTCCCCTCACAGTGTGGATCAGGCGCGGTTTGTTCCCGCTCTCGAGCTTCAGCCGCAGGTTCGCGATGTGTGCATCGATCACATTCGACTCCACCCTGGCGTCGTCGCCCCACACCGCGTTCAGTATGTCCTCGCGTGTCAATACGCGCCCGGGGGTCTCGAGGAACACCTTCAGGAGCCGGAACTCCTTCGCCGTCGTCGGCAACGGCTCACCGCTCCGGTACACGGTCCAGGTCGCCGTATCGAGCGCCACATCGCCGAAAGCTAGACGGCCCTCCGCCGGCGCCGGCGTGGTCGATCGTCTAAGCAGAGCCTGGATCCGCGCGATCAGTTCGTCCAGCGCGCACGGCTTGACCAAGTAATCGTCGGCGCCCATCTGTAGCCCGGCCACGCGGTCAGGGACGCTATCGAGCGCGGTCAGCATCAGGATCCTCACATCGGAACGTTCCCTCACGAGCCGGCACAGGCTCAGCCCGTCCAGACCGGGCATCATGATGTCGAGCACCATCACATCGGGCCAGCCGCTTTCGACACAGGTCAGCGCCTGGCCCGCCTCCTTCGCGGTCGTTATATCGAACCCGCTCAAAGACAGGCCCCGCCGCAAGGCGTCGAGCAGGCGAGCGTCGTCATCTACCAGGAGCACTCGCGGCTTGCTCTTGCTCCCGTTTTCTGCTGCTGCCTCGCTTAGCATTGGTTCGGTTGGGTTAGCCTTCATCGTGCGGTACGGACCGGCGGCTCTACCTGAATCTTCACACCGCGCTGCGATGCGAGCAACGCCACTTCAACGGAAGAGTCCTCTTTGTATCTTACGACGGCGCCGGCCGCCCGGCCTTCGCCAGCAACGCCTTCAGGTCGTCGATCACTGTCGTCGGCGTCGGATCGATTCCGTAAAGCAGTGCCAGGTACGCCGCCGCAAAATCGCCCAGCAGTGTGAGCGATAGCATCTGCGCTAGCGCGCTCTCCCCCCGTGACGCAACCTCAACGCTATCGACCGCCGTGTCCGCCATCAGCCGTCGCATCAGGTCATACCGCAGCGCCACCTGTCGCTGATCGAGCCTCCCTGACCGCAGAAGCACGACCGTCGCCGCCTTCGCTATCGTTGCCGGCAGCCCCCACCCGACGATCGCATTGTGCTGCGCCTCCGGCATCTCCTCGAAGAACGCCCATACCTTCGCCGACTCGTTGAGCTGCGTCTTCCAGCGCCGTGCCACCTCGATCAGCGGACCCGCCCCGTAGACGACCGGAAGCCGTTCGTGCAACTGCAGCGCCAGTTGTTTGGCCGGGTTCTGCGAGGAATCCACCTCGGCCCCATACTCCTCGCGCAGTGAACGGAGGACCGCAATCGCCTCTTCCACATCCCCCTCAACTCCCTGCATGAGACCCAACTTCTCGGCGATCGCCAGCAGGGGCATCAGGCCCCAGCCGATGGCTGCCCGCGGCTCCCCCTTGTACGCGAACGTAAACGCAGGCACCCCGTTCGCGCGCGCGGTCGTCAGCAGCCGCCCGCCCGTCGTGATCGCCAGCTTCCGGGCCGGCGTCGCGAGTGCCTGTTCAAACGCCGAAAGCGTCTCCTCCGTCTCCCCACTGAAACTAGAGGCGATAACCAACGTCTCCTCATCTACGAACGAAGGCAGGTCGTACACGCGCACGTTGAAAACCGGGACGGGCGATTCCAGCGACAGTAGCGCTCGGAAGTAGTCCCCCGCGATCGCCGAGCCGCCCACGCCGAGGATTACGATCTGCCGGGGCGCCTCCTTCCACAGCAGCTCAAACGCCCTCGCCGCTTCCCACGCCTCGCGGGACTGTTCCGGCAGCTTGTAGACGGCCTGAAGCATGCCACCGGGGTCTAGTTTCGCGCGCTCCGCTGGATCGTCAAGGACCGGGTGGCGCTCGGCTGTCATGTCTGATTAATGCGAAGTTCGTTTTGTAAAATTAGGGTGGTGAAATATACATGCAGTATGTATATTCTGCTTGTGGTTCAGCACGGGCTTAGGCTCCGGAGCCGTCCGTCAACGTCACGCGCCCGTCAG
>VBEJ01000018.1 GCA_005882985.1 Chloroflexota bacterium
AGCCGGCGTTTCTCGGCGGTCTGATCGACGTGTGGACTTTGAGCGAAGCGGCCCATCGGGCGGGCGCTTTGTATATCACGGCCGTCGATCCAATCTCGCTTGGGATGCTCACGCCGCCCGGGGAGTACGGCGCGGACATCGCGGTGGCCGAGGGGCAGAGCCTGGGCTGGGCGGTGAACTTCGGCGGGCCGTGGCTCGGGCTGTTCACCTGCCGGGAGCAGTACATCCGGCAAATGCCCGGACGCATCGTAGGGCGGACGACGGACCTCGAAGGGCACACGGGGTACGTGCTCACGCTGCAGACCCGTGAGCAGCACATCCGCCGCGAGCGGGCCACGTCGAACATCTGCACCAGCCAGCAGCTTGTGGGCCTAGCGGCGACGGTGTACCTGGCGACGGTCGGCAAGCAGGGTCTTAAACAGATCGCGGAAAGCTGCCATCACAAAGCGCACTATGCCGCGTCGCTGATCGACCGGATCGATGGGTACTCGGTAGATCGCGAGAAGCCGTTCTTCAAGGAATTCGTCGTGCGTTGTCCCCGAGCGCTCGCAGAGATCAACCGGCGCTTGATCGAGCGAGAGATCATCGGTGGGCTCGACGTGTCGGAGCAGGTCGAGAACGGAATGCTGGTTTGCGTGACGGAGATGAACACGCGCGAGGAGATCGAACGGCTGGCGGACGGATTGAGGGAGATGGCGAGAGGGTGACGACTGCCTCTCGCCCGCGGATCGACCCTAAGAGCGAGGATGCTGGCGCGTGGCTGACGTTTGACCGGAGCCGACGCGGGCGCACGGGCGTCCTTCTGCCGGCGCTGGATGTGCCGGAGGCGGAGCCGCTGCCGGAGCGCTTTCTGCGACGCGACTTGAGGCTGCCGGAGATGTCGCAGAACGAGGTTATCCGCTACTTTGTCGGGCTCAGCCGGCTGAACTACAGCATCGATACCGGGTTCTATCCCCTCGGGTCGTGCACGATGAAGTACAACCCGAAGGTGAACGAAGACGTCGCGCGGCTGGCCGGGTTCGCGCAAATCCATCCACACCAACCGGCCGAGTCGATTCAGGGGGCGCTGGGCGTTCTCTTCGAGCTTCAGACGGCGCTGGCGGAGATCACAGGCATGTACGCGGTAAGCCTGGTGCCTGCCGCCGGGGCGCAGGGCGAGCTATGCGGAATCCTGGTTGTCAAGGAGTACCTCGCTGAGCGGGGGAACGGGCACCGGCGCAAGGTGCTCGTGCCTGACTCGGCGCACGGGACGAATCCGGCGACTGCCGCGATGGCCGGCTTCGAGGTGGTGACGGTACCGTCGGACGCCGACGGGAACACGGACCTGGCGTTCCTCGAGTCGGCGCTCGACGAAGGCGTGGCGGCGATGATGCTGACGCTGCCGTCGACGTTGGGGCTGTTCGACCAGAACATCGCCCGCATCGCGGAGATGCTGCACGAGCACGGCGCTCTTCTCTACGGTGACGGCGCGAACCAGAATGCCTTCCTCGGACGCGCGCGCTTTGGCGACATGGGTTTCGACGTCGTCCACCTGAACCTGCACAAGACGTTCTCTACGCCTCACGGCGGTGGCGGGCCGGGGGCGGGGCCGGTTTGTGTGAAGGCGAACCTGGCGCCGTATTTGCCCGGGCCTGTGGTGCAGCAAACGGGACAAGCGGGACAAAAAGAGTTTGGGTTCGTGATGCCGGAGAAGAGCATTGGGAAGACGATGGCGTTTCACGGGAACTTCGGGGTGCTCGTGCGGGCGCTGACGTATATCAAGTCGCTCGGCGCCGAGGGTTTGCGGGCAATTAGCGCGAACGCGGTCGTGAACGCGAACTATGTTCTGGCGCGGCTGCGCGGGGCTTATCGGCTGCCGTACGACCGTCCGTGCATGCACGAGGTGGTCTTCTCGGGGAGCAAGCAGCGGGCGGAGAGCGGCGTGAAGACGCTGGATATCGCGAAGCGGCTGATCGACTATGGCTACCACCCGCCGACGATCTACTTCCCGCTGATTGTCGAGGAGGCGCTGATGATCGAGCCGACGGAGTCCGAAGGCATGGAATCCGTCGACGCGTTCTGCGAGGCGATGCTGGCGATCGCGCGAGAGGTGGAGGAGGACCCGGAGATGGTGAAGGGCGCGCCCTACACGGCGCCGTTGCGGCGACTTGATGAGGCGACGGCGGCGCGGAAGCCGGTGTTGCGCTGGCGAGCCAGTGACGCGGGCGATTAGCTGGGCCTTCGCTGGCGTTGTTGCAATTGCCGTCGCCTGCGGAGGTGATGATCGATCTCTGCCTCCCGAGTCCACGACATCTACTCACATGACGGAAGTATCGGTGTCTGCCACCGAACGACGGGACCGGCGAATTCGCGATGCCACGCCAGAAGACCTTTCCAAGATGATCCTGGGCCAGCAGGACGTAGGCAATGGGTTTCAGAGGGGTGAGGTCCCGTCACCGGACGCCCGGGATGCCATTGCAGCCACCAACGCTTCCTTTTGGTCCAATGAGTTGGTGCAACACAGCCAACTCACCGGCACGACATGTGTTGAGGATTCGGTGGAACTCTATGCGACTGCGGAAGAGGCGGTCGATCATCTAAAACAGGCGCGTGACACACTTTTGAACATAACAGCGAATCCTTCTGTACCCGATGCTCAATCGCTTGAATTATCAGACCCAAATGTGGGCGATCAGTCATTTGCATTCCTTGTCCGCGGCACCATCGATATGCTTTGCAACAGTTACGAGAACCGCGCGATAGAGCAGTATTTCGTATACTCGCGGCTAAACAATCTAATATCCCACGTAAGCGTGATTACGGTTGATGTCGGCGCGGGACCCGAGCAAGCGATCAGACTGGCGGAAAAGCAGCATGACCGAATACTCAATGTACTTTCATCGGGCGCATCATGACGAACGACCTTAGCGAACTGAACGTCCCCTACCGGCTGCTCCTCGGGCCGGGGCCGTCGCTCGTGCACCCGCGGGTGTACCGCGCGATGACCGCGCCTGTGATCGGGTACCTTGACCCGGTGTTCATCCAGCTGCTCGACGACACGCAGCGGCCGCTGCGGACGGTGTTCCGGACGGAGAACGACTTCACGATGGCGATTTCGGGCACCGGCACGGCAGGGATGGAGGCGGCGATCTACAACGTCGTCGAGCCGGGCGATACGGTCGTCGTCTGCCAGAATGGGTACTTCGCGGTGCGGATGGCGGACATGGTGCGGCGCTGCGGCGGCGAGGTCGTGCTTGTCGAGGCGGACTGGGGCAAGCTGATCGAGCCGGAGCGGGTCGAGGCGGCGCTGAAGGACGCTGGGCGGGTAAAGGTCGTCGCCATTGTGCACGGCGAGACGAGCACGGGCGTGCTTCAGCCGCTCGAGGAGATCTCGCGGATCGCGCATGAGCACGGGGCGCTGCTGCTCGCCGATGCGGTCACCTCGCTCGCCGGCTGCGAGCTGCGGATCGACGACTGGGGGATCGACGTCTGCTACAGCGGGACGCAGAAGTGCCTGTCGGCGCCGCCGGGGATGGCGCCGCTGACGATGAGCGCACAGGCGATGGAGGCGGTCGCGAAACGCTCGGAGCCGGTGCGCAGCTGGTACGTCGACGTCTCGATGCTCCAGAATTACTGGGGCGGCGGGAACGCTAGGGCCTATCACCACACACCGCCCATGACGATGCTCTACGCTTTACGCGAGGGCCTGCGAATTGTACTCGAAGAGGGGCTGGAGACGCGGATCGTGCGCCACCTTCGGAACGCGCGGGCGTTCTGGACCGGCGTCGAGGCTATGGGGCTGACGCTGCACGTCGAGGAGAAGCACCGGCTGACGCCTCTGACGACGGTGCGCGTCCCCGAAGGAATCGACGAGATGGCGCTGCGCCAAGGGCTTCTTCTCGAGCACAACATCGAGATCGGCCGCGGCTTCGGGAACCTCGAGGGTCAGGTGTGGCGGATCGGGCTTATGGGCTACGGTTCGAGCGAGGAGAACGTGTTCGCGCTGCTTTATGCGCTCGAGACGCAGCTGGCGAAGCAGAAGTTCGGCCGCGACCGCGGGGCGGGTGTCGCGGCGGCGGCGCGGGCATTCGCGGCGGACTGATCGTCTAGCGAATAGAGAGCGAACAAGCGAATTCGGCCGGGTCGCGGGCCTGCCCTCGGGCGTTGTTCGACGGAGCGGTGTCGGTGAGCGAGGCATCGAGCCGTGTTCCGGGGCGAACCGTGTTCCGAGTGAGTGCCTCGCCGGGAATCCAACGGTTATTCAGCTTGCCCCGCCCCTACAGCAGTCACGCGCGGGGTGATAGAATCGCGGCGCTGGAAGGAGGAACATATGGCTACGAAGGAAGAGATTATCGGCGGGTTGGAGATGACAATTTCGCAGGCGAAGCGGACGACGTCGCTGTTTGCGGAGGGTGAGTACGACTGGAAGCGCGCGGGGGGTTGGACACCGAAGGAGATGTACGCGCACCTGGCGGCGGTCGCCGGAGTGATCCCGCAGTTGGGGCAGGGCCTGGCTGCGGCGCCGGAGGGGACGGACATCGCGCAGGGGATGGACATTAACGCGATGAACGCGCAGGCGGTCGGCGGCATGGCCTCGATGAACTTCGAGCAAACCATGCAGGCGTTCGAGACGAATTACCGGAAGCTGATCGACTACGTGAAGGAGCTTCCCGCGGAGACGCTCGACCAGAAGCGGCGGTTCTTCTCCGAATCGATCCCGGTGTCAGACATCCT
>VBEJ01000154.1 GCA_005882985.1 Chloroflexota bacterium
GGCGTCACGCCGCTCTCGAACAGGTCCATCATCACTGCCGGATAGACCCCGATCGCCACAATCGCGGCGGTCATCGCTAGAAGCGGCCCGCGCTCCCACCAGGCGTTCGCGTCCGCCAGCGACTCCCAACGCGGGTCCGGCGCCCCCCAGAAGACGCGCTGGATCGTCCACAAGATATAGCCGGCAGCGAAAACAATGCCTATCACTCCGGCAATCGTCATCACCTCATGCTTCTCGAACGTCCCGAGGAACACCGTAACCTCCGAGACGAACCCCGCCAGCGCCGGCAGCCCAAGGGATGCAAGCCCCGCCACGACCATCATCACCGCAATGAACGGCATCCGGGGCGCAAGCCCGGAGAGATCGGCAATATTGCGAGTGTGTGCGCGGTCGTACACCATGCCAACCAACACGAAGAGCATGCCGGTGATCAGCCCGTGCGTCAGCATCTGCATGGAAGCGCCCGTCAGCCCGACCGTACCGATGGCGGACGCCCCCAGTAACACGTACCCCATATGGCTCACGCTCGAATAGGCGATCAACCGCTTCAAGTCCTGCTGGACCAGCGTCATTAACGCTCCGTAGAGAATGCTCGCCGCAGCGATGATCGCCAACCATACCGAAGCGTCTCGCGCCACGTCCGGCATAATCGAAAGACTCATGCGCAGGAGGCCGTACCCCCCCATCTTCAGCAGCACCCCCGCCAGGATGACGCTCACCGCCGTCGGTGCGTCGGTATGCGCGT
Organism: Chloroflexota bacterium; assembly: GCA_005882985.1. Classification (GTDB taxonomy): domain Bacteria; phylum Chloroflexota; class Dehalococcoidia; order SM23-28-2; family RBG-16-64-32; genus CF-163. Next base: position 746 of record VBEJ01000154.1, read on the forward strand.
CCGGCAGCCAGGTGTGGAACGGCACGATCGGTAGCTTTATTAGAAACGCGGCGATTATCAGCGTAAAGATCGCCCAGGTCGGGATAATCGCGTCGTGTATGTCTCCGATTCGAGCCAGTTCGCGGATATCGAAGGTCTCTGTCGTGAAGCCAAGCGTGAGTATGCCCACGAGCATCAGCGCCGAGCCGAAGAACGTGTATAAGACATACTTCCACGCCGAGTACACGCGGTTTCCACTGCCCCAAACGGAGATCAGGAAGTACATTGGCACAAGCTCAATCTCCCAGAACACGAAGAACAGCACGAAATCCAGCGCGCTGAACACGCCGAGAAGGCTCGTCTCCAGCACCAACAGCCAGGCGAAATATTCCTTCGGCCTCAGGTCAATTCGCCATGAAATCAGTACCGAAATCAGCCCGAGAAACGCTGTGAGGAGTACCAGCGGCAAGGACAGACCGTCCAGTCCGACCGCGTACTTGAGCTTGAGATTTGAAAAGTCCGAGTCAAGCCAGGTCGTGCTGTTGATGAACTGGTAGCCCGCCTTGTCCCGGTCGTAATCGATGAACATGAACGCGACAAGCGCCAGTACGACAGCAGTAACCGCCGCCGCGATGACCTTTGCTCGGTGTTCCTCTTCCTTCGGCAGCAAGATGATCGCAAGCGCCCCGGCGATCGGCAGGAAGATTGCCAGCGTTAGCACCTAAAGCAACCTCATTTCGCATCGATGATCAGAATGCCCGCTATCGCGCCTACAACGCCGATCAGCATCGCGCTCGCGTATAGTTGCGCTTGTCCTGCCTGCAGAAGTCGCGCCTGATCCGCCCCCCAGCGCGCCGCCGTCCCAATCCCGTTCACCGCCCCGTCGATGACGTACCGGTCCCAAAGCGACAGCAGCCAGGCGGCACCGCCCAGCACGACTCCCCTCACAAACAATTCCTCGTAGAGCCAGTCAAGGTAGTACTTGTTCTCGAGTATCTCCGGTAGAGGCTCGGCGAAATGCCGCACGCGGCCCGGTTGCACAACCCGAGCGCCATACACGAGCCATGCCGCCCCCAGTCCGGCCAGCCCCGCGGCCGTCGAAGAGAGCGCGATCCACCACTGGAAGCCGCCGTGCGTCACAAGCTCCTCGCTCTCTTTCGGCAGCCAGCCAACGATCAGCGTCTCCAGTCCGTCATCGAGATTCACCAACCCTGCCACCGCCGCCATCACGGCGAGTGCGACCAGCGGGACCAGCATCAGCGGCGGCGACTCATGGGGCTCCGCATGCCCGCCTGGTTCGCCGTGTTCCGGTTCCTCGCCCCCCTTGTACTCTCCGCCAAACGTCAGGAACAGCATCCGGCCAACATACACCGCCGTCAGGAAGACACCGATCAGCGCGACGACAAATACCCATGGCCGGTCGTCCCAGGCGTCGCTCAGGATCTCGTCCTTGCTCCAGAAACCGGCCAGCGGAAAGATCCCCACCAGCGCCATGCTCGCTACAAACACGGTCCAGAACGTGACCGGCATGTACTTCGCCAGACCGCCCATCTTCCGCATGTCGAACGTTCCCGTCGCGTGGTTCATCGAGCCAGCGCCAAGGAAGAGCAAGGCCTTAAAGAACGCATGCGTGAACAGGTGAAAGATCGCCGCCACGATTCCGAAGACGCCGAGGCCCATCATCATGTACCCCAGCTGGCTGATCGTCGAATAAGCCATCACGCGCTTGATGTCCGTCGCCACGATCGCCAGCAGCGACGCGATTATCGCCGTAACAGCGCCGATCGCCGCCACTGTTGTGATCGCCTCCTCGGACTCCGAAAATACCGGGAAGAACCTTGCCACCAGGTACACGCCTGCCGCCACCATCGTCGCCGCGTGGATCAGTGCAGAAACCGGCGTCGGGCCCTCCATCGCGTCCGGAAGCCAGACATGCAGCGGGAATTGCGCCGACTTCCCGGCGGCGCCGGCGAAGAGCCCCAGCGCGAACAACGTCAACGCCGTCGAGCCAATAGCGCCGGCGATGGCCGCCTCATGGATATCGCCGATGCCCAGCTTCCCAGTTTGCGAGAAGATGATCAGGATCCCAATCAAGAACCCGAGGTCGCCGACGCGCGTCACGAGAAAGGCTTTCGTCGCCGCTCGCCGCGCTGAGTCCTTGTAGAACCAGAACCCGATCAGAAGGTACGAGCATAGCCCCACGAGTTCCCAGAAGACGAACAGCTGCACGATGTTCGATGCCAGCACCAGCCCCAACATCGACGCTGTGAACAGCGACATGAAGGCGTAGTAACGGTTGTACCCGTCGTCGCCGCGCATGTACTCCTGCGAGTACACTTGCACCAGTAGCGACACGCTCGTCACGACGACAAGCATGAGCGCCGAAAGCCCGTCGAGCGTGATGCCGATGTGCACATCCAGCCCGCCCACCACTATCCATTTGTGCCCGTCGAACCCGACCCGCGCGCCGTCTGCGTCTATCGCGCTATCAAGCGCCCACAATGAGAACAAGAACGCAAAGAATATCGCGGCGATGGTCAGATAGCCGCTATACCGCGTACTCCAGCTACCGTCCCGCGTCAGCCCCAAGAACGAAACGAGCGCAATAACCGAGAACGAGCCGAGCGGCAGCAGCATGATCGCCCATACAAACCCCTCCGGAATCGTACCGAGATCTATGTTCGCACTCCGTCGTTGCGCCCATCGCCGCCGGCAGGCCGGGGGTCTGGGGGTGTCCCCCAGTTTGTTGTTTCGGGCGGGTGGGTGGGAAGAACAACGAATCGAATTCCAGAAGGAGGAACACACGATCGCGAAGGACACCCGGGGCGGGGCGACGCGTTCAAATCTTCCTCAAGATCTCCTGAGCCACGTGTAGCTTCCCCCACGGCACGTAAATCGCATGCGGCTCAAGTTCGGACGCATTCGCCCACCCCGAATTTGGGACCACCCGCACAGACAGCGCCTCCCCGTTCAGAAGCTCCTTCCAGATTTCAGCCGTGTATGCGTTCTTCGTGTCCATCAGCTTCGCCCACATCGGCCCTACCCCCGCCTCCGCCATAGAGAGTGGAACGAAGAACGAGGAACCGCCCGCAGCAACAACGTTTCGAGTTCCCAGTTCCCGGTTACCAGTTCCATCTTCACCACTTCAACAGATCGATCTGGTCGACATTGATCGTGGCCCGCACCCGATAGAGGAGTACAGCCAGGGCGAGCGCGGTAGCCGCCTCCGCCGCCGCGACGGTGATCACGAACACCACGAACACGTGCCCGTCCAGCGGGTTCGGCGACTGCACGAACCGCGAGAACGCCACAAACGTCAGGTTGACCGCATTGAACATCAGCTCGATGCCCATCAGCACGCCGACGAAATTGCGCTTGGCCAGTGCCAGATAGAGCCCGATCGAAAACAGGATCGCCCCAACGATCAGGTAGTGCTCGAGGTCGACCGACACCTACTTCCCTTCCATCGCGCTGTCCGGACGCACCAGCAAGATCGCTCCCATCATTGCGACGAGCAGCAGCACAGAAGCTATCTCGAAGGGCAACACATATTTATCGAGCAATGCTTCTCCGATCACCGAAGCCGTCTGCTGGAACCCCTCCCGATCAGAGATCGCCCAGTCAGTGTCTATCGCCACGTATCCCAGCGTAAACGCCACGAGCAGCGCCAGCAGAAGGGCCGGCAGACGCAAGAACGTCTCTTGATTCCCACGGTCTCCGGTCGGCGTCAGCACTATCGCGAACAGAATAAGCACTGAGACGGCACCCGCGTAAATCAGGACCTGCGTGACAGCAATGAAATCCGCCGATAATGTTATGTAGAGTCCGGCCACTCCGACGAAGCTCAGGATCAGGAACACGACCGCGTGAATCAGGTTCCGCACGACGACAACGCCGAGTGCGGACGAAATTGTTATAGCTGAGAGCAAATAGAACGCGACGACGGTGCCTGTGTGCTTCCTGCCAGAGCAGCTTCTCGCCACCGACGATCATCACATTCACCAGAGATAGCGGGAGCAGGAACTTCCACGCGAACGCCATGAGCTGGTCGATCCGCAGCCGCGGCAGGGTGCCACGCGACCAAATATAGATGAAGAAAACGCCATAGAGTTTACCGAGGAAGATCAACCACCCCGGTACCCATTCTTCAAGCCCCCAGAGCGTCCAACCGCCCATATACAGCGTCACGATTACCGCCGCGATCGCGAACCCTGCCAGGTACTCGGCCTGGTAGAAAAAGCCGAACTTGATTCCCCCGTACTCCGTGTGATAGCCGGCCACGATCTCCGATTCCGCCTCGGCGATGTCTGTCGGCGAACGGTTCATCTCAACTGCGCCTGCCACAATGTATCCAAGCACACCAAGCGGCTGTAAGAACAAAATCCACACGCCGTAGTCCGCCTGCCAGGCCACGATATCCCCCAGCCTCATACTACCCACGAACAGCACCGCCGCCAGCAGCACCAGCACCTGGATTAGCTCGTAGCTGATTAGCATCGCGATCGTCCGCATCGCACCGATCAGCGCATACTTGTTGTTCGATGACCAGCCGGCCATGAAGATCGCGATCGTGTTGAGCGACCCGACCGCGATCAGAAACAGCACACCGACGTTCAGGTCCGCCAGCACCATCCGCTCCCCGAAGGGAATCACGGCGAAGACGACGATGGTCGGTACAAACACCACGATCGGCGCCAGCCAGAACAGTATGCGGTCGGCGTCGCGCGTCGTAATGGGCTCCTTGAAAAGCAGCTTCAGTGCGTCCGCGACAGGCTGCAGCAGTCCGTTAGGGCCCACGCGGTTGGGCCCAATCCGGTTCTGCATCAGACCCACAACCCGCCGCTCAATCCAGATGAATGCGAGCACGCTGAGGATGGTCCAGAGCAGGATCGCTAGCACCCCGATCAACCCGGAAACAACGTACGGCACCCAGTCCGGCGCACCCCAATCCCGAATCTGCTCGAGCAGCGACCCGACTGTATTGCCTAGATCGCGAAAGTCATACCAGTCGGCGTCCAGCCGCATCATCCAGCCGCCCCGCCCATCGCGTCATTCTGAACGCCGACCACATTTAGGCGCTGAACCAAGCCACCTACGCGAAGGAATCTGGCGTGGGGCCGGCATCCGGGCGCGGAGCCTCTCGTTTCGCACTTCCCTTTCCCCGTTTCCCTCCGCTCGCTTCCCCTCTTCATCGGTCAACCTCACCCACGATAATGTCCACACTCCCCAAGATCACGATCGCGTCCGCCACTGTCCCTCCAACACTCATCAACTTCAACGGCGTCAGGTTGATGTACGACGGCGACCGGATATGAAAGCGAAACGGCGCCGGACTACCGTCGCTCACGAGGTAGAACCCCAGCTCGCCCCGGGGTGATTCGATACGCCCATACGCCTCGCCGACCGGCGGCCGGATGGCCAGAGGCGCCACTGGCTGGTCGATCGGTTGCACGGTCGCTGTCGGCAGCTGCGCGTGCACGGGCCCCGCCGGTATCCGGTCGAGGGCCTGTTCCAGGATCTTGACGCTTTGCCGCATTTCGGCCAGGCGCACGACGAACCGGTCGTATACGTCTCCATGCACCCCAACGGCGATATCGAAGTCCACCTTGTCGTACGCGGCGTACGGGTCTGCCTTCCGGATGTCCCACGCGACCCCGCTCGCCCGCAGCATCGGTCCGCTTACGGAGTGGGCCATCGCCTGCTCAGGAGTAAGAACCCCGATACCCCTCGAGCGCTCTACGATGATCTCGTTCTCCAGCAGTAGGTCCTCGTACTCGTTCAGCTTCTTGGGCAACTCCTTGATAAGCTTCCGAGCGGCTGGCATGAACTCCGGTGGAACATCCCTCGACACGCCGCCGATGCGCATGTAATTCAGCGTTAGTCGCGCCCCGCACGCCATTTCAAACAGGTCTAGGACCTTCTCGCGGTCTCGCAACATGTGCATCACCGGCGTCTGCCAGGCGCCGCAGTCGTTCGCGAAAATCCCGACAGCCATGCAGTGACTCGCGATGCGCTGAAGCTCGCACATGATCGTGCGCAGCCACTGCGCGCGCTCGGGTGGTTCGATACCGCAGAGCTTCTCGACTGCGATTACATACGCCAGGTTGCCTGTCATCGCGGCAAGATAGTCTGTCCGGTCCGTGAACGGGATGTTCTGTGTATACGTACGCTCCTCGGCCAACTTTTCCATCGAGCGGTGCAGGTACCCCATCACCATGTCCGCATCGATAATCTTCTCTCCGTCGAGCGTCAGGCGGAGACGGAAGACGCCATGCGTGCTCGGGTGCTGGGGCCCAAGGTTTACGACGAATGGCTCGGTTTGAACGGTCAAGGTTAGCCCCGCCCGCCGAGTGGCTCCCGCGACTCGCCGGGGAACCGCTCGAGCCCGGGAAACCGGCCACCCGGGCCGACGAGATAGTCCTTACGCAGCGGCCAGCCGTCGAATCCATCCCACAGAAACACCCGTCGCAGGTCCGGATGGCCTTCGAAGACGATGCCCATCAGGTCGTAAGCTTCGCGCTCTTGCAGGTTCGCCCCCGGCCAGATCGGCGTCACTGAGGGCACTCGCGGGTTCTCCCGGTCGCTCGCCTTCACCTTAATCGCCGTCATCTGATTGAGCCGGATCGACGTTAGGTGGTACACCACCTCGAAGTATTCGAGCTGGTCGACTGCCGTCAGCGAGCTCAAGAACTCGAGCTTCAGCTCAGGGTCGTCCCTCAGGAAAGTGCACACTTCCGCCAGCTTGTCCGCCTTCACCGTCGCCGCTTCGGGGATTGCGCCCTCCACAGCGCCCGGGAATTTCTGCTCGATCCGGTGTGCTATGTCGAGACCGGCGATGGTCCTGGTCACGCTAGGTCCATTCGAGGGCATCCTTGCGCCAGGCGTATAAGAGCCCTATCAAGAGGATAAGCACGAACGTGAGGACTTCGATAAAGCCGGTGACCGCCACCCGCTCAAACGAGACTGCCCAGGGATACAGGAACACCGCCTCAACATCAAAGACGACGAACAGCAGTGCAAAATAGTAGTAGCGGAAGTTGAACTGGACCCAGGCCGTCCCTTCAGTCTCGACGCCGCATTCGTACGTCTCTTCCTTGACCTTGTCCGGACGGTCGGGCCGAATGCCGAGCCTGCCGAAAAGCCACGAAGTTCCGATTCCTCCAATGGGGAAAACGAGCGAAATAAGAAGCAGAAAGCCGACTTGACCCCATTCAGGCAACATGGGCGCAGACTTTGTGAAAATTATCCCTAGCCAGTCGCGCCGGAGTATAGCATAGGGTTCCGATAGCAACAACCAACGCAGATTTTGCCTTAAGTGTGACGCAAATCACAATAAAACCGCTTGACAGCTATTTTTGGGCGTACTATATAAGAGTTGGTATATGCAATTCCTTGAGTAGAGAAGAGGTGTTCCGATGCTGGACTTGAACTCAAGCTCCCT
>VBEJ01000059.1 GCA_005882985.1 Chloroflexota bacterium
CTGTATCGCCCCCGCCCGGACCAGGTCGAGCCGTTCAAGTTGCCCGCAGAGTCATAAGGAAGCAGTGGTGCGCCAGCCGTGGCGCGTTTTGTGACCTAGTAGACAGCAACAACAGAAGCGACGCCATAAAGGACATGACTGGCGCTCTTAACATGTTGGCCGCGAAGGGCTGGCGGGTCACCACCGTACAATTGGCGGCGGAAGTGCCCGGATCGAAGAGCAACGTCCTTTGCTAGGGTAACGGGGAACCCGACATGCCATCACTCGGCAGGCGTTCAGCGGCGCGACGTATCGATTGCTCGCTGCTCGGATTAACTTTCGCCGCAGTGTGGGGGTTAGGCTTCCACGCGACTACAAGCGACTGTCATGGTGTCAGTCGTTGCTACGGATGGTCAGCGTTCGGAATCACCATCCTCGTTGTCCTGATCGGCGCCGTGGCCACCCTTCTGTACGACTCCATAGGTCTCGCATATTGGGGCAAACCATAGGCAAGGCTGCGTTGGGACTGCGGGTTACGCAACTCGGCGGTCCCGCCCTCAATGGTCGCAGTGTCTAGTCCGAGCCATCGCGTTTTGGCTATCGGTACCCGTCTCTGGGGTCGCCATCTACGTTATCTACAACGTGTTGAATATTGGGTCGAGCCACGAGACGTGGAAGTTTCTAGCCGTTGTTTTGAGTCCCCTCTGCGTTACAGGCATGACCATCCTCATGATTGTCCTTCGACGGAGGCCATTTCATGATTTGATTGCGGGCACGGACGTTGCCTACGAGTTGGAGCATGGCGTTACCTCGGTTTCGGCGAAGCGGGGATGGAGCAAAGCGGCGAAGATTGCGGGAGCGTCCCTATCGGCAGCAACCATCGTGGCGGTTGTGGCGCTGGTCTGGGCATGGACAGGGGCTCACCCGCATGACCTTAGCGCGCGTGAGCAGCAAGCCTACATCCAGGATAACCGGGGCATCCTCGATTCGCTGCCCCAGCTTCCGGGTTCCGAAAGGCTCGACCTACGTTCCAATCCATACTGTACGAACGGGGCAATCGTAGGAGTTGCCACCACCGAACCAGTATCGAACGCCGCCGAGAATGCTAAACCAAGACGTCGTGGACTTCTACGTCCGTACCATTGACGACGATTGGCGGCATGCCGTCTTCAATGGCTCTTTTCAGCTTGGGGACGGACCTGACAGTCCAACATCGATCGATGTCACTAATGCCCGGTTCAAACGCGGTTCCGCAAGTATCTTCGTCGCCACCGGCTATCCAGCGTCGGCCTATGCCGTAGTAGTCGATTCCCACCACACCGGCTTTAGCTGCCACGAAGACTAGCTACCCGAAGTTCGTAGCTCGAATCGCTGCGAGTGCCTGCGCCGCCGGCGGTACCCGCTTCCGGTAGACCACTACTGGTAGATTATCACGTCCGGATCGAGTCCGAGGACATCCTGCTCGCCCATGAGGTCCGGGTCCTGGCGGAAGAAGAGCTTGATCCCGGAGTATTCGGCCGGCGCCGCGTACCAGCCGAACTTCACCTGCTTGATCTCGGCCGGGCCGACGCCGTCCATATCGACAACGAGCCGTACTCGGGGGTAATCGTCGACTAGCGTCCGATTAGTGATCATTCCATCCGTGAACTGGTGGACGATCAGCATCTTGTCGGGCAGGCCGCGCCTCTCGACAAACTCCTCGAGCATCGCCTGAGCCGCGTTGACGTCTGCGGCATCCAGTGAGCCGATATCCTCGCCCGGCACCTGACCCGCGGCCATGGCGAATTCGGGGTCGAGTGCTACATGGACGTTGGGCGCTTCCAGGTACGGCAGGATATCTCGCATCTCGGTCTCGACATCGCTTCGCCCAATCTGAATATCGAGGAACACCAGGAGCCCGTTCTTGCAGGCGAGATCGAGGTAGCGAAGGATCGTCCGTTTGTCGAGAAACTGCAGGTGCAGGCCGTCCTGGCCAGCCTCAGGCTGCGCCGATGCGTACACGATGTGGAACGCCGGCTGCACGCCGCGCGCCCCGTTCAGTTGGTCGTACCTCGCCGCGTGCTCCCTTACCCGTGCGACAAGCTCGTCCGGCTCGAGCTCGCCGAGGATGCCCATTCCCGGCACGTGCGGGTTGCCGTAGTACGAGAGTATCTGGTTCGAGGCCAGAAAATCCGCGTCCACTGAAGGGCCATCGCACCCGCTCACCAGTGGGGTTGCCGTCCTCGCCGTGCTGGCTGCCACCACTTGCCCGATTCCCGGCTCCGGCGGCAGCAGAACGGCCGGCGCCTTGCCGTCGCCGCTGCCGCCCGCCACAAACAGCCATACCCCAGCTGTTGCGAGCGGGAGCGCGAGGCCGGCGCTGAGAGCAATTCGCCCTTTCATACGGATAACGTCAGGCATTATAACGACAGGAGTTCTTCTATCAAAGGGGTGGTGGCGAGACTTGCGGGCTGTGCGTGGATGGCAGAGACTACCAGCCACAACACCGGCAGAAGGAGCTACCTATGGACCCCAAAGGCAGAGTGGCCATTATCACCGGCGCCGGCTCCGGCATCGGCCGCGCTACTGCCCTCGCACTGGCCGGCGAGGGCGCCTCGCTTGCCATCGCCGATCTGAACGAGCAAGGCGGCCGGGAGACAGTACGCCTCATCGAAGACGCCGGTGGCAAAGCGGCGTTCGTCCACGTCGACGTCACCAAGCGAGACGACCTGGAGCGTATGGTGTCCTTTGCTGAGCAGACCTTTGGAGGCGTCGACATCTTCCACAACAACGCCGGCATCGGCACCCCGCAGCCGCGCTTCCCGGCCGCTGCCCTCGAACTCTGGGAGAAGACGCTCACCGTAGACCTTTGGGCGGTGATCGCCGCACTGCAGGCGGTCGTCCCCGCGATGCGCCGACGCGGCGGCGGTGTCATCGTGAATACCGCGTCGCTCGCCGGCCTCATTGCCCATTTTCCCGATCCGGTCTATTCGGCCGCCAAGCACGGAGTCGTCGGTCTCACTCGCTCGCTCGCCTTCCTCAGGGACGAAGCGAACATCCGCGTGAACTGCATCTGCCCGGGCGTCGTCGACACGCCGATGGTCCGCGGCGTTCCGAGCTCAATGAGCGAGGCGGAACTGAAGGCCCGTGAGGCGTACGTCAATACGATGCCTCTGATCCGGCCGGACGAGATCGCCGAGGCCGTCCTCGAATTCGTCCGCGACGACACGCTCGTTGGTCAGGCGATGGCGATCACCCACGGCCCCCGCCGCCGCATCATCGATCCCCCGATCCGCTTTCGCGACGACCCATCCCAGCGCGCGGGTTCTCCTTGACACCCCAAGCGCCCTACACTTAGATTGGCCTAGTTACAAGGCGGGGGTCCAGCCAGCGGATTGAGGGGTTATGGTTCCTATCGCCCGCAGGAACCTGCTTGCGGACAAAGTAAAATTGCTCGTCGCGGTCGGCGGCGTCACTCTCGCCATCGTCCTCATTATCGTTGTCCACAGCCTCTACCAAGGCGTCCGCCGCGAGACAGACTCCTTCATCCACAACCTTCCGGGCGATATCTGGATCACGCAGCGCGGAACCACCGATCTCGTCTTTTCGAATTCCAACCTGCCCAGCACAGCGGCCTCCGCCGTTCGCTCGGTTGAAGAAGTCAAGCGTGTCTACACGCTGAACGGGCGCCTGATGGCGTTCGACGTAAGCGGCCGCGAGGTGCGCACTTACGTGATGGCCCTGGAGTTCGTCGGGGGTGCCGGCAGCCCGGAAGGCACGGAGTTCGTTCCGGAGAAGGGAACGATCCTCCTCGACCACACCTTCGCCAAGCAGACCGGCCTGCACAAGGGCGATACGCTGACGTACGGCGACAAGTCCTTCGAGGTGGCCGATGTTCGCGGCATCGGCAACGTGCTCGTCACGCAGTTTGCTTTCATCAGAGCGGAGTCGTTTAAGGAGATCTTCGGCGTGCCCGGCACAGTCAACTACATCCTCGTGAAGGTCGATGACGGCGTTGCGCCGGAGTCCATCCTTCAGAAGTTGGCCGACACGGTGCCCGGTTCGTCCGTTTACACGACCCAGCAGTTCGCAAGCCGCGCGAGCGAGAAAGGCACCGGCGACTTCCTCCCCATCATTCGCGTAATTCTCGCGATCTCGTTTATCGTGGGTCTGACGGTGCTTAGTCTCGTCATCTACTCTGCAACAATCGAGCGGGCGCGCGAGTACGCGATCATGAAAGTGATCGGCGCATCGCCGCTCGGGCTCTATCGCATCGTCATCAGCCAGAGCATGTTCATCGCCGTCGTCGGCTTCGGCCTTGGCGTCGGCCTCGCCTTTCTATTCAACGAGGTCGCCGGCAACCTTGTGCCACAATTCATCACGTATATCCGTGCGCAGGACATCGCTCTCGTCTTCGGCATCACCGTCCTCATGAGCATCGTTGCCTCGTTCATGCCCATTAACCGCGTTGCCCGCGTCGAGCCGGCGACCGTCTTCCGGGCCTAGCGATGGCGATGCCAGCAACAACGGAAACAGGCGGGCCCCGCCCACAAGCGGAAGTCATCCTCGAAGTCCACGGCCTGACGAAAGTCTTCGGCTCGGGCCGTGCCGCCGTTCGCGCCGTCGACGGCCTCAGCCTCAGCGTCCGCCGCGGCGAGCTAGTGCTGGTAATGGGCCCTTCCGGCTCCGGTAAGACAACTCTGCTGACCCTGATCGGCGGTCTTCTGCGACCCACCTCCGGGATCGTGCGGGTCAATGGACTGGAGATAACGTCCCTGAAAGAACGCCAGCTCACCAAGTTCCGCCGGCATTACCTTGGCTTCATCTTCCAGAGCTTCAACCTGCTCGAGTCCCTCAACGCCCGCGAGAACGTCGAGGCCGCGCTCAACTTCGCCGGCGTGGGCGGCCGTAAGGCCCGCAAACGCGCCGTCCAGCTGCTCTCCGATCTGGGTATGGCCGACCGCCTCCGCGCCAGACCGCGCACGCTCTCAGGAGGCGAACGCCAGCGGGTTTCCATCGCTCGCGCGCTCGCCAATGACCCGCAGCTGATCCTCGCGGACGAGCCCACCGCCAACCTCGACTCGCGCCACGGCCACGAGGTCGTCGAGTTGCTCCACGACATCACCCGCCAGCAGCAGCGCACGATCATCATCGTCTCCCACGACCACCGCATCCGCGACGTCGCCGACCGCGTCCTCTGGCTGCAGGACGGCCGCTTCGAGGGCTTCGACGAAGGGGACACCCAGCAGTCCGCCCTCCTTGATACCGCCCGCATCCTCTACGGCGCGTCGCCGGATGCAGTGCCACCGCGGGCCGCTGCTTCGCAGCCTATCGCGCCCGAAGCGATGGCGCCGCCGCCGCCACCCGCGCCCGCGGCGAAGCGCGGTGGCTGGCTTCCCTGGCGCCGGGCGTAGCTACCCTTAGGATTTCAGTTCAATCCAGGCCTTCATCTATCGGCCTGGTCAAAGTGCCCAGGCAATCGCGATGATCATGAACACCAAGGGTACAGCCAGAATCGCGCCGAGGAACAAAACCACCGTTTTCCCAGAGACGGTGTTCATCCCCTCAGCGCCGCGATCTCCGAAGCGTCCGCTATCGCAAGCCCCCGCTGCCCCAACAGCTGCGCGTTCTGCCCGATCATCTCGAACCCAGGGCCGACGGTCCCTCCAGCCAGGAAGCGCCGGTGCATGTTCTCCAGGATTACTCCCAGCTTAAAGTGCGCCAGCACGGCGTAGAAGTCGAGACCGCTGAGGTCGTGCCCGCTCTCTTTCTCGTAGCGCGCCGCCGCCTCTTCCCAAGACGGGAACCCATCCAGCGCCATCACCGGCGTGCCGGCTATCGCGATCTCCTGGCTCGAGCCCCGGCTCCAGTACATCTGCAGCAGCCCCATGTCCGCCAGCGAGTCACCCAGCGTGCACATTTCCCAGTCGAGCACCGCGATGATGTGCCCATCATCGTCCAGGATCGCGTTATCCAGCCGGTAGTCCCCATGCACGATCCCCGGCGCCCGCTCCGCCGGGATCGCCTTCGGCAGCCGGCGCGCCAGCTCGTCCAGCTCCGTCGTCTCGCGGTCCGGTGTGCGAATCGACTCGAGCTGCTCGCTGAACCGCCGCACCTGTCGCTCGAGGTAGCCTTGCGGTTTCCCGAACCCGTCCAGCCCGATCTCCGAGGGCACGAACGCATGCAGCCGCACGAGCACGTCGACAAGCTCTTCGCCGATGTTCCGCCTCTGCGACTCGTCGAAACGCCGCTTCACCTCGTTTGGATCGACCGGAATCAGCCCGTGGACGTACTCCATGATGTAGAACGGCGCGTCGTTCACCGCCGGGTCCTGGCACAGAGCGATCGGCTTCGGCGCGGGAAACCCCGTCGGCGCAAGCGCCGACAGTATGCGGAACTCGCGCCCCATGTCGTGCGCCGTCGCCTGCACGTGCGATAGCGGCGGCCGCCGCAGCACCCACGACTGCCCATCGCTGTCCAGCCGGTACGTTATATTCGACCGCCCGTGCCCGATCAGGCTCCCCGTCAGCGAATCGACGGGCTCGACCTCCTCGCGAAACCACGGCAGCACCCGCTCGAGGTCAAGGCCGGGAGGGCTCGCAACTGCCCTTGTTTCTTGTTCCATGTTCCCTGTTCCCCCATCCGGCTTACGTGACATTTTGGCTAACTCTCAACTACAATCGCGAGCAGACGAACACAGGAAGCGAGGTTCCATTATGCCCGTTGATTTTACTCTCCCGCCCGATGTCGAGGAAGTGCGTCTCCGCGTGCGCAAATTCATGGACACCAACGTCCGTCCCGAAGAGGAGCGCCTCGAGTCCAACGGCGCCGACCGCGGCGAGTACGTGCGCACGATCGTCGGCCTCCGCGAGAAGGCCAAGGGCGAGGGCCTCTGGAACCCGCACCTCCCGCCGGAGTGGGATGGCATGGGCCTCGGCCCGACGGCGATGGCGTTCGTCTCCGCCGAGGCAGGCCGCACCGGCATTGGCCCGTTCGTCATCAACGCCCAGGCTCCGGACGAGGGCAACATGCACACGTTACTCCACTGGGCTACTCCCGAGCAGAAGGAGCAGTACCTGCGCCCGCTCGCCGAGGGCCGCGCCCGCTCCTGCTTCGCCATGACCGAGCCCGAAGTCGCCGGCTCCGACCCCACGCTCATCCAGACGAAGGCCGTGAAGGACGGCGACGACTGGGTTGTCAACGGACATAAGTGGTTCATCTCCGGCGCAAAAGGAGCGAACTTCGCCATCCTCATCGCCTGCACAGACGAAGACGCCGACCCGCCGCAGGCCCGCAACTCCGCCTTCATGGTCGACCTTCCCGCCGAGGGCTGGGAGGTTGTCCGCGACATCGACACTATGGCCGGGCGCGGCAACCACTGCGAGATTCGCATCACGGACCTCCACGTCGGCGGCGATAAGATGCTCGGAGGCCGCGGCGAAGGGCACCTCCTCGGCCAGTACCGCCTCGGCCCCGCGCGGCTCGCGCACTGCATGCGCTGGATCGGCAACGCCGAGGTTGCACTCGAAATGCTCATGAACCGCGCTCTCAAGCGTTTCGCCCACGGCTCAATGCTGGCCGATAAGCAGGGCATCCAGTGGATGATGTCCGAAAGCGCGATGGAGCTCTACGCCGCCAAACTGATGGTGCTTCACGCGGCATACAAGATCGAGAACAAGCTCCCCTTCCGCCAGGAAGTCTCGATGGCGAAATATCACGTCGCGAACACCCTCTGGCGCATCGTTGACCGCGCCATCCAGGTCCACGGCGCCCTCGGGTACTCCACCGACACGCCGCTCGAGCGCATGATGCGCCACGCCCGCTCCGCCCGCCTCGTCGACGGTGCCGACGAAGTCCATCTCCAGACGATCGCCCGCAACATGATCGCCACCTACAAGGAGCACGGCAGCACCAAGCTCGCCACCGGCGACCTGCTCTAACCGCCGCGGCACTCACTCGTACGGACAGAGCTTAGCTCTGTCCGCGACCGCTCGCTCGTGGCGGTCGCCCGTCCTCACTGCTCGCGTCCGCTGCTCCGCCTCGGCGCCCCGGACAGCGACAACCTCGCCCCCAATACAGTACAATCGCCGCCGAATCCATCCGCACAACAGAAGGAGGCCCCAATGCCCGAGAGCGTCTACAAGATCATCGAACTCGTCGGCACCAGCGACAAGTCCTGGGAGGCCGCGGCGGCAGCGGCCGTCAAGATGGCCTCCGCCAGCCTGCGAGACCTCCGCATCGCCGAAATAGTCGAGCTCGACATGCAGCTCGAAGAGGGCGCGGTCATCGCCTACCGCGCCAAAGTGAAGCTCTCCTTCAAATACCACGGCGGCGAATAGCTGCGACACGCGGATCCAATCCGTAGGGGCGTAGCATCCGGCGGGCAGCGTTCGTCGAGGATAGCGTAACTGAACGTCGCGACCCTCACCTCTGTGCGCCGCGTCTGATGCTACGCCCCAACGTCGCGGCTCAGAATCACCGCCAGCCTATCCGAGAACAGACTCTCGAGTGAGCGCCGAGATCGTCTTCGAGTTCCACTCGACCAGGACGGACAACGAAGCCGGCGTCGCCTCCGGCTGGAGCGACCCGCCGCTCTCCAAGGCGGGATGCGAGCGAGCAAAGGAGCTCGGCGAGCGCCGACGCGGAGAGCGAATCGACGCCGTCTTCTGCTCGGACCTCCGCCGCGCCGTCGAGACCGCACAGATCGCTTTCGGCGAACGCCTTCCCCTCCACCGCGACCGCCGCCTTCGCGAGTACGACTACGGAACGATGACACGAGCGCCGGTCGAGCAGATCCACGCCGAACGCAGGGCCCGCGTCGACATAGCTTTCCCTAAAGGCGAGAGTCTCCGGGACGTTGCCAAGCGCGTCGGCGACTTCCTCGACGATGTCCGCCGCGACTGGGATGGCAAACGAGTGATCGTTGTCGGGCACGGCGCCACGAAGCTGGCGCTCGATCACCGGCTGGCCGGAATGACGCTAGAAGACCCCGCGAGTCAGGCATTCACCTGGCAGCCGATGCCCCCTAGCTGGCGCTTTACTCTGGCGGACTGACCGGTAGGGGCGGCCCTATGTGGTCGCGCTCGCCCTGCTGGGGCGCTAGATCTCGTCCTCTCGCTCGTCGCCACCCTGCCGTCGTCGACGCATCACCGTAAGCGCCGCCGCGCCGACCGCTGCGCTCGCCGCGGCGCCGAGCAGCAGGCGCCGGCCCCGCCGCCGCTTTTTTCCCGCCTCCCACTTGATCTCGAACTCCAGCTCCGCCTTCCCGTTCTCCGCCTCGCTCTCGATCTCCAGGACCACGGGCTCATCGAGCTTGACCTCGTACCCGTTGACGCGCGCAGCCCCCTCGCTTTTCAGCTGCTGCACCCTGTCAGCGATCTCATCGAGCGCCTCAGACAGGCGCATCTCACGCTTGACCTTCATACGGGCCTCCTTCTTTACTCGCCTCCGATTATCGGGCTACAAATCACTCGTCACAGCTTAGTAGTGTTGCATCGGCGTGGCAATCACTCAGACAGAGATTCTTGTTTCGTCCTTACCCGCCCCTCGCACCGCCTTCAAGTCCGCCGCCGCCGAGCGCGCGAGCGAGCCTGCGTCGTCGCACATCTCTACTATGAGGAAGCCCTGCTCGAGCCGTTTGCGCGCCGTCACGACGTTCCCCGCGTGCGCCCCCGGCGCCACGCCATGCCGCTTGCACGCGTCGAGCACGCGCTGTACCGACTCGACGAACACAGGCTCATCGTGGTCGGACGCCGGCGGCAGTCCCAGCGACAGGCTGAGGTCCGCCGGCCCGATGTACGCGGCGTCGACGCCCGGTACGGCGAGAATTTCGTCGAGGTTCTCGACCGATTCCTTCGTCTCGACCTGAACGATGCAGAGCACCTCCTCGTCTGCCCGGGCGATGTAGTCTCGCCCGCCGTAAAGCGCCGCCCGGATCGGGCCGTGGCTGCGAATCCCTCGCGGCGGGTACCGGCACGCCCACGCGGCTGCCTCCGCCTCGGCCACCGTGTTCACGATCGGCACGATCACACCATGAGCGCCCGCGTCGAGCGCCTTCATGATCGTCCCCGGCTCGTTCCACGGCACGCGCACGATCGGCACCGTTTCGGTCGTGGAGATCGCCTGCAGCATCGTCACCGCGACCTGGTAGTCGATGACGCCGTGCTGCATGTCCACGCACAGCCAGTCGAAGCCCGCGTGCGCCATAAGTTCGGCCGAAAAGCTCGACGGCACCGTCAGCCACCCGCCGAGCGCCACCTGCCCGGCCTCCCACATGCGCTTCACGCGGTTCTCCCGCATATCGCCGCCGATTATACGACCGGCACAGCCGAGGCGCTTCCTTCCCCGGGGGTCAGGCTGTTTGCGAGACTACGCCCACGTTAAGAAGATAGTTCGATCTCCTGAATGCCCTTTGTTTTCGAGAATACAGCTCAGCCTG
The DNA here is from genome assembly GCA_005882985.1 of Chloroflexota bacterium. Classification (GTDB taxonomy): domain Bacteria; phylum Chloroflexota; class Dehalococcoidia; order SM23-28-2; family RBG-16-64-32; genus CF-163. The sequence continues at coordinate 10,397 of VBEJ01000059.1, forward strand.
ACTGCGCCTTCCCGTCCGGCCGCCACCACACAACCCCTTGCGGCCGCGCGCGGTGCCCTCGCAGCGTAACTCCTTCCGGCGTCTCAACCGCCATCTCCCGCGCCGCCTCCTCTGGCCGATTGTCCTCCTTAGAGCCCGGGCGCACGAACAGCAAGTGCCGCGCCATCGCGAGCGCCACGTCCAGGTTGGGCGTCGAACGCGGTCGTCCCGCGTCCACAATCTCGACGTTCGGGAAGATGCCCATCTCCCAGAGCACCGGAAGCAGTTCCGGGAGCGCGGGCAGCTCGACTCGACCTTCCCCATGCACGGCCCTCCACAGCGGAGAGAAGATCGAAGGTGCCGCGTCCATGAGCGACCATCGAGGGCGAGGGCTCGACAACGGTTACGCGCCTGCAGCGAAGCGCCAGCGGCAGGGCGTATCGCCCAGCGTCCCCACCCACATCGAGCACCGTGGTCTCCGGCGTTATCCATTCGGCTAGCAGATTGACCACCGGGTCATCCCTCCGGCGCGGGTCCGCCCGGAAACCCGCCGCCAGCGTACTCCAGAAGTCCGCCGGCTCCGGCTGGTCGCCCCGGGCTCGCAGCGACTGCTCGCCATGCGCCTCGATCCTTGCCTTCCAGGCTTCAGCTGCTGATTGCATCGTCGCGCCGGAAACGGCCATCATTCTTCGCCGTTTCTGTTTTACTGATGAAGGTTTCAATCGACCTCGTCGCCTGCACTCTTCGCTCCCTCGGGCGCCATCTTCTCGAGCTGCTCGCCCGCCTTCCGCAGGACTTCGCGTACGCGCTCCACCTGCGCGGTATCGCCGCGCGCTGCCGCACGGAAGGCCGCCCGCGCGATCCGCATGAGCGGGCCCATTACCTCTGTGCCGCCCGGACTGAAAGCGTCCCGCCAGTCATCCCAGGCCGACGCCCGGCTCCAGATGCGCTCCACCCCGGGCGCCTCCACCTTCAATGCCTTTCGCCCCTCGTCGGTGATCGAGTACACGCGCTTGCCGTCCTCGCTTACCTCCACGCGCACGAGTCCCTCGTCTTCCAGTTGCTGGAGGTTCGGGTACACCGTCCCTGCGCTTGCCTGGTACATGCCGCCGGAGCGCCGCTCCATCTCCTTCATCAGCTCATAGCCGTGCATAGGCCGCTCGGCCAGCAACGAGAGTAGCGCCAAACGGACCTCGCCCGACTCGAAGAAGCGCCGCCGCCAGCCCCACGGCTCGCTCCCGTGCCCGTGCGGCTCGAAGCCGACCCAGGTGCGCCAGCGGCTGGCCCGCGGCCCGCGCCTACGCATCGGCGTCCACCCACTGCTCCCAGTGCGCTGACCGCGCCCGCAGCCGGGGGACTGCGGCAACAACCAGGAGTCCAAGCCCTATGATTAACCAATTCACGACATGTTCCTCCTTCCGATACTGATTAAAGTATATCGTGCGATATATCTCGGCCTATCCTCAAAGGGGGGCGCCGAATTCAGCTAACCAAACTAGAACGCCCTGCCGACAAAAGCCCAACCAAAATCGCGGGTCAGGCTGTAGTCAAAGAGACGGCTCGCCACGATGATCTGATCGTTGCCTCGCCCTGGGCAGGAATCGGAACGACAACTCAGCCTGACAGCCGACGGTTCCTGGCGGCCGCGGAGAGGGAAGGCGGCGTCTCGAAGGCATCGAGCGGGGCGATCACACCGCCCAAGCATGCGGCAAAGCAGGAGGTCCGCCGGCCGGCGGACCTCCTCGAGCCACTTGCCTATTCTCTGTCTTACGAAGTTGCGCTCGGCGCAGCTTCCTTCTCGCCGTCCCGCCACCGATGGCACGGCCCCGGCTCTGAGCCGCCTCCCTTGAACTGCACGATCTCGTCGATCTTGCCCTGGATGGCCGAGTACGCGCGATCCGACTGCTCCTGCGTGATCGTGCCGTCCGCTACCTTCGCGTCTAGCTTCGACTTCACTGACTGGAGCAGCGCCGCCTTGAAGTCGTCGACGCCCATCCCCTTCGACTGCGCGATCTCCGCCAGACTCTGGCCTGACTTGAGTGCCGAAACGATGTCCGCGCGGTCCATCTGCAGCACGTCGGCCGCCGCTCCGACCACGAGCTTCGCGCCCCGGCAAACTGCGCCGTCCTTGCGATGCCTCAAACCGAGCACCGAGAGCGGCCCGTATTCGTTCACTCGCGCCTTCAGCTTTGCCGCCTCGTCCGCGGTCAGCTTGCTGTTCGCCACTGCCTCGTCGATTATGTCGAACTGCGCGTTCGACATCGCCGTTGTCAGTGCCTCCGTTCTGATCCCCAGCTTCTCCGCCGTCTTCGCGATGAACTTGTCGCCTGGGCGATCGCTGTCACCTCCTTGGGCGAGTGCGCCGTGTACTGCGAGTACGGCCACCCCAGCAACAAAGGCGGCCGCAACCACCCCCAGAATTCCTCTCATTGCAATTCTCCTCTCTGTCTGGTTGATTCACGTCTCTCGGACGCGTTATGTCACATGGTAGGCAGCCACCTTTAAAGCTCCATTAACGCACCGTTAGAATTTCTTCATCCGATCCTACTTAAGTGGCTTTAACGTTTCTTTAATCTTCACCATCTATACTGACAACCGAAAACTGACAACTGATAACCAATCATGTACATCCTCGTTGTCGAAGACGAACGAAGACTCGCGCAGATCGTCCGCCGCGTCCTTGAAGAGGAAGGCCACACCGTAGACCTCGCCCACGACGGCGAGGAAGGTCTCGCCATGGCCTCAGACGGATCCCACGACGTCATCCTCCTCGACATCCTTCTTCCCGAGATTGACGGCATCGAGGTCTGCCGCACATTGCGCCGGAACCGAGTCGATACTCCCGTCCTGCTCCTGACCGCACTCGGCGACGTCGATGACCGTGTGCGCGGCCTGGATGCGGGCGCCGACGACTATCTCGCAAAGCCGTTCGCCTTCCAGGAGCTTTTGGCGCGCATTCGCGCGCTCGGGCGCCGAAAGGTGCAGGCCCGCGAGCCAACTCAGCTCGAGGTCGATGGGCTGATGCTGGACCTCCGCCGCCGCCGCGCAGAGCGGGACGGCCGGATCATCGAGCTTAGTCCGAAGGAATTCAGCCTTCTTGAATTCCTCATGCGCAACCAGGGCCGCGTCGTCACCCGCATGCAGATCCTCGACCACATCTGGGGCTACGACTACGCCACGGACTCCAACCTTGTGGACGTGTACATGGCGTATCTTCGCCGTAAGGTGGACAGCGAGGGCCCAAGCCTGATTCGCACAGTTCGCGGCGTTGGCTACGCACTCGGGGATTGAAGTGTTTGGTCGCGCGAGATGGCGGCTCACCCTTTGGTTTGCAGCCGTCTTCGCGCTGATCATCGTGCTGCTCGGCGCGGCCGTCTTTCTAACGGCCCGCCGCGTCCTCTTCGATCAAGTCAATAGCGACCTGGTCGCCCGCGCCGAGCGCGAGAGCCAGCCCGTCGCGCAGCGGCTCCTCCAACGCATTCGCGAGGGCGGACAGCTCACGGGCATCAAAATCGGCCCCGACTTCACCGCCGGCGGATACTTCTACGCCGTGGCTGCTCAGGGCGGGACAATCATCGGCAGCACTCCCAACGCCGATCCCGCCGGCCTCGCGAATCCGAAGGCGATCGATGACGCCCTCGCAGGCAATGAGGCCTTCATCGACACGACATCGTCCGAAGGCGAGCAGCTGCGGGTGCATCTCGTCCCGCTCGGCCGCGGGCAAGACCGCCGCTTCGTCCTCGAAGTCGGCCGCAGCACGGAGCCCGAACGGAAAGCCCTTCGCGGTCTCCTGCTCATCCTGGCCATCGGAGGTGGCGCCGGCATACTCCTCGCCGTCGGCGCCGGCTTCTGGCTCGCCGGGCGGGCTCTGCGCCCCATCCAGCTCGCAATGGACCGCCAGCGCGCCTTCGTTGCCGACGCCTCACACGAGCTACGCACTCCGCTTTCCCTTATTCGCGCCAACGCCGAAATTCTCGAGCGCCACCGCGAACAGCCAGTGGACGCAAACATCGGGTCTGTCGGCGATATCATCGGCGAGACAGACCGCCTTAGCGCTCTCGTCGGGCAAATGCTGACCCTCGCCCAGGCCGACTCAGATACGGCTGCCTTCAGCATGGCGACGGTGGACTTCAGTGCAATCGCCCAGGACGCGGCGCGCCAGATGCAGCTCCTGGCTGAGCCCAGAGGGATCTCGCTGGACCTGAACGCGAACGGCCCCGTCACTGTCAGTGGCGACGCCACCCGCCTGCGCGAGCTCGTCATGATCTTGCTCGATAACGCCATCAAATACAGTGGCCCCGGCGCTTCCGTTCACGTCGACTTGAACCGAGACGGCGGTACGGCCGAACTGCGGATCGTAGACGAAGGTCGAGGCATAGAGCCAGGCGCCCTCCCTCGCATCTTCGATCGCTTCTTCCGCGCCGACAAAGCACGCTCTCGCGAAATGGGCGGCACCGGCCTCGGCCTCGCCATCGCCAAATGGATCACCGAAGCCCACAACGGAACGATCGCCATCGACAGCACACCCGGCCGTGGCACCGCCGTTACGGTGGAGCTCCCGGCTTCGGCCTAACAGTATGCGTCGAATTCGGCCCGGATGTAGCCCCGCACCTTCAGGTGCCGAAGAGCCGCCCAGGACCCTGAGTCCGCGCCTGCTCGGGCTGCCCCGACCACGTCCTCTGTGTCATTCTGAGCGGGAAGCCCTCGGCGCGCGGACGAACGCTACTCCGCGAAGGCCAGCCCACCTGCGGAGGGAATCTGTCGGGGTGGAACGGGGACAACGGCCGTGCGGCCAGAGGAATAGCGCCGTCGGGCGCTTAAGCGCGCGCCAGCTCGGGCCGCCCGGACCACGTCCAGGCGAGGTTCGCGCGGCTGATGCCCACCAGCGCCCCGTGTAGCGCCGTCGGGTGGATGAATAGGTTCCCACCGCCATTCTCGCGCCCGGCCGTGTACCGAGAGCCCCGCGCTTCCAACCGCTCGCGTATTGCCCCCGTATTGCCCGTCTCCGCGTAGCACATGTAAATCGAGGGCCCCCGCCGTGCGAAGAAGCGTCCCATCGCCAGCGAGGGCTCCGTGGTCTGCGTCAGCTCGATCCGGTCCAGTCGCGAAGGCGGGTCGAACAGCGTGAGCGTCCCGCTGTAGCCCCATTGCTCGCTCTTTATCGGGCAGAAGCGCGACGCGTCGAGGTCAAACGTATCGGCGTAGAACGAAGCCGCCTCTTCGTGGTCCTCCACGATATTCGTCACCTCGTACAGCGAGCTAATCAGCCCGACCGGCTCACGCTCGCTCGCGCGTGAGATCACCGTCCGCATCCCCCGCGTCTGGTCGGGTTCGATGAAGATCTGCCCGCCTTCCTCCTTGAAGTGCAGGCCGCGGTCATCCATGCGGCGAGCCAGCGCCCCAGGGTCGTCCGTCGAAAACCCGACGGCGAAAATTCCTTCGCCCCAGCGCTCGAGGTGCGACGCCACTGGCCCGTCCGCGGCCGGCTCCAGCAGCTCGAACTCGCTCTCGCCCGCCTGAACGACCGTCCGGGTGGCATTGAAAAGGCGCAGGTCGTCTTCCTGGACCATCTCCGCACCCAGCACCTCCGCGAACGTATCGGCAGCGATGGCACCGTCCCGCACCGCAAGCTGCATCCGGTCGACGCGCTGGAGCATCCTAGAAAATGCGACAGCGGCGTCCCTGGGCGGAAGGACGCCGCTGTCTCTGTTCGTCTAGCCCTTACCGATACGGGTCAGCTTCGTCCCGCAGACCGGGCAGCTTCCCTGCGTAGCGGGCCGCCCATTCTTTAGCGTTACCTTCTGGGCGTTCTTGATCTCCCGCTTGGTCCGGCACTTCATGCAGTAAGCTTCCATAAAGCTCCTTTCCTTACGTTACGGATACCCATTCCCGAATAGGATAGCGCCCGAAACCCTTAAGTCAACTAGCTTCCCACACGTAATTTGTGAATAAATTGCCGTAATCGGTCACGCACGAAGCTTTGCATAACTTTCGTGTGGCCCTCTTTGGCAGCCAACGACTACGCACAAACGGGAAAACGCGCACTCAAAGAGTAAACCTGAATCTGTCGCCCGGTGCCTTCAGGCGCCCCCTGTCCTGGCTCCCGACGCCTGGCTCCTAATACCGGTTCAGTTCGTCGATCAGCTGACGCAGCCGCCCAAAGCTGGTCTGGTTGAACTCCAGCGCCAGCCGCCGCAATTCCAGCGCGTCGCCGTCCTCGATCTCGCGCGGGCTCGCCTCGACCGGCTCCAGCCCCGGCTCGCGCAGGATGTCCGCGAATGACAGCGCTAGCCTCTCCACATCCTCCTTGGGCGGCAGCCGCAGCAGCCTCAGAACCAGCCGTCCCTCTACATAGCGCTGCGACTGGTAGTTCGAGTAGAAGCGGGTGATCTCGGCAACCGCCTCCTCCACTGTTTCCGTCCGCCGGAGGAGCGTCAGGTCTTCCTTCGAAATCAGGCCCCGCTCGAGCAAGTGGTCTTGGACAAACCGCAGCCACTCCGTCCAGTAGGTGCCGCCCGGCTCCTCGAGCAGGATGATCGGCTTGACATCGCTCTTGCCCGTCTGCATCAGCGTCAGCAGCTCGAACGCCTCGTCCAGCGTCCCGAAGCCGCCCGGCAGGAGCGCGAAGGCGTCGGACTCCTTGAGGAACGTTACCTTCCGCGTGAAGAAGTACTTGAAGTTGATCAGCTTGGCGTCGCCCTCGATGAACAAGTTCGGCTCGGACTCCATTGGCAACCGTATCGCCGCGCCGAAGCTCCGCTCCGCCCCAGCGCCCTCATGGCCGGCGGCCATGATCCCCGGCCCTGCTCCCGTAATCACCATCCAGTTCTCCGCGGCCATCTCCCTCGCGAAGCGCCGGGTGACCTCATAGGCCGGGTCATGCGGCACCGTCCGCGCGGAGCCGAAGATGCCCACCTTGCGATAGCTTTTGTAGCCCTTGAACACCTTGAACGAATACGCAAACTCCTTCAGCGCCGCGTTCACGAGCTTCATCTCTCCCCGGTCCGACCGGTCCCGATCGAGGCGAAAGCACGTCTTGATCATCTCCTCGAGCAAGTCTGCATCGTTGGCGCCCCCCGCCGCCGCCACCAATTCCGCGATGCGCGCGTCTAGTGCCTCATCACCAGTGCTGTAGTGCCGTCTGCGTGGTTTTTGAGCAACCATGTTCGCAAATCTAATTTTAACATCGCTGCGCTCGCGCCCCGGCAATACGCATCCCGTCACAGTGCCAAACTCCTGCTTACCATGCGTGCTCGCGGCGCTATGATTGCTCCGTGCAGCGTGTAATCATTCACGCCGACCTCGACGCCTTCTACGCCTCCGTCGAGCAGCTCGACGACCCCGAGTTGCGCGGCAAGCCCGTCGTCGTCGGCGGTTCCCCCGAAGGGCGGGGCGTCGTCATGGCCGCATCCTACGAGGCCCGCCGTTTCGGCATCCGCTCCGCCATGCCCATGTCTCGCGCCCTTCGGCTCTGCCGGAACGCCGTCCGTGTGCCGCCGCGCTTCGACCGCTACGTCGATGTGTCGCGCGAGGTAATGGCCATCTTCCGCGACGTCACCCCCTTGGTCGCACCGATGTCGCTCGATGAGGCGTTCCTGGACACGACGGAGCAGATGGACGGCTTCGACGGGCCTGAAGCGCTCGGGCGCCATCTCAAGGAGGAGGTGAGAAAGCGCACGGGTCTCGTTCTCTCCGTGGGGATCGCCGCGAATAAGCTCGTCGCCAAGATCGCCTCCGATACGGGGAAGCCGGACGGACTCGTCGTTGTCCCGCCGGGCACGGAAGCTGCCTTCCTCGCCCCCCTCAAGGTTCGCGCCCTTTGGGGCGTCGGCCCGAAGACGGAGGCTGTCCTGCACGCCGCCGGCTTCCACACCATTGGTCAGCTTGCCACCGCCGGCCCTTCCCATCTCGAAAGGAACCTCGGCTCACGTGGCCCCTGGCTTTACGACATGGCCCACGGCATCGACGACAGCTCTGTCTCCACTGACCACGAGCGCAAGTCGGTCGGCGCCGAGAACACATTCCCCCGCGACCTGACTGACGGCCCCGAGCTCCGCGCCGAACTCGACCGCATCGCCGAAAGCGTCGCCCGTCGCCTCGAAAAGAGCGGCTTCCGGGCCCGCACAATCGTGCTCAAGTTGCGTTATGCGAACTTCCGCACGATCACACGCCAGTCGAGCCGCCCACTCCCGATCGACGGCGTAAGCGATATCTCGTCTGCGGCGAACGCGCTACTCGATGCCGCCGCCAAGCTCGGTGATCGCTTTCGCCTGATCGGCATTCACGCCACGAACCTCCTGCCAGACGAGCCTGATCAGATCGGCTTATGGGCCCCCACAACAGGACCGGAGCGCCAGACTTCAGTTGAGCCGCCGGGTGCCTCCCGCTGAGCCCCGAGCCTGGGCGCCGCTAACGTCCGGCTACAGTCGTTCGACCGTCTCTTCGATGCCCTGGGGCAGCACGAGGCCGTCGGAGTGCGCATGCCCATCGTGCGGCTCTCTGGATCGCTGTTGGAGCTCGCTGCTCTCCAGGAGGGTCCGCACCACCCGCGGGTCCCACTGATGGCCGGCGCCGTCCTTCAGGATCGCCGTCGCCTCTTCGAGGGGCATAGCGTCCCGATAGGGCCGGTCGCTCGTCATTGCGTCGTATGCATCGACGACGGCGACAATTCGGGCGCCCATCGGTATCTTCTCCCCGATCAGCCCGTCGGGGTAGCCCCGGCCGTCCCAACGCTCGTGGTGATGGTAGACGACCGGGTAGGCGTTCATCAGAAAGCCCACGCGTTTGCAGATCTGGCCGCCCGAATAGCAATGCTGCTTGATAATCGTGTACTCCTCCGGCGTCAGCCTGCCGGGCTTCTTGAGGATCGAATCGGGCACGACGATCTTGCCCATGTCGTGCAGCGCTGCGCCGAGGCGAATGACCTCGGTTTCTTTTGCCGGTAGCGCCAGCTTTGCCCCCATTACTCCCGCGTACTCGGCGAGCCGGCGGCAATGGTCGCCCGTGTACGGATCGCGGCTCTCGATGGCTTCCGTCAGCGCCAATGCCGTCTCGAACGCCAGCCGGGCCAGCGATTCCCGCTGCCGAGCGCTGCGCACTGCCAGCTCCGTTTGCTGCGCCAGCCGTTCCAGCCGCGTCAGCTCCTCCGGCGTAAAGTCGCGCTCTTCGCCGTAACAGACCATTAGCGCGCCATGCAGTTCTTCGTCCAGGTCGAGAGGAGACGCCGCCGCCGAAACGATTCCAGCGAGCGCGGCGAAGTCCCTCAGCTTGTCGTATCGAGGGTCCTCGAAAACGTTGCGGGACGCTGCGACCCGCCGGTGGAGCATCGCCCAGCCGTCCACGCCTTCGCCGTAAGGTGCGCCGTCCGGGAAAAATCGGTTGAACACGTCATCCGTAAACCCCACAGGCAGGAACGGGCGCTGTCCGGTCGTCCCGATCGGCACCGTGATGGTGCATATCTTGGCTCCGCAGACCTCGGCCACGCGGCGCGTGATCTCGTCAACTACCGTCTGCTCATCGTTCTCCTTCAGGATCGTCGTGTGGATTGCGGATAGCGTTTCCAGCTCCCGCTCGCGCCTATCGTTGCGCGCGCTCACGTCCATTAAACCGCGCTCCGTCACCTCGAGCTTAGAGCGCTGCTGCTGGATGCTTGACCACTGATTGAGGCTGACGGCCAAGAACAGGTAGACGGCTGGCCATCCAAGCCAGAGCACCGGCTTTACCGATGCGTCGAGGGTGACACCAAAGAGTTCCATCGCCGGGCTGCTAAACACTGATGCCATGCCGGCAATCAGCAGCGCCATCTGTAGTGAATAGCGATAGGCCACAAAGATGATCGGGATGAAGAACAGCGTGGTAAAGGCGCTCGGCACCTGCCCATCGAGGTATACAAGAACGCCGATCACTATCGTCGCGGCGGCCGCGACGGTACTCGGCCACGCCCGGGTTATTTCGCTAATACGCAGCTTCACTGGCGGGAGATACCTCTAATTGGGGACTAGGGGATATGCCGTTGCACTAGCTAACGACGACCCTTTATTAACCCTCGTTACACGTTCTCGGTAGCCGGACGGTGAAAGTTCAGAAATAGTTGAGGCCGTCTTAACCGCGGACTCAGGGGCCAGGACCCAGCCAACACAACGGGTGGCTTTCTGCAGCGTTCGACTCAAAGGCGCGCACGAACCACTTCCGAGTTCGACGATTCAACCTGACTAGGTGAAAATCACCCCAGACAGTCCTCAGTCCGCCAGCGATATTCACGGGTCAGGCTCTCAACCGCCAGAACGATTCGCTTCCAAGCGTTCGCGTCTCAGACCCGGCAACGCGACGCCCCGGAACCACGACTCAGCCTGACAGGGAGAAAGTCACCCTCCAAACGGTCTTCAGCGCGCCGGCGATGTTCACGGTTCAGGCTCTCAGCGGCACAACGGTGGGTCCATCAGCGTTCGACCCAAAGGCGTGCACAATGCCACGCCCAGGAACGACGACTCAGCCTGGGGGAGGAAATCACCCCCAAACAGTCCTCAATCGGCCATCGAATACCCGCCATTTACGCTCAGCACCTGTCCGGTTATCCACTCCGCGCGCTCGGATGCCAGGAACGCCACAGCGTTCGCGATGTCGCTCGGCTTTCCCAAGCGGTTCAACCCCTTCGCAAGCGGGTACTGACGCATTATCTGATCCCCCTGCGCCGCGATCCATGCCGCCGTCGCCTCCGTCTCTGTCGTCGCCGGCGAAACGCAGTTCACGGTAACGCAGGCCCGCCCTATCTCCTTCGCCAGCGCCTTGCTGAAACCGACCACGCCCGCCTTGGCCATCGAGTAGGCCACCAGGCGCGGCTCGCCCACGCGCCCAGCATCCGAGATGATGCTGATGATCCGGCCCCAGCTCCGCTCCGACATGCCCTCTATCACCGCTCGCGAGCAGTTCAGCACCCCGTGAGTGATCAGCCCCATCGTCCGCTCCCACTGCTCGGGACCACTTCCGGAGAAAAACCCGCCGGTGGCGGGCACAGCATCCTGGGTGGTCACCGCGGGGATTCCCGCGTTGTTCACAAGGATATCTAAGGATCCGAACTCTTCGACTACGCGTCTCACCATCCCGTTAACCGCCTCCAGGTCTGTCACGTCCGCTGACACGCCGATCGCCTTACCGCCTGACCGCGAGATCTCGCCCGCCGATTCGTCCGCCCGCTCTTGGAACAAATCGTTCACCGCCACTCGGACACCCTCTTCCGCCAAGGTCTGGCATATCTGACGCCCGATGCCCCGGCCTGCCCCCGTCACCAGCACCACTCGGTCGCGAATTCCAAGCTCCATTTACGCCTCCTCGATCAACCTTCAGCAGGATCGATAACTCACAAGGGAAAACCGGCAGCCGAAAAGCACGAAATGTGACTTGCGTCACATTATCTCGGTTATGCCAGCCATATCATTATGCCAAAGGCAAGACATAGAGGTCCGGCCTTACCCCTCCCGCGAGGCCCCGAATGGCGAGTTCGGGGTCTCGGGCTTTTTTGAACGTACGAATCGGGCGCGTACACCACTCTTGATAGCCAAGCTGCAGCCTAGCCGCATTAAGAAGCGTTCAGCCTCGCCCACCCTTGGACGCATCGTTTATCCTTTCCGGCCAGCTTGGGTCGGGCTGACGTACAAACTGCGATGACTGCGATCAGACCGATCACGCTCAATGGGCGTGCCCACCACGTCTTGTACTCCCGCCGCTCGTTCATCCGGTTGCTGCTCTACGCCGATTGTGATCCTGGCACCCTCCACATCACCCTCGTTGTTGCCACTTCGGTCTGGTCCATTTCGTAACTAGTTGCCACAGAACGGTTGGCGGTTGACGACGTCCAGGAGTAAGGCAAAGAGGAGAATGAGCGGCGACATCGCGATGGCAGTCACGGCAATGGTGCCAAGCCTTCCTACCCTCAGCCGAGTGGCTGTAAAGAATGTAAGCCCTAGGAACAAAGCGACTGAGTCTGCAAAGATTATCCATGACCAGAATTCCGCACCGGCGCTTTTGCCCTCGCAGCCGTGCCGAACTGCAGAAGGAGCATATTCGTTATAAGCCAGGAGTGTTCCAAGCCAGATAATGCCACTCAACGCCGCGGCTGATAGCGCTAGCCCCAGTGGCGACCACCAATCTGTCCTTCGAGGCACGGTGGCATCTACCTTGTCGTTCTCCAGAAGGATTAGCACGAATAAAACGCTGCCGCAGAAGGCGACGATCAGCGCCAGCGCGCCCACCACATCTTGCATGTCAGCTCCCTTTCAGCGTCACTCGCCCCTTATAGCATCGCGGAGGCGAGGCGTAAACTAAGGCTGCTGTAGACCGCTGCGCCTTCTGTCCTCGCCCCGCGCCCCGGCAAATGGGCCGTTTGCTACTGACGCTGACGACCTCGGCGGTTGGGGACCTGGCACTCTACCGCGCTGCCAGCGTTGTCGCGATCTCCTCAAGGAAGCCAGAGATGCGGGCCGGGTGCTCAAGGGCAACGGCGGGCAGTGGAGGTTGTCGGGCACGGCCCACGCCCGCACTGACGCCTAATATCCGGGTCGTGAGGGCATGGTCTTATAATCTGCGCATGCTTGAAGTCATTACCCTTGTTTGGCTCGCGGTCGCCGTAGCCTGCATATTTATCTGTGACAGGTTGGCCACAAGCAGTGGGCGGGACCCCGACAAATGGGCTCTACTCGGGTCAGCCTTCGGTCCCGTCGCGGTCGCCGTTCTCATCCTCCTCAGCTTAGAAGATACTCGGACGGGCGGGTCAAGGGCTAAGAAGCGGGCAGCTCCAAAGTCCAGCACACGTTCTGGTCCCCGGCCGTCACGTTGACAACACGCCGCCATTTTCTCGCTGGTGTACCCGTGAAGTGGGTAAGGTCTGCGCGGCTCCTTGCCGTGGCGCCGGGGCTCTCCGCCATCGTCCTCGTTTTGGCATCGGCTTGCGGGGGCTCGGGCGGCGCTGAACCGAAGGGCGGGGGGAACGGCGAAGCCGCCGCGCCCGACGGCCTGAGTCTCGTGGTCTATAAAGACGCGGTGTTAAATAGGGTCTTTGCCGAACTGCCGCCCGGTCAGCGCTTCTGGGAGTTCAACGGAGAGAGCGATAAGGAGTTCCTGAATGCCATCGCCTGTACTCCGGACGGAAAGCGTGCCGCGTATCTAATACAGACCAGCGACGGAATGAGGGTCAAGATCAGCGGCAGACCTGAACCAATCGCGATTTCGGGGCAATCATCGGGCATAACCTGGGCGCCGGACGGCTCGAAGATAGCGCTCACAACGTTCGATTCGAAGACCTCGGTCAATGAGCTGCAATTGGTCGACACGCCGACCGGTCAGGTTTCCACGGTTGCTACGCGCCAGGGCGCGATCGGCCCGCCGCGCTGGTCGCCAGACGGGTCGCGCATCGTTTTCGATGCTTCGGACGGTCCCCTGAACCAGATTTTCGTATACAAGATCGGTGATCCGGGGGCAACGTCGCTGAAGGAGCGGCCCTCCAATGCCTTTACTCCGGACTGGTCGCCGGACGGCACGGCGTTGGTGTTCTCCGCGCAGGGTCCAGGCGGGACATATCAGCTCTACACCATGAATGCAGATGGCTCCAACGAGAAGCAAATCACTAGCTCCAGCGTCACCAAGGCATTTCCACGCTGGGCACCCGATGGCTCGCTTATCGCGTTCGCTGGGACGATTGCCGTTCCGGTCACTTCAGAGAGACCCGCGCTTGTGGACAATCTGGGAGTGTTTACCGTCAAGCCTGACGGTACCGACGAGCACGGGTTAACTGACATCCAAAGGGATGCGCGTCTCGGCGGCTGGTGTGTCGGCGGCCCCTGGCTCAACGAGAACTGGAATCCATCCCATGTGTTCGGAAACTGATTTTGCAACAAGGAACGTCGGTGTGGAGCACTGCGGCTTCTGTCCTCGCCGCGCGCCCGCTAAGTGGGCGGTGACCGCCCAGGCTGTAGACGCCTCGTTAGGGTCGGCCAGCCCCGCTCATCACTTGCCGACCCCTCTTTTTTCAATCAGTCCCGCCGGTGGGGAAAAGACGCGCTCTAGGCTTTCCGCCTACGGGGTTACTTGGTACATGAACTGAATCGGCGGGTGCTTCTGGTTGCCAAGCGCCCTTACGTGGACGGTGAACTGATTGGTGCCGAGTGATACCCACAGAATATTCGATCCCGGATCGCCGAGAGGCGTGATGAGAACCGTAGTGGACGCCGGGTTTATCCCTGGAAACTGAACGATGACCGACCGACCGTTCGTGGGTATGGTGGCTCGACCGGTCGTATCGCAGGCGTCGCCAACTCCATCCCCATCGGCGTCTGATTGGGTGGGATTTGCAACAGCCGGGCAGTTGTCACTGCCAGAGCAGAACGTGCTCGTCTTTCCCGGATCACACACTCCGTCGAGATCACCGTCGACTTGATGCCGTGAACAGCCATTTGAATCCACGGGAAGCTCGACGCTGGGAGTCCCAGGACAGGCGTCGGCAGTGTTGAGGACCCCATCTCCGTCATCGTCCAATGACGGGAGGGCAGTCATGCAGCCGCTGAAGGCGACATTTGGATCACCGCCGACTGTTACAACACTGGTCTTAATGCACTTGATTTCAGCGCCGTCCGGCGTGCCCGGGTTCGGATCGCAAGCATCTCCGATGCCGTCGCCTACCTCTTCGCCGGTGTCGCCCTTGTCTGTGTCTTTCTGGTCGGGGTTGGGCACCAGAGGACAGTTATCGCCCCGGTTCAGGAAGCCGTCGCCGTCGTAGTCAGTGGGCTGGGGCCCAATCTGTGAGGCGGCGTTGGCGGGGTCGGGGTCGCAGCTATC
>VBEJ01000155.1 GCA_005882985.1 Chloroflexota bacterium
GTCCCGCTGCGACTGAGCGAAGTTCGGCAGCTTGGGGTTCGCGCCGGCGATGCAGTTATCGAAGCGGTCGCTCACGAGGTCGTCGTCGCAGTCGGTGTCGTTTACACCGCCCGCACAGTTCGAAGCAGGGGGTTCGTTGACGTTGCAGACGCCGTCGCCGTCGCTGTCTGCCCCGGCCAGGCCTATGCAGACGTTGCTGACTACCATCGTCGCGTGATAGTGACCGTTTGCCGTTGTGGGACTCAGTAATCCGGGGCACCCCACGCAGCTGTTCGCCGCGATATCGCAGGCCGGGCCGATCCCATCAGCGTGCGGGCCGGCGTCGCTGATCGCTGAATCGCGCGGAACGTCCCGGTCCCACTGGAACGTGTTGGGCGTTGTGCCACCGCCACCGCCCGGATCCGAGTTGGCTGTGAGCGGGCAGTTGTCGACCCGGTTCGGCCAGCCGTCGCCGTCCTGGTCGTTGTTGAACACAGTATCGTTTGGGTCGCACGCAGTGGGGAGTCCGTCGCCGTCTGCGTCTCCGCCGGAGAGGGCATTGAACTGGCGCGGGTCCCAGGTCGGGTTCGACGTGTAGGAACAGACATCGAGCGAGTTACCATGGCCGTCGCCGTCGTAATCGCGCTCGCTAACGGCGAAGACCCGCGCTTTAAGGGTCTTCGTGGTTGCCGGGTTGGTGGCGCGGTTGAAGCCGCACTCGTTCGGGACGGTGCTGCCGGGGCAACCACCGTCCGATGCCTTGCGCATCGAGAATCCGGAGAAGGACGAGGTGCATTCCGGAGGCGGCGTGACCGCCGTGCAGGCGTTGTCGTGACTGACACCGAAGATAGTTGATGTCGAAGAGAGGTTGCAGAAGTCCGAGATGCCGTTGTACGACGGCGGAGCCTCTGGATCGCCGAGGATGATGGTCGAGGGGGCTCCCCAGGCCGGTGTCATCCAGGCCTGGTTGGGGAAGACCGCCAGCGCGCCGGGAGGGAGGATGACGATATCGATGGGGATGATCAGAACACCGGCAACGACGGCCGTCCCGAAGTAACGGGCGTTGGGCGCGACAGGCGGCTGGGGGCCGCCCGGACCATCTGGGTCGAGGCTGTCACGAACGAACGTAGGGTAAGCGTCGGCGCCATCCGGGATGCCGTTGTTGGCGAACTCTGGATGCTCCACCGAGCCGTTTTCGTCGAGGTCGCCGTCGTCCTCAGCCAAGTTGCCGGCCGCAGAGTTGCTGCTGCCACCCGCGATGAGGACGTTGGTGGTCGCGGGAGTGGACGCGTCGATCAGGTCGAAGTCGACGGGGGAGTCGGTCACGCAGCCCTCGTTGGCGATGCCGAGCTTGGCCACAGTGTTGATCCTGCCGATGTAGGCGCCGGTCGGGATCTGGGCGTCGGTGGCCGTTGTCAGCGACGGATCACTGAAGTTGACAGCGCCGCCGAGAGCCGAGGGCGGCGGGATGTCGAAGGGGATGGTTATGTCCGGGTGCCCGCCCGGCGCCGTATCACTGAAGGTGACGGGCGCGCTGAACTGCGGGTTGAAGGTGCTGGCGCGGGCGAGCTCGCCGGGCGCTAACAGCGCCATCGTGGCGAGAGCGAGGGCGGCCACGAATGCGCCCACGATGCGTCCCGTAATCATCGCCTTCCTCCCCTTGGGCTCGGTGCAGGACTGCGTTGAACGCCGCTATTCTAGCACACCGTCCTAGCAGACACCGCCTTCCTCGTGGCGGCCGTCGCGAAGAGAGCTTTCAGGAATATTCATCGACTGGCTGCCGCTACTGGTAAAGATCACTACGGCACTACCCGGAGGGTTCGGGCTGCTGTCGTCCAGGTCCATCACCAGCGACTGGCCGGTTTCGTCGCCGATGACCTGGAGAATGAGCTGTGTGAGCACTCCGCCGGTCGGCGCGCTGTAACTAGAGTCATCGGGGACGAGCTTGGCCGGAGTATCCGGCGAGACCGCGAAGTCCCCCGTGCCGTTGTACGTCGCCCCGATAAGCGCGGTCTGCGGAGTATTGCTGCCGTCCGCGGGCGCGGGCGGGATCGACTCCGCAGCCGTCACGTCGCGGTGGACGAACAGCGTATGGTCGATCGGAAGGTTGGCGAAGCCAACCGTCTGGCTAGTGGTGGTGTCCATAAACGGGGCGGGATCATGGGCCGATGGGCGCATCCTGTCGCCGATGTAGTTGAGGCGCGCCTGCCAGCCAACAAGGTCCCTGACGTTCTGAACCACAAGCTGAGCGAGATGGGTATGCGTAGCTCCGTCGCTGCCCGAGACGCAGCCATCGATGGGACCTACGCTCATAGCATTCGTGGCGTCGTTGTAGCTGTTGCCGGCCGTCTGCATATCAAGGCTGACAATTGGATTCTGAGGCGCCGGCGGAGGAGTGCTAGTCGGTGACGCCGTAGGCGTGGGCGTGAGCGTAGGCGAGGCCGTTCGTGTCGGCGTCGGGGTGCAGCTGGGACAGGCCGTTGGAGTCGGCGTAGCGGTACGTGTGGCCGTGGGGGAGGGCGTTGTCGTCAATATGATTGTAGGAGTTGCCGTACGTGTGGGCGTGGCCGTCGGCGTGCGCGTCGCGGTGGCTGTCGGAGTTGCGGAGGGTGTTGGGCCGGGCGTACACCCGGGGCAGAGCGTCGGCGTTGCCGTGGGCGATGGCGACTCGGTGGGAGTGGGGGAGGGCGTAGCTGTTGCGGTCCGAGTAGCAGTCGCCGTTGGCGTGCGAGTAGGTGTCGCGGTCGGCGTTCGCGTCGGGGTCGGTGTCGGCGACACAGTGGGGGTCGGGGTTGGTGTGCAGGTCGTACATGGCGTGGGAGTCGGCCCGATTGTCAGGTGGCGGACGAAGATGTCGATCGCATTATTAGTGTCGTTGTCGACAAGATTGTTGGAAAAGGAACTGAATGACACAAAGCCACCGTCATCGCCGAGGGCGGGCTCTTCACCTCCGAAGTTACCCTCGCCTCCGCTTGCGGTCAGGCTGACGCGCTCGGTGACCCCCGCGAGCCGATCACGCCGGTAGATGTCGGTGAACCCGTTGGTATCGTCTGCGATGAGGTTCGTAGCTGAGGACTCGAAGACGACGAAGCGTCCGTCTCCGCTGACGTCGGTCGCCAACGGACCGTGTCCACTGGAGGAGTTCGCTTGATCCCCGGAACTGTTCACGCTCGCGCGCTCGGTTGACGCCGACATACGGTCGCGCAAAAACACATCTTCGACGCCGTTAGTATCCCCGACGACAAGGTTGGAAGCGTTGGACGTAAACGCGACGTATCGGCCGTCAGAGCTAATGGCGGGAAACAAACTGTAGGAGTCGGCGGGAGCGCCGGCCACACCTATGCTGATTAGCTCAGTCGTACCCGACATACGGTCACGAACAAAAACATCGCTGGTATCGTTGGTATCGTTCGGCAGAACGTTTGAGGCAGCCGATTCGAAGGTAACGAATCGTCCATCTGAGCTAAGGGCTGGCGCCTGGCTATAATCGTCGGCCTCTCCCCCGGTGCTGCTATCCGAGACGCGTTCCGTTGTTCCGGCCAAGCGGTCGCGCACGAATATGTCCTGCTCAAGGAAGGAGTCTTCGGGCACGAGTGTGGTCGCCTGCGATTCGAAGGCGACGAAACGTCCATCAGAGCTGATTGCTGACTCAAACGCGTTATGGTCCGCCTGAACACCGGTGCTGCTTACGCTCACTCTTTCTGTAGCCCCGGTTTGCCGGTCGTGGACAAAGATATCGATATTGCCGTTTGTGTCGTCGGGGACCAGGTTAGTGGAAGCCGATGTGAAAGAGACGAAGCGGCCATCAGCGCTGATGCTCGGGGCGCCGCCCCCCAAATTGCCCTGCCCTCCTGAGCTATCGACGCTAACGCGCTCCGTCATGCCGGTCTGGCGGTCGCGCACGAATGCGTCCGGATCGCCGTTTGTATCCCCCGGAACGAGATTGGATGCGACTGATTCGAATGCCACGAACCGGCCGTCCGCGCTGATAGCCGACCGCTGGCTATGGTCATTGCCGCGGCACCCCGCGCTGCTCTGGCTTATCAGCTCAGTAAGCGAGGGGGGATCGGTGCCACAAAACGGCGTTGACGTCGGAGTTGCCGAGGCCGTTGGCGTGCAAGCAGGACACGGCGTAGCCGTCGCCGATCCAGTCGGGGAAGGCGTGGTGGTTGGCGCCGCCGTTCCGGTCGGCGCCGGGGTCCGCGTGGGCGTGCCCGTCGCAGAGGCAGTTGCCGTAGGACCGGGTGTGCAGCCGGGACAGAGCGTTGGAGTTGCTGTGGCGGTCGCGGTCGGGGTCGCTGTTCGCGTGGCAGTGGCCGTCACCGTGCCCGTGGCGGTGCCGGTTGCAGTCCCGGTGGAGGTGGGCAACACCGTTCGCGTGGGAGTTGGGCTCGCTGTCCGGGTGGCAGTTGTGATCGGGGTTGCGGTCGGCGTCGCCGCTGCCGAGGCTGTCGGCGTCGCCGTTGCCGTGGGGCTCGCAGTCGCCGTTGGTGTTGCAGTGGCCGTCGGAGCGGCGCCCGGTAGCTTGCAGCAGTTGCGCGACATGCGAGTGTTGGTGTCGTCGTCGTCATCATCGGCGAGCGCGTTGAAGCAGGTCATCGACATCAGCTGACCTGGCCCGCAGGCGCCCGCGTCGTCGGCGTGGACGTCCGCCACGGCGATCACTGTCCACGTTTGACCGGCCGCACCGGCCGCATTCACACAGGCGAACCCCTCGTTCCTGACAGTGACGTTCACCTCCTGGGCTTGGAGCGGGTCGACCGAGGACGGCGCTGAGATTTTCTTGACCCGGCCGTCGTGCACGGGCGTGGCCGTGGCCGCCGGCGATGGCGGCATAGCCAGCGCAACGAGAAGCAGCACGAGAGGCGCGCCTAACAAGACCGCAACCGCGGTCGCATTCGTCCGGTTCATAACGGAGCCTCCTTTCCCCCTTCTCGGCTCCGGAGAGGCTTCGGGGACGCTTGAAGCGCCCCCATTCTACGCCCGTCAATAACGCTGTCAAGCGTTTGGGCACCGAAGATTTGTCAGAGCTCGGAAAACTTGCGGCTTTTCGCATCGGAAGACCGGGCCGCCGCGATGCGACGACCCAGACCGCGCGCGTCGCATAGAATTCAGACACCATCACTACTCGAACGCGGCCCGCTATTGCGGTATAGCTGCCCTGCTCAGCTGGGACTTTGGAGGGCGGCGTCTGTCGTCTTACTTGTCGCTACGTTGGTCCTTGCCGCCGCCTGCTCAGACGATAACTCGGCGCCCGCGGCCTCCCGCTCGGCCGCGTCGAGCACGACCCCCGCGGCCGCCGCACCCACCGTCCCGGGCTGCGAGACCCCACCACCCACTTCCCCGCGCGAAGACACGATCTTTGACAAGCTCTCGAAAGGAGCGTCCACGCTCGGCGACTTTCACCCGGACTTCGCCGTGACGGTCGGAGACGCTGCGGCCGGAGCAGGCGCCGACCTGACTTACGAGATAAGGCTGCCTGCGGACCAGCCGAACTTCCAGGCGTTCTTCCTCACTCTCCCCGAAGAATGGCGCGTGACCCCGGGTTGCGCGCTACCGCTCGGCGCCAACGTCGGCGAGCTTGACTGGCTTACTACGCTCGGAATCGTGAACGCACCGTGCAATTTGAACTTCCCCATAAGCTTCGCAATGAGGAACGCCAGCATCGACACCTCGCAGCTCTTCCCGTTCGTCGACGACAACGGCAACATCATCGACGGGTTCGAACAGGACAAGGACGGTAACGGCCTTCCCGATGTGATCGAGAGATATCCCAATCTGCTCGACCGCGTCTTCGCCG
>VBEJ01000156.1 GCA_005882985.1 Chloroflexota bacterium
GTTGCCGGAGGTCATCGGCGGGGAGCGCAATTGGGACTATCGCTTCACCTGGATTCGCGACGCGACCTTCGCCTTGTACGCCCTGGGCATTCTCGGCTACCACGAGGAAATGGAGGCGTTCAAGGACTGGCTGGAATGGAGCACCGTTGGCCGGGCGCGTGACCTCCAGCTCATGTACGGCATAGGCGGCGAGCGCCGCCTGACCGAGTTCGACCTGCCTGAACTCGAAGGCTATCGCGGTTCGCGGCCGGTCCGTGTGGGCAACGGCGCCTACTCGCAGTTCCAGCTCGACATCTACGGCGAGATCCTGGACTCCGCGCACGTCTACCGCCGGTTCGGCGGCGAGATGGACGAGAAGTACTGGCGGTACCTCCAGCGGGTTGTCGATTTCGTGATCGAGCACTGGCAGGAGCCCGACGAAGGTATCTGGGAGACGCGCGGCGGCCGGCAGCACTTCGTCTTCTCGAAAGTCATGTGCTGGGTAGCGCTCGACCGCGCGATCAAGGCGGCCAGAGCGCTGAACCTCCCCGGCGATGTCGAGAAGTGGCGCGCCATGCGGGCTGAAATCAAGGCGGACGTGCTGGAGAAGGGCTTCGACAGCGAGCGCGGCGTCTTCGTCCAGTCTTATGGCAGTAAGGCGCTCGACGGAAGCAACCTGATGCTACCGCTGGTCGGTTTCATCCGGGCGGATGACCCGCGCATGAGAGCAACGATCGAGGCGACCGAGCGCGAACTCACTTCGCCGCACGGCTTCGTCTACCGCTACCGGGGGATGGACGACGGCCTCGAGGGCAAAGAGGGCACCTTCACGATCTGTACCTTCTGGCTGGCCGATAATTTCATCGCGCTGGGCGAGCTCCAGAAGGCGAGAGCGTTGTTCGAAAAGCTCCGCGGCTACTCCAACGACCTCGGCTTGTTCAGCGAGGAGATCGATACTGACACAGGCGCGATGCTCGGCAACTTCCCTCAGGCGTTCAGCCATCTCGCCTTCATCAACACGGCGGTGCTACTGCATAAGGCGGAAGTCCACGGCTCGGCGCTGCCGAGGGCGGAGAAGCAACCCGGGCGATGAAAGCAGCCGTCGTCACGCCGGGACAGGCTGGCAGCGGACGGATAGCAGACGTTCCGAAGCCGCAGCCGAAGCCCGGCGAGGTGCTCGTCCGCGTATACGAGGTCGGTATCGACGGGACCGACGCTGAGATTCTGGAGGGACAGTACGGGGAGGCGCCTCCGGGCGACGACTACCTGATCATCGGGCATGAGTCCCTCGGCCGGGTCGAATCAATCAGCGACGGCGTCGAAGAGCTCGCACCCGGCGACTGGGTTGTCGCGATAGTCCGCCGCCCAGACCCTGTGCCCTGCCGGAACTGCGCGAACGCCGAGTGGGATATGTGCCTGAACGGGCTCTACACCGAACGCGGAATCAAGGGCCTGCAAGGCTTCCTCGCCGAGTACTACGTGGAGCAGCCCCGCTACCTTGTGAAGTTGACCGCGGAGTTGGCGCGCGTCGGCGTACTCCTCGAGCCGCTGACAATTGCCGAGAAAGCCCTGGACCAGATCGATCGCATCCAGTCGAGGCTCGTCTGGCAACCGGAGCGAGCCGTCGTTCTCGGCGCCGGCCCCGTCGGTCTTCTGGCGGCTCTTCTTATCCGCCTGCAGGACCTCGAGGTGCATGTCTATGACCGCACCGAACCGGGCCTCAAGAGCCAGTTGGTCGAGGCGATGGGAGCGCAGTACATCTGGGCGGAGAAACGCCGCCTCGACCACAAGCTGGCCGACGAGATCGGCCCGATCGACATCATCTTCGAAGCGACGGGGTATAGCCCGCTGGCCTTCGACGCCATGGATACAGTCGCTCCCAACGGAATAGTCTGCCTTTCCGGCGTCAGCGGTGGCGGCCGGACGATTCAGGTATCGGCCGATCACCTGAACCTAGAGTTGGTGCTGGGCAACAGGGTCGTCTTCGGCACCGTCAACGCGAACCGTCGCCACTTCGAAGCCGGCGCAAAACACCTGAGCGAGATCGAAGCGCGCTGGCCCGGCCTGCTTACACGCATCATCACGACAAGAATCCCGATGGAGCGGTTCGCCGAGAGCGTTCAGCGGCGGCCCGGGGGCGTCAAGACCGTCATTGAAGTGCTTCCGATGGCGTCGAGTGCCGCGCCGTCCTAGGGGTCAGGCAGCGTCGATGCGTTCGAGGAGGTCTGCGTACTGAGTGAGGTGCCGCAGCGGGACGTACTCGGTCCTCACCCGCTCGCGCGCTTGCTCACCCAATCGCTGCCTCAGCGCGGCGTCCGAGAGCAAGCGACCCAGGAGCGACGCGAACGACTCCAGGTCGTTCGGGTCCTCGAGCAGGAGGCCGTTCTCGTTGTCCGTGATCTGGTCCTGGATACCACCGACCGCGCTGGCCAGAACGGCTCGCTCCTTCCACATTGCCTCTGTCACGGTCAGCCCGAAGCCCTCTCGCAGGCTTTTCTGCACGACGACGGTGGCCTGCCTCTGAAGGGCGTTGACGATCGCGCCGTTCTCTTCGAGGTCGGCCGTCGGCAGGCTTGCCAGGTGCACGCGCTCTCGGATCCGGTGCGCGAGTGCCCGCCACCGTTCGATCACCGCGTCCAGTGTCCTCGCCGACTCCGGGTCGTCCTCGATCGCGTGAACGTTCGGGCCCGCCAGAATGAGATTCGCCTCGAGCTGTGGCTGCATTTCGGCGAGGCGTGCGAAGCCCCACATCACGCCGACAGGGTCCTTCAGTGGGTCCCATCTCGAGACCTGCACAACCAGCGGAGCGTCCGGCGACGGGACGGGACCGAGCCCGATTACGTCGGCGCGACGGTCGACCCGGCCTGGAGAGCCGTCAAGCCGGACGAACGTCGGCAGCGCCTCGGGAGGAGTGCCCCCGAGCAGACCTGTATGAACCAGGATGGCGCGTGCCACATCGTCCGCCATCTCCTGGTTCTTCGGTGAGAAGGGGTCGATTGAGGGCGGAATGATCACGCTCCGGCCGTGGTTGCAGATATCGGGAACATACTGGCGGCGGGTGAAAACGGTGGCGGTCGCATCGCAGATGTAGGGCTCTAGAAACCGCCAACCGACCTCAGTCTCTGGATTCGGGTCGTCGGCGCCGATGTGGCATCTCCAAATGACGATTGCGCCGAGGCTTCTTAACGTAGGAGCGAGCCCGGCCGTTTGCGGGTCGTGCAGGACCACCACGTCGCGCGGCCGGACCAGCCCGCTGATCTCGCCGACGTTTGCACGGAGGACGCTCTCGTAAACCGCCCTCTCATCATCCCCAAGCGGCGAGCCGTCGCCGTATGAGCCGTGGAGCGCGTGATGTAGCCGCTTTGTGATGCGGAAGAAGTCTGGCGTCCCGCCTATCACGACCCAGCGACAGTCGATCCCGAAACCGCGGACGTATGGCAGCACCGAGCGCAGCATTTCGGCGACTCCGCCGCCGGTCGCGGTCGAGTTCACACTCCAGACAGCGCGTCCCGTGAGCCGAGAGCTCATCTCCTCGCCGAGCTGTTTGGCCCTCGCGATAGCCTCGGCGCCGCTAATCGAAAGGAAACGATCGATTGGCTGCGCGCCGAGCTCTACTTCCTGGATGCGTAGCTCTTCCATCACATGCTGATGTGTACTTCGCCGAGCGTCTCGGTAAGGCGATGGTTCTCGGAATAATCGACGGGCACTGCGATGATCGAGGGAACATCTAATGCCAACGCCTTGTCCAGTGCCACCGGAAACTCATCGGCAGCTCGAATCGCAAAGGCCGGGACGTCGAACGATTGAGCCAAAGCGACGAAATCTGGGTTGCCGAAGCCCACTCCATAGGACCTGCCGTACCGCGCCTCTTGCTTCCATTGGATCGAACCGTAGGCGCCGTCTACCCAGACTACCGTGACGAAGGCGGTGCCTAACCGCCTCGCCGTCTCCAGTTCCTGCACATTCATGAGAAAGCCACCGTCCCCGGTAACGACAACGACACGGCGTTTGGGCTCCGCGATCTTTGCGGCGATTCCGCCTGGCACACCGATGCCCATCGTCGCGAAGCCGTTTGAGATGATCACCGTGTTCGGGAGCTCCGCAGGAAAGAGGCGGGCGATCCACAACTTGTGCACGCCAACGTCGCTGATGAGGATATCCTCGGCGGAAAGCGTCTCCCGCATATCGTGCAGGATGCGCTGGGGCTTAAGGGGGACGGCGTCGGACTTTGCATACGCGTTCAGCTCTGCCAGGACCGTGCTTTCGAGACGAGACTCATCGAAGAAGGTCTCGCGGTGGCCGCAGCACCCGGTCAGGGCCTTTAGGGCCTCACCGATCTCGGACACGATCTCGACGTCCGGCTGATAGTACTCGTCGACTTCCGCCGGCAGCGTATCGATGTGAATGATCCGCTTGTGCCGGCCCGGGTTCCAGAGCCGCGGCGAGAA
>VBEJ01000157.1 GCA_005882985.1 Chloroflexota bacterium
CGGGTGATCCGCTCGTGCTCACGCAGGACCGCACGGGCGGCCGCATCTCCCAGCCGCTCGGTGAACGCGGTCGAGCCCTCGACATCAGTGAAGAGGATCGTTTGCAAGCCGCCCGGCGATCTGGCGGCGGCTGCTGCCGGTGTCTGGGAGCCGCGCACGAAGTCGCTTACAGCGGCGCCCAGGTCGCCGGTGCTTATGAGGCGCGCGTCGGGGATCGCCGCGGCTATCTTCTTCACGGGAGCGCCCCATTCTCCAATCGCGTTGGGTGGCCTGCCTGGAAGAGCGGTGTCCAGGACGACGAGAGTCGGCACGCTCACTGCCTCGAGGAGGTCCGTGATGTCGATCTCGTCGCTCGCCTCCGAATGCGCTACCCAGGTAGCCGGCGTGATTCCCGATCGGATCGCCGCCGCGTACTCCTTTGAGATGTCACTATCAGCCAACCCGAAACCCACAGCTGCGATGGTGATGGAGACGAGGTCCCACTGTTGCTCGGCAAACGGCCGCATCGCGAAGAGGACCCGGTTTCCCGGAAACATTTTATACATGTCCGAGCCCGACGCCCACGGGTCTCTGAGCACCAGGTGGCTCACGCGTTCGGGCCAGCGGGTCGCGTAGGCGATCGCGGCCTGCGCTCCGGCAAAGTGGCCGACGAGTGTGAATCGCTCGAACCCGAGGCGGTCGGCGACGGCCTCGAGGTCAAGTACGTCCGTCTCTAATGAGAATTCCGTGGGAGTGCGGTCAGATGATCCGGTGCCGCGCCCGTCGTAACGCACCGCCTGGAAGCCCGCCGCCGTGAGCTGATCGACGCTCCGGCGGGAGTAAGACAAATAAGAGTAGTAGTGGACTCCGATGCCGTGGGCGCTGGGACTGTAAAGGAGTGGCATCCCTTCACCGAAGACACCGTAGGCGATATTCACGCCGTCGCCGGTCCTAGCGTACTGGATGCGTGGTTCCATAGTGGCTCTATGGTACCAACGTGGCGCCACGCCGGTAAGGCCCGGCGAAGATGCGGGCGGTGCTAGGTCGCGCGGATGCGAGCAATCGCGGGGTCGGGAGCGTCGATGTACGGCGGGAAGAGCGACTCCAGGTCCTTGCGGACGGGGTCGTTCTCCGGGAGGTAGCGCGAGAAGTCCCCTGTTGGGTACTTGCGGTCGCGGTCGCCGGTGTGCGCCGTCCGCTTGATCTTCTCCTGAAGGAGCATCAGCCCCTGGAGGAGCGACTCCGGCCGGGGCGGGCAGCCGGGGACGTAGACGTCGACGGGGATGATGAGGTTTACGCCGGGCAAGGTGCTGTAGCCATAGGCGAAGGGCCCGCCAATGGTCGCACACGAACCCATCGAGATAACCCAGCGCGGCTCGGCCATCTGAAGATATATGCGCCGCACCGGAGCAGCCATCTTCCAGGTGACTGTGCCGGCGACGATCATCAGGTCGGACTGGCGCGGGGAGGGACGAAACAGCTCGGCGCCGAAGCGGGCGATGTCGTAGCGCGGCATGGCAGTCGCGATCATCTCGATCGCGCAGCAGGCGAGGCCGAAGGCGACCGGCCAGAGCGAGGAGCGACGTGCCCAGCTGACGATGCCCTCGACGGTCGAGAGCATGATGTTCTGCTTGAGGGACTCCTCGAGCGACTCGCTGGCGGTATCGGTGACCTTGATGAGCGGCTGGTCGGTCATAACGTGAGGCTCCCGATTGGGAATTCTATCACAATCGAGGCTAGGAACCAGGAGGCAGGAAGCAGGAACACGGAACGAGGTACGAGGTACGAAGTAGAGACGCCCCATCGAGACGATAAGGTAGTCGCTTCAAAGAAGTCGTTCGATTTGTAGCAATAGATTCACCCGAAAGAAGGCCAGCGGGGCGTCTCTACGCGTGCGCCTACGCGACCAGTTTCGCTACGAGGCGCCTTGGCGCCACCTCTCGATAGGCGTCGCGGACCAGGTCCGCGATCTGGTCCCAGTCCTGGGGCACGTCGAGGTAGATGCCCAGCCAGCCGCGGTGGCCGACGTATTTCGGGCGGAAGAAGCGCTTGGGATCGGCGCCGACGAGGACTTCTTGAGCGCCGGGCGGGGCGGCGCACCACACGGCGACGCGGTCATCGTGGTGGTGGTCCGACATTGTCACGAACGTCTTCTTGCCCTGCACGAACCACGTCGGCTCGCCATGAGAGAGGCGCTCGGTCACCTCGGGGAGGGCGAGGCAGAGCCGGCGCAGGCGTGAGATGGCGTCTTCGGATGATGGCATGCGGTTATTGTTTCATCGACCTTTCGCAACCGCTAGTTCGCTGAGTCGTACTCGTCGTGGCGGCGCCACCAAGGGCCCGTCTCATTGCGCCCCTTGGGGGCGCGGTCGAGCCACTGGTACATCCCCCAGAGACCGTCCAATCCGCGCGCATAGGTGGAATAGGTGTGGTAGACGACGCCGTCCTCGAGGACGAACGCGCTCAGGCCGGGTCTCTCGCGCGTGTACGTCGCCGGATCGGTACCGGTCATGGCCGCGTGTACGGGGGAACCCTGGCCGGCGCCTTGCCACGGCCCCTCGGCCCGGAAGTTGTATTCGAACCCGCCCTCGAGTTGTTGCTTCTCGGTCAGCCCGACGCTGAAATCGGGATTGAAGTCGCTGCCGAACGAGGACGCCCAGGGAAACGTCCAGCCCATGCGTCGACGGTACGCCTGCAGCTTGGCGAGCGGCGCCCGCGACACCGCGCAGAGCATAACGTCATGGTTGGCGAGGTGCACGACGGACCCGTTGAAGCCGTCCGCGATCGCCGAGCACGACGGGCAGCCGGCGGTGTAGTCGGGCCCGAACATAAAGTGGTAGACGAGTAGCTGCGAGCGGCCCCGGAATAGGTCCGCCAGTGTCGCGGTCCCCTCGTCTGTCGCGAAGCGGTAGTCCTTGTCGATCCGCACCCACGGCAGCTCCTGCCGCCGCCGCGCGAGCTCATCGCTGCGCCGCGTCAGCTCTTTCTCGGCATTAAGAAGGTCGAGCCGAGCTTTCAGCCAATCTTCTCGCGTTCCGGTCTTGTGGTCGGGCATCGGTTTCTCCTTCTGAAAACGGCGGAGCGATTGCCGCCGAACAGCTTCATTTGGTGTCTGGTTCCGTCTCCACCTTCTCCTTGAGCGCCGCCAGCTTCTCGTCCCACCAGCTCGAGATCTGCTCCAAGCTCCGTTGCGCCAGAGCCAGCCGCGCCGGCTCGAACTGCCAGAGGTGCTCGCGCCCGCGTCGCGTTCCGCGAACCAAGCCGGCTTGCGCCAGGACCTCCAAGTGCCGTGTGACCGCCTGCCGTGTCACGAAAGTGTTCTCCGTCAGTTGGGCGATCGAGAACGTATCGCCGGTCGCCAGGTGGGCGACGAGGCCCAGCCGGGTTTCGTCGCCGAGCGCCGCGAAGATGGGCGCCGTGTCAGCCAAAGGCG
Organism: Chloroflexota bacterium; assembly: GCA_005882985.1. Lineage (GTDB taxonomy): Bacteria > Chloroflexota > Dehalococcoidia > SM23-28-2 > RBG-16-64-32 > CF-163. The sequence continues at coordinate 3,413 of VBEJ01000157.1, forward strand.
CTTTTCGCTTGTCCGCGTCACGGGTTTTGGGCGACATACTCGTCGATGTTGCGTAGCTGCTGCGCCCAGCCCCCGCTGTTCATGCGGAACGCCTCCGCGCGACGGGCCAGCGGGATGGCGTCGAAGCCGGACTCGGTTACGGTTAGCTTGGTCCCGCCGGGCACCTCCTCCAGCTCGAACTCGATCAGGGTCATGGGCTCCGTCGAGTAGTCGTAGTTCGGGTCGATGCCGTACGGGTGCCAGCGAAAGCTGAACAGGCGCTCCGGCTCGATCCTGTCGACGACCATCTCGAACGGCATCCCTTCATGTCCGGGATAAGTCATCTTCGCGTTCACGGGCTTCCCCGGCTCGAACTTCACGCCCGACATGTCTACCTTGAACCAGGTCCCAAACTCCGCCGGGTCGCTGATAGCCTTCCATACGCGCGAGCGCGGCGCGTTCAGCACGATTTCCTTCTCGATGCGGTCTGCAGTTGTCGTGTCCATATGCAACCTCCTGATTGCCTTTTATCACAACGCGGGCCGCACATGCAACAGCTTAGTTGCATAATTTCCCGAATTGCGGTTGTGCGGGCTAACGAGCTACACGCGCTCGCGTTCCGGCCATGCGGGACTCAGCGACCGAATCCGCGACACAATCCCCGGCAAGATTTCGAGGACATGCTCGATCTGCTCCGGCGCATTGTCCGTGCCGACGGTGAGCCGGAGGCTCCCCCGCGCGAGGTCCTCCGGCACGCCCAGCGCGGTGAGCACGTGCGACGGCTCCAGCGAGCCGCTCGTGCAGGCGCTCCCGCTCGAGGCTGCCACTCCGGCGAGGTCGAGGGCGATGAGGATGGCCTCGCCTTCGATGTACTCGAAGCAGGCGGAGAAGTTGTTCGCTGCTCGCTTCGAGAGGTCCTCAGGCCCTGTTACGTGCACATGCGGGATGCGCTCAGGGATGCCCCGGAGCAACCGATCGCGCAGCTCGCGGGCGTGGGCGTTGCGGGCGTCGAGCTCTTCGTGCGCAAGCTCCAACGCCTCCGCCATGCCGACGACCCCGGCGACGTTCTCGGTACCGGCGCGTCGGTTCTGCACGGCGTCGGTGTGGAAGACCGTGCGCGGGTTCTTCGCCTTCACCACGCGCACCGCCTCTTCGATCGACTCGATGGTACCGACTTCGTTGTTGACGTACATGATGCTGACTAACGCGGTGTCATCGGTGACCGCGTCTTCGAGGTCCTGCAAGTCAATGAAGCCTTCGCCGTCGACGCCGAGGTAGGTGACGCGGAACCCCTCCTCCTGGAGGCGCTCGGCCTCGTGGAGGACCGCGTGGTGCTCGATGGCAGTCGTGATGATCTGCTCGCCGTGGCCCTGCCGGCGGGCAGCGTAAGCCGCGCCGCGCAGGGCAAGATTATCGCTCTCGCTGCCGCCGGACGTGAGGACGAGCTCCAGCGGCTTGAAGCCGAGGACCTCGGCAATCGAGCGTCGGGCGCCTTCGAGACCCCGTCGCGCCTCCTGGGCCTCGCCGTACAGGCTCGAGGGGTTGCCCCAGTGGTCGCGCAGGTAGGGCAGCATCGCCTCCAGCACGCGCTCATCGAGCGGCGTGGTGGCCGCGTGGTCGAGGTAGATGCGGTCGGTCATCGTAAGTCCATTGTAAGGTAATCTTCGGTTGTTCCGAGGGGGCTCCTATGCTACAATTCGGGTGTAGTGTAGATTTACACAGTCAAATGTTCTAAAATTCGGCATTACGAAGGATACTATGGCAGCGCCGAAGGTAATCTCCCGAACGTCCACACAGGAAGATCTTGCTTCTGACTACAAGTGGGGGTTCGTCACCGATATCGAAGCCGATATCCCACCGAAGGGGCTGAATGAGGATGTCGTTCGGCTAATCTCAGCGAAGAAGGGCGAGCCGGAGTGGATGACAGAGTGGCGGCTGAAGGCTTATCGCTACTGGATCAGCGAAGACTACCGCGAGCCGCGCTGGTCCAAGGTTAGCTTCCCGCCCATCGACTACCAGGACATCCACTACTACTCGGCGCCCGTGAAAAGGGAGAAGGGGCCGGAGAGCCTCGATGAGGTCGATCCAGAGCTCGTCGCCGCGTTCAACAAGCTTGGCATCCCGCTGGCGGAGCAGAAGGCTCTGACCGGCGTCGCCGTCGACGCCGTCTTCGACAGCGTTTCCGTCGCGACGACGTACCAGAAGCAGCTTGAAGACCTCGGCATCATCTTCAGCCCGATCTCGGAGGCGATCCAGAAGCACCCGGAGCTGGTCAAGAAGTACCTCGGCTCCGTCGTGCCGTACAGCGACAACTTCTACGCCACCCTGAACTCTGCCGTCTTCAGCGACGGTACGTTCGCGTATGTCCCACCCGGCGTGCGCTGCCCGGTCGAGCTGATGACGTACTTCCGCATGAACTCAGACGGCACGGGCCAGTTTGAGCGGACGCTTATCATCGCCGACAGGGGAAGCTACGTGAGCTACCTTGAGGGCTGCACGGCACCGATGCGCAAGACGCACCAGCTGCACGCGGCCGTTGTCGAGCTGATAGCGCTGGACGACGCCGAAATCAAGTACTCGACGCTCCAGAACTGGTACCCGGGCGACAAGGATGGCAAGGGCGGCGTGTATAATTTCGTG
>VBEJ01000158.1 GCA_005882985.1 Chloroflexota bacterium
GCTACACCGACCTTCTTCCCCGGCACGCCGACCGCCACCCCGACAGCGTCGCCAACCGCCACGGCGTCACCGACCGCGACTGCTTCGCCGACGGCCACACCGACCGCAACGCCTTCGCCGACGGCCACTGCTACGCGTACGGCCACGGCCTCGCCGACGGTTTTGTTGACGACCTCGCCGTCGCCGACGCCCTCTGCAACGGCAACGGCCACGGCGACTGCTACCTTTGTCCCCACCGCATCGGCCACAGCGACGGCTACGGTCGCGCCGACGGCAACGGCAACCCGCACAGCCACCGCCTCGCCCACAGCGACGGCAACTCAGGCCCCCACAGGGACCGCGACGGCGCCACCCACCCCAACGTCCACTGCTACGGCCACATTGAGCCCCTCACCAAGCGCTTCGCCGACGGCCACCGCCACGGCGACTGCAACCGCGACCGCCACTGCGACCCCCGGCCCAACCCCGACGGCCACAACGGCGCCGTTCCACGACGCCGCGATAATCCGCCTGCGCACCGTCCACAGCACGCGGCTGGCCCCCGGCGTCCCGGACGTCAACAACACGACCGTTGTCGTCGGCCAGAGCTTCAGCAATCACTCTGATCCGGTGAGCATCTACCTCGCCTTCAACCCGCCCGGCGGCTTCGGCGCCAACCCCGGCGGCTGCTCCGTGTCCGTGCCCACTGCGACGGCTACCGAGAACACTAACCAGGTCTACAACTGGACCAGCAACGTCCTCGGCGTTCCCGCCGTGACGCTCGCCCCCGGCGAGAAGATCACTCTGACCGGCACCGTCGATTTCCAGTGCACGAACCCGGCCGCAGTCAATGGACTCAACTGGGAGGTCAAGGCCATAGCCGACGTTCACGGTGATGACTTCTCATCGTGCGACACCCTCGCTGAGTCCTTCAACGGTGCCTGCAGCGTCGGCGTGAACGACGACGACGACAACGACGCCAACAACACGCTGATCCGTGCATTCCCGAAGGTCGTGGCCATCTAGTCTTCCTCGAAATGACCGGCTGAGGGAACCAACGCTGTAAGAACGGGAGGAGAGGGCAACCGCCCTCTCCTCCAAACTCTCTAAAGGGGGCAATCACAATGCCCGGGAGCTGGCGGAAAGCATTAGTCCTCGCCGCGGTCCTGGGTGCGGCTGGGTCGCATACGGCAGCCGGCACACCGGCCTTTAACCCCTCCCTCGATGTCTTCGTCTCATCCGCCGCACCGTCCGCCAATGGCGATATCCGCATCGCGGCGTCGGTTCCCCCGGGCAATCCTGGGCTTGGCAGCTGGGCGCTGTTCCTCCCTGCCGGCTGGGGCGTCAGTGGCGACAGCGGCGTCTTCGACGGAGACGTGGTGGCTCGAGGCACGATGTCCGTCGACACGGACTGCAATGGGACAGTCGATAGCTACGGCCCGTTCAACCTCACCGACTCTCCCACGGGTGGCGGCCCGGACGCCCCGATCGCTCAGTGGACCGGCCAGATCACTAGCTGGTGGAGTTTGATGATTACGGTCGATCAGGCGCCATCAGAGCCGTTTGACGTAGGCGCTGATCTCACCAACTTCAGTCAGTTCCATACCATGTGTGGACCTCAGACATTCGTTATCACCGTCCTCGGCCGCTCCTCGCCTCACAATAATGCCGTCGTCACAAACCCCTCGACCGCCGGTTCGTACGACTGGACAGGAAGCTTCACCAGTTCAGGCGGAGGCTTTATGGCCAATGCCAGTGACAGCGTCTGCATCGGCAACGCCTGCGACGCCGATGCCGACGGACTGCCCAATGCTACCGATAACTGCCCGCTCTGGCCGAACGCCAACCAGGCCCTTCCTGCCTGGCTCATCCCTTCCGATGATCCGGACTGCGACGGCTTCACCTCGGCCGTCGAGGATCTCACCGGCACGAAAGCCCTCGTCCACTGCGGATTCAACGCCTGGCCCGCTGATGTCACCAACGACACGTTCACCGATATTTCAGATGTCACAGCCCTGACCGGTACCTTCGGGCTCGCCGTCCCGCCCGCCTCCGCCCGCTACAACATCGCCCCGGACGCTCCGGACGGCTTCGTCGACATCACCGATGTCTCGAAGATGACCGCCTTCTTCGGCCTTACCTGCGCTCCCTGCGCCGGCGACTTCGATTGCGATGGGGTGCTCAACGCAACGGACAACTGTCCCAACTGGTCGAATCCCGCGCAGTCCATCCCGCCCTGGCCGGTCCCTGCCAATGACCCCGATTGCGACGGCTTCAGCACGGGCGCGGAGAACGCCGCAGGCACCGGGGCCCTCGCACACTGTGGCACGAACGCCTGGCCCGCCGATATCAACAACGATACTGTCTCGGACATTAGCGATATCTCCGCGCTCACCGGCGTCTTCGGCCTCTCTGTCCCGCCCGCCCCAGCCCGCTACAACATCGCACCCGACCCCGTGGACGGCTTCGTAGACATTACCGATGTCTCGAAAATGACCGCCTTTTTTGGCCTGCGCTGCTTATAATGAAGGGTACTCGTTAAGGGCAGTCACACCATGTTTGCGGCAGGGGGCAGCCACGGAGAGGGACCAGACATTGCGCACTAAGCGCCTGCTTCTCCCTGCCCTCGTCTTGCTCGCCGCCGTCGCCTCTCTTACTGTCCTCCTGATCGGCCCCTCGAGTTCCAGCGCCAGCATGCCCTTTAATCCCTCGTTTGACGTCTACGTTCCCAACCCGACACCGGCTGCTAACAGCAACCTCCGCATCACAACTTCGCTCCCTACGGGCAATCATGCCCTCGGCACCTGGTCCGTCTTCACGCCGGACGGATGGGACATCAAAGGCGATGCCCAGGTACCCGACGGAGAGATCACCGCTCAAGGGACGATGTCCGTTGACACCGACTGCAACGGAAGCATCGAATCATACGGGCCCTTCACCCTCGTCGATACCCCTGTTAGCGGGCCCCAGGTCCCGGACGCTCAATGGTCGGGCCTGATTACGAGCTGGTGGAATCTAGTCGTTACCGTTGATCACGAACCGGGATTCCCTTTCGACTTGAGCGCCGACCTTACAAACCTCAATGAGTTTCACGCCTTCTGCGCGCCACAGACGTTTGCCCTCACTATCCTGGGCCGCTCTTCGCCCGGTAACGTCGTAGTCCTTGTTAATCCTTCGACCGCAGGGACCTATAGCTGGGGCAGCAGCTTCGCAAGCCTGGGGGGCGAGCACATCGCAAACGTGAACGACACGACCTGCGTGGGCAACACCTGCGACTCCGACAGCGATGGGGTTTCGGATCTCAGCGACAACTGCCCCGCCTGGCCGAACGGCTCGCAGGCGCTGCCTCCCTGGCCTATCGCCGCCAACGACCCCGACTGCGACGGCTTCAGCTGGTCCGTCGAAGATCTCGCCGGGACAAACGCTCTCGTTCAGTGCGGAAACGACGCCTGGCCGGCCGACATCAACAACGATGCGTTCTCGGACATCACAGACGTTTCCGCTTTGACGGCCAACTTCGGGCTCGCCGTGCCGCCGGCGCCCCCGCGCGATAACATCGCCCCCGATCCGGTCGACGGCTTCGTCGATATCTCGGACGTGACCAGGATGACTGGCTTCTTCGGCCGTAGCTGCACTGTGCTCACCACTCCGACGCCCACGGCCACACCGGCGCCTAATACCGTATTCATCGAACGCAGCATCGCCAGCGATTGCCTCCCAGCGGCAGGGCCCACCGGTCACAAGCTCCTCACCAGCACGGCCGCAGCCGCCACTCTTACTCGAATCGTCGCAACCAGCGCGGTCGATGAAGTGAGTTTCGCCTTCACGACAGACCCCGGCCAGGTCGGTCTGGCCAACTGGGGCGCCGGGACGTATACCGTAGAGCTCAATGTCATTACGTACGGATCCAACCTCGCAGGCTACAAGGCGCAGCTGCTCCGTGTTGCTTCCGGCTGCGCCGGCCCCATTGTGCTTGCGACATCCCTGGCCCAGACGGGCACAGGCCTCAAGACCTTTACCTTCAACAACGTCAGCTCCTCCGGCTCGGCCACTGATCGCTTCCAGGTCCGCGTCTTGGGTAGCGCGTTGGCCGTGGGGAACAACAGCACGCGGACGCTGGACATCCAGGCGAACACTACCGACTCCGAGGTAAGAGTGCCCTGGACTGCCACGACGCCTACACCGACCGCCTCCCCAACACCCACCCCAACAGCCACGGCCACCCCCACGGCGACCGCCACCTCGACACCAACCGCAACTCCCACCGCGACAGCGACCGCAACGGCGAGTCCCACGGCTACGGCGACACGCACGCCAACCGCCACCGCCACCACAACCGCCAGTCCAACGGCCACGCCAACCGCCACGCCCAGCCCTGCACCGACAGCAACAGCCAGCCCGACGCCGGCCCCAACCGCCACGGCGACAGCAACAGCGACCCCCGCGCCTACAGCGACGGCAACCGCCACTCCTACGGCCACGCCAAGCGCCACCGCGTCGCCGACACGTACCGCAACCGCCACCGCCAGTCCAACAGCGACCGCCACCGTCACGCCCAGCCCCGCACCGACAGCAACAGCCAGCCCGACGCCGGCTCCAACCGCCACCGCGACTGCAACGGCGAGCCCCGCGCCTACAACGA
>VBEJ01000060.1 GCA_005882985.1 Chloroflexota bacterium
ATCATTTGGCGAAGGACTGCGCTGGGCGGTCGAGGTCTACCACTCGCTGGGCCGGATTCTGCATGACGAGGGCCTGCCAACAACGGTCGGCGATGAGGGCGGGTTTGCGCCGCCCGGTCTCGCGAACGACGCGGCGATTGAGCTGATAGTGCGCGCCATCGAGAAGGCGCATTACAGGCCGGGAGAGGACGTGGCGATCGCCCTCGATCCGGCGACCTCCGAACTGGAGAAGGACGGCCGCTACGTGCTCGAGCGAGAGGGAAGGACGCTGGAGCCGGAAGGCCTTGTCGAGCTGTGGGAAGAGTGGTGCCGGCGTTACCCTATCGTCTCGATAGAGGACGGGATGGCGCAGGAGGACTGGGCCGGGTGGCGGGCACTGACCGAGCGCATCGGCGATAGGATCCAACTCGTGGGCGACGACATCTTCGTGACTAACGTCGAGCGGATCCGGCGAGGCATCGAAGAGAAGGCGGCGAACTCCGTGCTCATTAAGCTCAACCAGATCGGGACCCTCAGCGAGACGCTGGACGCGATCGCGGAGGCGCGCAAGGCGGGCTGGACCTGCGTCATATCGCACCGCAGCGGGGAGACGGAAGACACTACCATCGCTGATCTTGCAGTGGCGACGGGAGCGGGCCAGATCAAGACGGGCGCTCCGGCCAGGGGTGAGCGGACGGCGAAGTACAACCGCCTTCTGTCGATCGAAGAGAAGCTAGGGGCAAATGCGCGCTACGCGGGCCGCGATATACTGAAGCGCGCGCATTCCTAACTGTAGAGTTTACGCTCTGTGTGCGTGGGCCATGAGGCCTGCAATTAGATCGAAATCGAGGAGGTCTCTGATGCCTGAAATCACTAGCATCGGCGTCATTGGTGGCGGCGTGATGGGGTCCGGCATCGCCCAGGCGCTGGCGGTCGGCGGGGCGCGGGTAACCGTCCGCGACCTGAACGAGGCGCTGATCGAGAAGTCCCGGTCGACGGTCGTGGACGGGCGCTATGGACTGAAGCGCGGAGTCGAGCGCGGGAAGACCACACAGAAGGACGCCGACGCCTCGCTGGCGCGGCTCTCGTTCACGACAAGCCTCGGAGACCTGAAGGACGCGGACCTCATCATCGAGGCGGTGCCTGAAGACCTCGAACTGAAGAAGAAGGTGTTCGGCGAGCTTGATACCGTAGCCGGGCCCGAGACGATCTTCGCCACGAATACGTCCGGCCTGGCGATCTCGGACATCAACAAGGCCGTGTCCGAGGAGCGGCGCAAGCGCTTTATCGGCATGCACTGGTTCAGCCCGGCGCCGGTGATGAAGCTCGTCGAGTTGGTATACGCCCCTGAGACGGCAGATGAGGCGATCGCGGCTCTGGAGTCGCTCTGCCAGCGAGTGGGCAAAGCGACGGTGCGGGTGAAGGACGCGCCGGGCCGCTACGGGTTCATCGCGAACCGCATCTACTTCGCGGCGGTGCGGGAGGCGCAGAAAGTGCTGGAAGAGGGGATAGCGACGCCGGAAGACATCAACAAGGCGATGGTCTTCGGCTTCAACTGGCCGGTCGGGCCGCTAGCGATGGTGGAGGGGGCGACGAAGGGGTGGCAGTAGGCGATTTGACATTCGCAACGTGACGGTTCACAGTGGGAGCTTGTCCCACGGTACGTCACGATGAAGATCTGGTCATTGCTCCCGAGCGCCACCGAGATGCTCTTCGCGCTGGGACTCGACGATGAGGTAACGGGGGTTACGCACGAATGCGACTACCCGCCAGAGGCGAACTCGAAACCGCGCGTCACGTTCAGTCATATTGACTCGACTCGCAGCAGCGGGGAGATCGACCGGCAGGTCACGGAGAGGTTCCGGGCGGGGTTGGAGATCTACGGGATCGATCAGGAGCGTCTGCGCACTGACCCGCCGGACCTGATCGTTACGCAAGACCTCTGCCCTGTCTGCGCGGTCTCACCTTCCGACTTCGGGCGACACATGGAGTCCGCGGGCTGCAAGGCGCAGGTGCTAACCCTGAATCCTAACCGCCTGGGCGACATTCTCGGCGATATCGAGCGCGTCGGCGAAGCGACCTCGCGGATGGCAGAAGCCGAGGCACTCGTAGCTGAGCTTTCCGAGCGAATCGACCGGGTACGCGACGCCGTGGGCGAAGCCGAACGGCCACGGGTCCTCTGCCTCGAGTGGCTCGATCCAGCGATGCCGGGCGGACATTGGGTCCCGGAGATGATCCGGCTCGCGGGTGGGGACGACGGCGCGCTGATCAGCCCCGGCGAGCCCTCGCGGAAGCTGCCGTGGGATGAGATGCGGCGAACTGAGCCGGAGATCATCGCGCTGACGCCGTGTGGGTTTGGTCCGGAGCGGGCGGCGAGCGAGGCGGAAGCTCTCTGGGACTTGGACGGGTGGGCAGCTCTCCCTGCCGTGCGCAAGGGACGCGTCTATGCGCTCGACGGCAACAGCTACTTTAGCCGCCCCGGGCCGCGCGTCGTCGATGGGACCGAAATGCTGGCGCATACGTTTCACCCGGACCGGATCTCTAAGATGCCTCCCTTCGGCAGCGTGCTCAAGCTCGTATCGCCTCCGGCGGGCGGCTCGAGCGTCGAAAACTGGGCGCCGCGGTTCGAACCTCTAATCGGCGTGCCATTGTGACGCAGAGCGAAGTCCGGACGCGGATCAAGACGGCGCTGGGAAGCTTACCGGACCGTTACGCCCCGCCCTCCCGTCCCTCCGCCGCTCAGCCGGCGATGCAAGACGCCTTTCGGCAGACGCAGTTCCTGCTGTCCGGCGATCTGGAGCTGTTCGAGAAGATGATGAACCTCCAGCTCCAGATCGTCACGGCGAACTCCAGGCTAAGGACGCCGGAGGCCGCGGCGTTGTTCTCTTTCTGGTCGCGCGCCTTCTCGCATGAGGCAGATGCCTGCACGATGATGACGCTCGGTTCGTACTCTGCTGTCTCCCCGCTGGTGCGCGCGGCGTGCGATTGTGTGGCGGCGCAGCGCTCTCTTCTGGCCGACGGCTTCAAGGAATACGAGAACTGGCTCGAGAATGCGGTGACACAGGACCGGGAGCACGCGGCGATGGCGATCGACCTCGGCCGCCTCCGGGCCGGGTCGGCTCTGGCGGAGGACGAGCGGCTCGGCAGCGTCTACCGCCTGGTCGGCGACCTTTCGATGCCGCACCTCGGCGCTACGGCCCTTCAGGTCGCTCCCGATTCGAACCTCCAGAAAATGACGGTAGCCTTCGGCGAGACTCTGTTTCACCTCGGCTGGGCGGAGCTGATATCGGGCTGGCTGCTGTTGCTCGCGGACATTCAATTGACGATAGTGATCTCATCGGGCGTTTTCGCAGTCGACCACTCGATCCTTGCCGTCTACCAGAGCTACTCGCGTGAGGCCAACTCAATCTTGGCGAGCCGGCGGAGGTGTTATGTCGAAGAGGTCGACGGGCGTTACCTGTTCCACAACTACCGCCGGACAGCGTCAGGCTCGCCGAAGAAGATCCTACTCTAGCGCGACGCTCTCGCGAATCCTCCGGTAATATACTCGCGTGACCACTGTCGACGTCGTCGTACCCGTCTACAACGAGGAGCGAGCCTTGCCGCAATCGATCCCGGTCCTACGAGAGTTCCTCGCGAGCCCGGCCTTTCCTTTCGAATGGCGCATCGTGATAGCGGACAACGCGTCTATCGACAGCACTCCGGCAGTCGGCAAGGAACTGGCCGGCGTTAACAGCGGCAAAGTGGAGTATGTCCGGATCGAGCGCAAAGGGCGGGGCTTCGCGCTGAAGCAGACCTGGCTGGCCAGCCCGATGGATATCGTCAGCTATATGGACGTGGACCTCTCCACAGGCCTCGAAGCGTTCCCCCCGCTCATTGGCTCAATCGCGAACGACAGGTACGACGTGGCCATCGGTTCGCGGCTTGCCAGCCAGGCGGAGATCACCCGGTCGTTGAAGAGGCGGGTGCTCACGCGCGGCTACAATACGCTTATCAAGGCGATGTTCGGGATTCGATTCAGTGACGCCCAGTGTGGCTTCAAGGCGGTGAGCCGTGAGGCGGCGCAGCGGATCGTCCCGCTAATCGCGGACAACAACTGGTTCTTCGACACCGAGCTGCTGATCCTCGCCGAGAAGATGGGCTACCGGGTAAAGGACGTGCCGGTGAGGTGGGTGGAGGATACGGACACGCGAGTAAAGATCACCGCGACCGTAACGGAGGACCTGCGCGGGCTGCTGCGGCTGCGCACGGGCCAGCCGTGGCGTCGTGCTGACGGCAAACCGAAAAACGAATAGCAGCTTTCGGGCCGGTGGCGATGAAGGACGGCGCAGCTTCGGTCGCAGTCATTGGGGGCGGCGTTGCCGGTCTAGTGGCGACGTACCGGTTACTCCAGCAGGGACACCGCGTCCACCTGTTTGAGGCGGGCGCTTCCGTGGGCGGGCTTCTTCGTACGTTCGAGATCGGCGGCGAAAGACTCGAATGCTTCTATCACCACCTCTTCACCTCTGACGGAGCCGCTGTCCGCTTGCTCGATGAACTGACGCTCCTAAAGACCGTAAAGTGGCACCCGACTACCGCAGGCATCTTCTACAACGGCAGGCTCTATCCGTTCACGAGCACGGTTGACCTGCTCCGTTTCACACCGCTGGCCGGCATACGGGACCGGATTCGGCTGGGCCTCCTCGGCCTGCGCCTGCGTCGGGAGCGCGATGCTTCAAAGTTTGAAGGGGTGACGGCCATCGATTGGATGCGCCGTAACGCCGGCGAGCGAAGCCTGCGAGTCATTTGGGAACCGCTGCTGCGCGGCAAATTCGGCGACATGGCGGACGAGGTGCCAATGACGTGGCTGTGGAACCGCATTCGACTGCGCTTCTCGTCCCGGGATCTCCTCTCCCAAAAAGAGGTGCTCGGCTATCAGCTCGGCTCGTTCGGTGTTTGGGTTGACGCTCTCGTGAAGCTGATCGAGGCGCTTGGGGGGGAAGTGGAGATGAACGCGGCCGTCGATCGTATCGTAAGCGAAAACGCGAAGCTTAAAGTCGAGACGATTGGGGGCAGCGCCCATACATTCGACGCTGTGCTGGCAACGATCAGCAATAAGGCGCTGCTTCGAATCGCACCGCGGTTCGGCGAGGAATACACAGGCAGGCTGAAAAGCGTCGCCTACCAGGACACCGTCTGCCTGGTCCTCAGCCTGAGGCGCCCGCTGACCGGACACTACTGGCTGAGCATCAACGACCGCTCGGTCCCTTTTCTCACCCTGGTCGAGCAGACGAATCTAGTCGCGCCTGAGCGGTACGGCGGGCGGCACGTCGTGTACATTCCAAACGACGTGACTCGCGGTTCGTCGTTGGGCCAGATGACAGAAGGTGAGCTGGCTGCGGCGTATCTGCCCCATCTCAGGCGGATGAACCCGCAGTTCGATGAGTCGTGGGTGGAGGAACGGTGGTTATTCCGTGCCTCGGACGCGCAGCCGGTATTCACGCTCGGGGTAGGCTCTCGATTGGCTGGCCATCGAACCCCGGTGCGCGGCCTGTACCTGGCTAACATGGCCCAGATCTATCCGCACGACCGGGGCCAGAACTACTCGATCCTCCTCGGCGAGAGGGCGGCTGCGATGATAGGCGAGGACCTATCGCCCCGCGACGAGATGCTGCCGCCAAGCGGCCTGGACCCAATACCGGCGCCGTTTCCGCCGGAATGAGCGAAAAAAGGGGCGCTCAATTCACGTCATTTTTACGCTTGTTTTACGTGAGCCGGCAGGCGCTCCGCTATAATGAGGGGCACGTCTTTTGCGGCGAGTAGTCATGCAACCGGAACTGGCGACCCAGGCGGACCAAGGGTTTATGGGTGCGGCGAGTGCCCTGGCCCATCGGCTCCATTTGCCCACCACGCTGCTGAAATTCCTGATCGTCGGCGGGGTGGCGTTTGTAATCTATCAGATCTTCTTGTACCTGATGTATGGGGAGCCACCGGCCTCGTTCCTTCCTGACCTTTCGGGTCTCTTCTGGTTTCTTCCAGAGCGGAATTCTGACGCCGATCTGTCGCACCCGGATATCCGCTTGTTGATTTCATCAATCGTGGCCGTCGAGGCGGCTGTCCTTTTTCAGTTCACTTCACATGAGAGATGGACGTTTCGCCACCGGGAGCGTCGCGGCTGGTTGGGCCTTCGATTCATCAAATTCAACGTCAGTTCCATCGTTAGTCCGATCATCATTGTGGTGACGACGATTGTTCTGCATTCCCTCAGTGTCAGTCCTTACCTTTCGAGCATGGTCGGCGTGTTGATCGGGTTTACATGGAACTGGACAATGACCTCGCTCGTAATCTGGCGTAAACACCGGACGACCGGTCTCTAGCGGCGATTACGGCGAATAGGCGGCCGCGCCTGGACACGATTTGTGGACGTCGTATTCGGCGAGTCCACCATTAGGAACATCGACAGTGACGGCGGGAACAAAGCCCTTAAATACCGCCTCATTTATGGCTAGGCCTTTGTTGCGTTCAGCCGGACCAAGCTGTACGTAGTCTATCCCATTGGCAACCAGCAACCGGCAAGCTTCATCCTTTGACGGAGCGCCGTAAATCGCTTTCGTGGTAGCCTCTCGAATCGGGACGTCATAACCGGCACTGGCGGCCCACGGCTGATAGCCGAGGAACAGTCGTCTGCCAGCCAGCGCCGGCGCGGTGTACAGATCGCCGTAAGCGGTAAGAAAGAGTGAGTCCTTGTCCGTGTAGCGGTTGATTGCCTCAACGGTCGACTCCTTGTCGCCGAAGACATCAACTCGGAAGTCGTTCTTAATCACCATGAAGTCGACGATTCCGGAAAGCACGAGCAGAATGAAAACGGCACTGAGCAACGTCGCGGGCAAGGCCACGGCGAACCGCCTGGGAATGGTGATATCGCCTAGCTTGATCTCCTTCGCAAGGAGAGTCCAGATACGTATGAAGGCGAACGCGACGAAGACGTTCATAAGGACTTCCCAAAGGTTGAAGATCTTGTGGTTGTGGCCGCCCAGATCGCGGCTCGCCTGGACAAAGTTACCGAAGATGAAGATCGCTGATACCGCAAGGATCAGCTTGCGGTCTGTGCCTTTGGCCCAGAAGGCGGCGACGATCATCAGGGGGAGCGAGAGGCCGAGATTCAGCCACCAGTACTCGATGAAATCACCATAGGAGCCGATGTGGTCGAAGCGGAAATTATCTACTAGGTATCCAGTGTGTTCGCGCAGTCCGCCGTCGTTGCTTAGTCCACCGTTCAGCCAGATCGCTTGGGGCAGCGCGAGGACGCCTGCGGCGGCCAGGAACGGCAGTGACTGGCGGAGATCGCTGAGTAGGGCGAGGGCGCCAAGGCCGAACAGAAGAGCCAGGAAATAGAAGTGACTGTCAACGCTGTATCCCAAGAGCATCAAGGCGGCGAAAGGCGGCACCAGCATGGGCAGCGTCCCGGCGCGAGGACCGTGGAGAAAAAAGAACGCCAGGAAGAATACCGTTGCGCCCATGAACAAAATACCGTTCAGCCAGAAGGTGAGCCCCATTAAGACGCCGAGGGCAAGTGAGCGTGTGGTTGATAGATGTCCATTCTCGCGCAGCGGTCTAATGAGCGCGTAGGAAACGAACATGACGGTGGCCATGGCGACGATCAAATGGGTCTGAGTAAGGAAGACGTTTAAGGTCCAGAAGATGGAAATCTTGTCAACCCTGCCCTCGACGAAGTAAGGGCCCACGGCCAAATAACGATCGGTAAACGGGGCGGGCTGCCTGTCCCACAGGTGAGAAACGGCTTTCGAAATACCGGCAAGATCAAAAACGCTGGAGACGTTGTAGAGCTGGAAATATCTGAGGAACGCAAACGAACTATTGGTGATCAGGAGCACGACCGCCATAAGGCCAACCGCAACGTTGCGAAAGAGCCAGCGAGCCAGCTCAAAAACCAACAGGATCAGGGCAGTGAAGCCGAGAGCGCCAGGCAGGTTGAAGGCGAGCCGGATTGGTAGCCCGGCGTCTTCCAGCGCGCCGGCGAAGAAGTCATAACCGAAGTGATAGCGAATGGGCTCGCCTCCGTAAAACGGGTATTCAGGGGGATAGTTGTGCCCTTCTGAAAAGGAGCGGGCCAGAGACACGTGAAGGCCGGTGTCTCCCCAAGTGTTCGAGGAGACGGTGAGCGGAGTGCCCGAAAGCCTTGCGTCCATCAGCCATGTCGAGAAAACCAGCGCGGCTGCGAGCAGGATCAACTCAAAGGCGAGAGCGCGCCTGTCATCGGTAAGTACCTGCCGCCTTAGGGCGAGGCTCACGGCTGCCGCAGCCAAGCCGACGAGTAGGATTAGCGGTATAGGGCTTTCCCACTGGTTCGGGACCGCTAAGCGAATTACCGCCCAGGCAGCGATGACTGCGGCGAACGGCGCCGCCTTCGGCGCGAGCCGGTCAAGTTCCGGCCAGAAGAATGCGATGACGCCGGCGTTTATCGCCGTCGCGAAGAAGATTCCGACCATTAGAGAGCTGTCGGTGGCCGGTGAAAGCGCCAGCGCCGGCAGGAAGGTAGTCCAGGCGGTGAGCACAATGCCAGCGAGATAGCCGCCGCAGAGCCGCACGAGGCGGGGCAAGTTCGGAAGGAACTGCTGCACGAGCGCGAATCCGGCCAAGGCGGAGGTTACGACGTAAATGAGGGCGAGCATGGCCGTCGAGGGCGCCAGCGCGTAGGCGGCGAGAGCCAACGCAAAGATGAGCAGCGCAATTGCCAACCGGAGCGATTCCTCAGGTAGGTTTGCTTGCTCGCGCCACTTGAGCGTCCATTCGGAGAAAGGACCCGAAACTGTTTCGAGTCCCCCAATCGGCCGAGCGCTAGATGCCCCGCCGGTCGCCAATCCGGCGCCGCATTCGACGCAGAACTTCGCGCCGCCAGCGTTGACACACCGGCAGCGGGGGCAAGTGACGGCTGGGCGGCCGTCAATCCTCGCCAGGGCGGCGCCGCATTCGACGCAGAACTTCGCGCCGGCGGCGTTCAGCGAATTGCAGACCGGGCACGAGACCCCCTCGTCCCGGACGGCCATACGTGTTCCGCATTCGACGCAGAACTTCGCGCCAGTGGCGTTCTGCGAATTACAGACTGGGCACGCAACGCGGTCGTCACGGACGGCCATGCGTGTTCCACATTCGATGCAGAACTTCGTGGAGCCGGCGTTGAGGGCGCCGCAGTCATAACAGAGAACGCCGACCATCTATTCCCAGTTGAACAGGTCGTTGTCGAGCAAGTTGCCGCGGTCGAATGGGAAGTATAACTTGTCGAGCCAATTAGCGACGGGTATCGCGGTGAGATGCGGATAGAAGAAGGCGAAGGTAAGGAAGACGAGGACCAGGAAGCCAGCGGCCGCATACCGACCCCACGGCTCCTCGCGGCGCCAGAGCGAGTCCACCGAAAACGCGAGGGCGAGTATGGCGAAGCCGAGGGCGGGGAGGTAGTGATAGATGAAGACCACGCGCGAGGTCAACCCCATCGGCAGCCATAAGGCAAGGTATGAGATCACCACGAATAGCAGCGCAGCATTCCGCTGTGGGAGGCTCCCCCACACGGAGAGGGTCCTGCCCGGCAGTAACCGCGCGCGAACGATGGCTAACCCCTGCCAGAGCGCGAAGGCCAGGGCCGGCAAGGACGCCCAGAAGACGGCGGGATTGCCCAGCGCGTAGATTTTTGCGTTATGGTCTCCCGCGTAGAAGTAGACAGGGCGAGCCATGATCGGCCATGAGTCCCAGGTCGATGAGTAGGGGTGAGGGGACCGCAGGCTCTGGTGGAAATCGTAGGCCATCCGGTTCTGGCGGACGACCTGTCCTAGTCCGGTCCAGCCGACATCGCCCATCGCCTGGGTGCTCGGGTGATTGAGCAACATTGGGACATAGGTGAGGAAGTAGACGAACCCCGGCAGGAGCATGAAGAAGACGCCGAAAGCCACCACGATCTCGAGCGAGAGTTTCCCCTGCGGCGAGAAGGTGAACGAGCGTTGCTCCCGGTATTCCGAAACAAAGACGATCAGGGCAGAGGCGATCGAGAGAATGCCGGTTATCAACAGAAGCCAGCCCGCGACGTCAAGAACGCCAAGGCCGTCAAAAAGGCCCGGCTTCTGGTCCGGATGCCGGCTAAGAAAGCCGACGATTACGAGCGCTATGCCGGCATATAGGGAGACAAGGCCTGATGGAAGGGCGATCTCCGGCCACCTGACCTCGCCCTCCGAGCGCGCTTCCCGTAAGCGCATGATCAGCAACCACAGGAGATACAGTACGATCGGGATGCCCGCAAGGGCGGCGATCCATTTGCAGGCAACGGCGGCGCCGAAGAAGACGCCTGCGAAAAGAAAGCGCTGCGTAACGAGGAAGTAGACGCAGCCGAGCACAAAGAAGAGCACGAACGTGTCCGGCGTGGCAATCCGCGACTGGGCGAGGGCCAGTCCCTCGCAGGTGAGAAGAAAGGCGGCCGCAAGACCGGCTATGTCGCTGTCGAAGAGGCGGCGGGCCAGCAGGTACATGAAGAGGACGGATCCCACACCCGCAAGAGCGCCGAAGAACCGCCAGCCGAAGGAGTTGTCGCCGAAGAAGAGCATGCCGCCGGCCATGAAGAGCTTGGAAAGCGGCGGGTGCGTATTCTCGTGCCCGTAGAACTCCCAGGCCCTTGGGTCGCCGTGCAGGATTTCCTCACCTGTCTTGGCGAAATACACCTCATCGAAATAGAAGTCCGTCGGTTGGTCGAGCCGACCGTGGA
This sequence comes from Chloroflexota bacterium, assembly GCA_005882985.1. GTDB lineage: Bacteria > Chloroflexota > Dehalococcoidia > SM23-28-2 > RBG-16-64-32 > CF-163. The sequence continues at coordinate 10,727 of VBEJ01000060.1, forward strand.
CACCGAAACCTACGAACCGTGTGAGTACGGCAAGGAGCAGAATAAGAACCAGGATAACGTGGGCTACTTTGACTTGCGGGAGCGCAATGGCGAAAGGACTGGCCCTGACCTGGACACCGTCGGGCACTCTCAGGTCACTCCCGCCGGCTGGGCGCGGTTGGAAATCCGATAGGCGACGGCGATGAGGAACGGAAGCCCCACTACCATGAGAAGCGATAAGACTTGCACCGTCTCCAAACCCGTCCCAAGCAGGTTGGATTTTTCAAACCATTTATAGAACGCGTTCCAGCGCAGGTCATGCTGGTAATACACGTACACGTGATACAGGTTAAAGAAATGGATCATGCCCAGTGTGCCAAAGAGGGCGAGCAGCGTTCGACTGTGTAGAGCGACAGCAGCCGCGAGGAGAGGCAGGAAGGCGGCAAACACATATCGCTCGTGCATCCGTGTCATGAACATGTAGAAAACGTAGACAGATAACGCTGAGCCGAGGGCAAGCGCACCGGTGCCCCTGCTATTCCACATGACTCGTATGATTCCAACGATCGAGGTAGCAAACAGGGCAAACCCCCAGTAGCGGTAGTCGATACCGAGGAGGGTGCCCTGTCCAGGCTGAATGCCAGTAACATCGGGCTTGAATCCTTCGAACAGGCCGCCGATGTTCCAGAAGTTGTAGGCAAAGAACGACTTGACGCGATAGTTTTCGACATTCGTCGCGTCGTATAGCTGGGGGATCAAGTCCCACGGTTTGAAGGTGAAGAACGGGAATATGACGACGAGGAGAAGGGCGAGCGAAGCACCTGTGATCTGTAGCCAAACGCGGGGAGGGTTTCGTCGCATGATCCAGACCGCGAGAAACGGTAGCGTCGCGATGATCTGCGGCTTAGTGAGGAAGCCAAGCGTGAAGACGAGGGCGCCCGCCATCGGACGCTCGCGGTCTATGAAGTAGATGCTGAGGAGGAGCAGGAAGGCCAGCAGGCTGTCCACCTGGCCCCAAATGGGACCGATGATAAGCACGGCAGGGAACAGCAAGTAGATCGCAGCGGCCCCGACACGCCATTCCTGCTTTTGGTCCTTCAGGAGCAAATAGAGAACATAGGCGGACGCGAGGTCGGCAGCTATGGAAGGCAGCTTGAGGACGTACTCGAAAGTCTCCTGGTTGAAGTGGAAGAGTTGGTTCAGCTTGCCAATGAACCAGAGGACGTACATGTAGCCGGGAGCATAGTCCGTAAAGAAATCCGTCTTGTAGAAGTTCCACGGATTGTCCCGCGCCAGCGAGTCGCTCCAGGCGCGGAAGGTGCCCGTGTCAATCTGGAACGGCGGGATAAGGGCGAGTACGAGCCGCAGGAGCAGGCCGGCCGCAAGGACCGGCAGGATGCCGGGCATGCGAACCCGTTCCGGAAGGCGGACGAGGTCCTCCAGGCGAAACGTGAATGAAAAATCGAGTGATGTTTCCACAGGGGAGCTTTGTGCCTCGCGCAGGCCCGCCGCTCCCGCTTTTGCTTTGACCATTGAAAAACCGCGTCCCGGATCCCCCGGCTGGGCGAACAAATGCTAAACCGTCTTTGTGCAGTCTACTTTAGCCCCTTCGTACGGGCAATCGAACGGGCTGCTTAAGAGCGTGGATTGCAAGCGCGGGTTCCGTTATATTGCGGGCAATGGCCCCGGTGCGTGTAGCCGCTCCCATGGTTGCGTTCTTCACGCTCGTGTTGGCCTTCTCTGGGTGCGCGGGCGAGGAGCAGTTGCCTTTCGGGCTCCAATCACAGGAAGTTGTTAAGGCGGACCACGCCACTGTCATGGCCCCTGCGCCGGACGGGCGAATGTTCTTCGGGGAGCAGTTCAGCGGTCAGATCAAGATCATCGGCGTCGACGGAAAGCTGCAAGCGGACCCGTTCGCGCAAGTGGAGACGACGAGCTATCTCGGGCAGGACTGGGGGCTCACAGGATTAGCAATTGATCCCGCCTTCAAGGACGACCACTTCGTCTACGCCTTCTACACGCAACCAATCAGCCCCGCGGCGCCGGAAGCCTCGCCGCCGCTTGGGCCGGTGGCGCGGCCCACGCTCGTCCGCTTTACTGATGAAAACGGACGCGGCGTAAACCCAACTGTGATCAGCGACAACTTCCCGCTAACTTCCGCTGTTCACGCGGACTTCAACGCGAACGGGAACATTCATTTCGGGCCGGACGGCTACCTTTACTTGAGCATAGGCGACTACGATATCTTTTCCGACCAACCAGACGTCCTGAGGAAGCTTGACAATCCGATCGGCAAGATGCTGCGAATCGACGCCAAGGACGGATCAGCGGCACCAGGCAACCCGTTCGCCGCCGACCCCAGCGCCGACCCGCGCATATTCGCATATGGCTTTCGCGAGCCGTTCGATTTCGCCTTCCAACCCGGCACCGGACGGATATACGCCACCGACAACACGACAGTCAGCTGCGAAGAGCTGAACATCATCGAGCCGGGGAAGGGCTACGGCTGGCCGGATGTCGGGCAGTTTCCTTTCCCCGACTGCACTGCGGGCAACGGCGTCGACGGCATCTATATCTTCGCTAAGGAAGGAGTGGCCAACACCAGCGATTTCCTGGCTACTTTCGTGGAGGTTTCCGGCCTGGATTTCGTGTCTGGCGCGCAGTACCCGCAGTTGGGTGACTCCTTGCTGTCCTGCGAGCTGGGGACCGGTGTGCTGCGGCGTGTGACATTAAGCGGACCAAACGGCGACCAGGTAAAGGCGAACGACGTGCTGGTGAAGGACTGCAAGAGGGACGTCACGGTGGGGCTGGACCGCCTGATCTACTACGCTACGGAGACGGAAATCCGCAAGCTCGTCCCAAGCAACGAACAGACCCCGCCGGCTCTCGGATCGTAGTTCGGCGCGTGAGCGGGAAGTTCACTCGTGCCTCGCGGAGCCGCCGGCGTCGACTCGCCCGGGAGGTTACGAAGGCAGGGGCCCAGCGCAGAAGGCCTTCCCTGCTGCGCACGCGGGAGCTAATCGCCGTGGGCGTCATTGCCGCTGTAACGATCATCGGGCTGTTCGTGTACCTCGCGTTCTTCCAGGGCGACAGCACTAGCTCGTCGGAGCAGACCGTCACGCAAACGTTCTTCCCTCCGTACTCACCGGACAGTCCCGATGGCGTCGCGATCGTCGAGCTCGCGCGGAAGTCAATCGAGGTGCTGCCTCGCGGCGAGTGGCCCTCACTGTACGAGTCATTCACGCCCGAATACCAACAGCGCTGCCCGAAGGACCAATTCGTCGCGGCAGGGGAAGCGGGCGCGCAGGAACAGGGTAGCAATCTGCCCTTGCTCCGGTTCGTAAGCCTCGAGCAGGTATCGTTCGAAAGCGACACGGCGAAGGCGGTGATCGTCGGCGAGATCCAAGGGCTACAGCAGTACAAATTGAGGGCGGGTTTTC
>VBEJ01000028.1 GCA_005882985.1 Chloroflexota bacterium
GACTGGGTAGGCTCAAGTATATGTGCGACGGATGAAGCGGGCAAATTGTTACGAGTCGTTAATCCGCGCTCCTGCCCTGCCAGACCCTGAAGGGTGGTACCCTAGATAAACCGTTAAGGGCTCGACGGGCCCTTAAGGTTGCCCAGGGTGAGGATGCAAGGGTTAGACGACAAGCGCCTGTCCTATTCACCAGGTCTGGACGGGCTGAGGGCATTGGCGGTTACAGCCGTCTTGCTCTTTCATGCCGGTCAGCGCTGGATACCCGGTGGTTTTCTCGGTGTAGAAGTCTTCTTTGTGATCAGCGGCTACCTGATCACCTGCGTCCTTCTCGAAAGCAGGGAGCGAACGGGCGGTGTCGGGCTGAAGCAGTTCTGGTTCAGGCGGGCGAGGCGTCTGCTGCCGGCAGTCTTCGCGCTCTTGCTCGGCACCCTTGCCGTATCCGTTATCTTCTATCCGGACGAGGTCGCGAAGCTTCGCGGCGATACGCTTGCCGCTCTCGGCTACGTGACCAACTGGTACTTCATCTTCGATCACCAGTCGTACTTCGATGAAGTGGGCCGGCCGTCTCTCGTAAGGCACCTCTGGTCGCTCGCGATCGAGGAGCAGTTCTATCTCGTCTGGCCGGTCGTCCTTGCTTTACTCGTCGGACGGCTCCGCACCCGGGGCATGGTCGTGCTGCTCCTTGCGGGCGCCACGGCTTCGAGCGTGCTGATGGCCGTGCTCTGGAGTCCTGAAGCCGGTCCAGCGCGCGTGTATTACGGGACGGACACGCGCGTGGCGGGACTACTGATCGGCGCGGCTCTGGCGTTCGTATGGGCGCCGTGGAAGCTCGCGCGGGCGCGGTCGCGGACTTATGCGACCGCCCTCAACGGCGCCGGCCTTATTGGTCTAGCGGCCCTCGTCTATCTTCACGTCGAGCTCGACCAATACCACTCGTTCCTCTACCATGGCGGCTTCGCGCTCGTGTCCGTGTGCACGGCTGTGGTGATCGCCGTCGCCGTCCACCCGAGCGGGCAACTCGGAGGATTCCTCGGGCTTCAACCGCTGCGCTGGCTGGGCACGCGTTCCTATGCCGTCTATCTCTGGCACTGGCCCGTCTTCATGCTTACGCGGCCGGGCCTAGACGTCTCCATTGACGGTTGGGAACTGCTTGGATTACGGCTCGGAGTTACGTTTCTTCTGGCGGAGATTTCATACCGGCTCGTCGAGAGGCCGGCGAGGTCCGGCGCGCTCGGAAGGGCGTGGCGGACGTTCCGCGATGGACGTGGCCTCCGGCGCTGGGCCGGTGGGCTTCGGTGGGGCGCTCCGCTCAGCGCAGCCGCGACCTCCGCCACCGTACTCGCAGCTTTCGCCATCGCCTCAGAGCCGCCGGCGCCGCCCGAGTACCTTTCGGTGGAGTCGGTCCGCATCGTCTCGCCGGCGAGCGGGCAGGCGCTCAGTCGCGCACCGGCGGCTGTCCCGGTCGGCACGACCTCCGATCAAGGTGCGGTGGTCTCTGTGCCAACGGGAACGGCGCCGGGAAGGCCGGCTGACGGTCCGGCGCAAATCTACGGGTACGCCCCGAACGTTGCCGTTACCGTGGTCGGCGATTCGGTCATGGTGGGCGCGGCGCAGACGCTCGCCGCCGCCATTCCCGGCGCGGACATCGATGCTGCGATCGGGCGGCAGGCACAGACGGCGTTGGACATCCTGCAGCAGCGAAGAGACTCTCAGGCGTTGGGCGAGGCGGTCATTATCCACATCGGCAATAACGGCACCTTCACCGCGAAGCAGTTCGACGCGATGATGCAGGCGCTCGCGGACAGGCGCGTCGTGATTTTCGTGAACGTCAAGGTGCCAAGGAGCTGGGAGGAGCCGAACAATGGAGTGATCGCAGACGGCGTGCACCGGTATGGCAACGCGGCGCTGGTCGACTGGCACAGCGCGAGCGTCGACCGGCCGGAGCTGTTCTACGATGACGGCATCCATCTTCGTCCCGCGGGTGTGCAGCTCTACGCGAGCCTGATCACGAAGGAGCTTGCCGCGCACCCGCCGCCTCCTCCGCTCGCGCCGCCGCCGGCGAGTCCCCCTCCGCCCACGACTCCCCCGCCGCCTGAGGTTGCGCCCGCCGATATTCCCGTGCCAGTGCCGTCGCCGCAGCCGGCACCGCCAACGGGGACGCCGACGCCGACGCCGGAGCCGACATACCCGCCGACTCCCACATCGCCGGCCACAGTGCCACCACCACCTCCTCCTCCGCCGCCCCCGCCGCCGACTCCGGCACCCACGCCTCCGCCCACGCCGCCTCCGACGCCGCCTGCGACTCCACCGCCAACGCCGGAGCCCACGCCTCCTTCGACGCCGGAACCAACGCCACCACCGACACCAGAGCCCACGCCGACACCATGATCCGCTAACAGCCGGTCAGAGGCCGATATCCGTTCGATACACCGCCTGCGGTTACTCAGGGCGAACGGATGCCGCGATGTGCGCGCCCGGAGAGCACCGAACGCCGGCTGGCCGGCGTTCGAATGTTTGCTTGCGGCTAAGGGGGGACGCGCCTGTAAGCGGATCTAGCTAACTGACGAGGCTCTTGCTCGCCGCAGTGATTCCAATCGCTGGAGCATGGCCAGGCCTTTGCGAGTGTCGCTTGCGACGCGGGCAGGTTCGCTCCCGGTCACGCGGCGGCGAAAGAGCCAGTAGGTGAACTCTGTGAGTTCAGCGAGGGAGATTCCCAGCTCCGGGGAGTGACCGTTAGTGCGCCCGTTTTCCGCTTGTCCGAGAAGATCATTCCCAAGCTGGGACCGGCGCGACTTCTTGCTCGCCGTCTTGGTCTTCGATTCGTGGAATTCGGTGAGTAGGTCCGTCCGTGAGGAATTGTACAGGCGGTGGTAGATCTCATCGTCGCCGTGGCCGTTCTCCCAGATGCGGGAGGCGAACCGCTCCTTGTGGACCTCATCGGCGACGGCGATAGCGGTAGGTGCGGTCGCCGATGCTTTCCTCCGGTACAGGCCAGTCGCGAATCGCCCGCATTAGCGCGAGGAACCAGTGGGTCTCGCCGGCGGAAACGCAGCGCTTGAGTTCGGCGACGATCTTGTCAGCGTCGGTCTTGAGGGAGGCGGTCGCGTCGGCTCGGGGGCTCATTTCGCTTCTAGACGAGAGCGGCGGAGCCGTGGCACTTTTTGTACTTCTTGCCGCTGCCGCAGGGACACGGGTCGTTGCGGCCGACCTTGCCGCCGACCGCGGCCGCGGCGGGTCGCGGCTCTCCGGCGCCGTTGCCGGCCTGCGCTGATGCGGCCTGCCGCCGGGCCCGGCGCCCGTTGCGGGTGCGCGCGGGAACGGCGGCACCTTCGGCGTCATCCGAAGGCCCGCTCTCGGTCGCATTAACTGCGACCGGCGGGGCCGGCTGCTGCTGCATCGGTGTGAGGGTGACGTGGAATATGCGGCGCGTGACCTGCTGCTGAATGTGCTCCGTTAACTGCGTGTACATGTCGTGAGCCTCGCGCTTGTACTCGACAAGCGGGTCGCGCCCGCCGTAGCCGGTGAGGCCGATGCCCTGTCGCATTTCGTCGAGCGCCGTCAGGTGGTAGACCCACAGTCGGTCGATCGTCCCGAGCAGGACGAGGCGCTCCAGTGTCCGCATCTTGTCCTCGCCGAGGTTTAGTTCCTTCTCCTCGTAGGTCTTGTGCGCGTACTCCGTTACTTCATCGATGAGCTCGGCGGGGTCACCCTGGAGGACATGCTGCTCCGTGAGGGTAGCGGACAGGGGGGCGATCGTCCTGAGCTCGGCGATGAGGCTTGGCACATCCCAGTCGTCGCTCCGCTCCCCCGGTGCGAAGGCGTCGAAGGCGCGCTCGATCTCCTGGTCCACCATCTCGAGGACGTTTCTACGCAGGTCCACGGTGCCTTCCAGGATCCGGCGGCGCTGTTCGTAGATCTTGTCTCGGTGCTGGTTCATCACGTCGTCGTACTGGACGACGTGCTTGCGGATGTCGAAGTTGTGGCCCTCTACTTTGGTCTGCGCCTGTTCGATCGCCTTGGAGACCATGTTGCTCTCGAGTGGCGTGTTCTCGTCCATGCCCAAGCGGCCGAGCATGCCGCCGATCCAGTCCGGAGCGAAGCGGCGCATCACCTCGTCGCCGAACGACACGAAGAAGCGCGAGCTGCCCGGGTCGCCCTGGCGCCCGGAGCGTCCGCGGAGCTGGTTGTCGATGCGGCGGGCCTCGTGGCGCTCCGTGCCGACGATATGCAGACCGCCTGCGGCGACGACGCGGTCGTGCTCGACCTGCCAGAGGTCGCGCACCTCGCTGCGGATCTTCGCCGCGTGTTCCTCGGACGCGGAGACGATGTCGAGTCCGCGCTTGCGAGCCATGTCTTCGGCCAGTCGATCGGGATTGCCGCCGAGGATGATGTCGGTCCCACGGCCGGCCATGTTCGTGGCGATCGTGACGGCGCCGTACACGCCCGCCTGCGCGACGATGTAAGCCTCTCGCTCGTGCTGCTTGGCGTTGAGGACCTGCGGCTCTTTGAGCGGACAGACCGCGTGGTGATCGGCGCAGTCCTTCAGTTCGCAGCGCGAAAGCCGCTTCAGCATGTCCGCCAGCTTCTCCGAATTCTCGATCGAGACGGTGCCGACGAGGCACGGGCGGCCAAGCGCGTGCTCCTGCTCGATCTCGTAGACGACAGCGTGGAACTTGCCGTCCTCTGAGCGAAAGATGATGTCCGAGTTGTCCACGCGGACCATGTCCTTAGCCGTCGGGATAATCAGGACGTCCAGGCCGTAGATCTGGTGAAACTCCTCGCGTTCTGTCCAGGCGGTGCCGGTCATGCCGGCCAGCTTCTGGTAGAGGCGGAAGTAGTTCTGAAGGGTGATCGTCGCGTAGGTCACGCTTTCGCGCTGGACCTTCACGCCTTCCTTGGCCTCGACGGCTTGATGCAGGCCGTCCGACCAGCGGCGCCCGTACATCAGGCGGCCGGTGAACTCATCGACAATGATCACCTCGCCGTCCTTAACGACGTACTGCTGGTCGAGGTGATAGAGGGCATGCGCCTTCAGGGCGGCGTCGACGAAGCGCGTAAGGCGGAAGTTTTCCGGGTCGTACAGGTTCTTGATGCCAATCGCCTTTTCAACCTTCGAAGCGCCTTCGTCCGTGAGCGAGACGCTCTTGTGCTTGATGTCGACGATGTAGTCTATCTCTTGCTCGAGCCTGGGCACGATGCGGGCGAAGGTGCGGTAGACCTCCTCGGTCTCCTCGGCCGGGCCGCTGATGATGAGCGGCGTGCGCGCCTCGTCGATCAGGATCGAGTCGACCTCGTCGACAATGGCATACGAATGCGGCGCGTCTTCGCGCTGCACCGCCTGCGACAGGTCCTGGACCATGTTGTCGCGCAGGTAGTCGAAGCCGAACTCGTTATTGGTGCCGTACGTGATATCGGCGTCATAAGCCTCGCGACGCGAGGCGGGCCGAAGGTAGCGGAGGCTCGCGTTCTCGAGGTTCGCGGTGGGGTCGTATACGTACGCGGTGTCGTGTTGGAGGACGCCGATCGAGAGGCCGAGGCTGTGGAAGATCGGCCCCATCCACTGCGCGTCGCGTTTGGCAAGGTAGTCGTTTACGGTGACGAGGTGAGCGCCCTTGCCGGCGAGTCCGTTGAGATAAAGCGGAAGCGTGGCGACAAGCGTCTTTCCTTCACCGGTCTTCATCTCGGAGATCTTGCCCTTGTGAAGGACGATCCCGCCCAGGATCTGCACGTCGAAGTGGCGCAGGCCGATGCGGCGCTCAGAGACCTCCCGGACGGCCGCGAACGCTTCCGGCAGGATGTCGTCGAGCGTCTCGCCGGCGGCCAATCGTTCGCGAAACTCCGCTGATTGCTCGGTCAGCTCTTCATCGGTGAGCCGGGCCATATCTTCGGCTAGGTCGTTAACCTCCGTAACGGCTGGCCAGAGCTTCTTCAGCTCTTTCTCGTTGTATTCACCGCCGAGGAGGCGGTTGATGAATCCCATAACGAAATAATGATAGCAGCTTGATGGGATAGCATAGCGAAAGCTTAACGGGGTCTGGCTAGGTAGTGCCGCAGGCTTCGCCTAGCGCCCGTTGAAGAGTGCGCCGACCGACTGGCCCGTGTGTATGCGACGGATCGCCTCGCCCAGGAGAGGAGCGGCGGCCGTCAGGCCGTGCTTGAGCGAGTTGCGGCTAGCGGCCGCTGTGCCCCTCCTCGTTTTCGGCCCACCCTTGGCTCTGCACGTATTCAGCGTAGGCAAGCGAGAAAGAAGATGGCAGCGCCTGGTGTCACTCTGGGGGAAGTTCGTTTTGTAGTTTTGGTTGAAAAATATACATGCTGTATGTATATTTTGCCCTACGCCAACGTGATCAGGGGAGACCAATTGTCTGAGATAAGGTGGCGCACTTTCGATCAGTTTACGAGGCGGGCTGTGTGGGCGGTGTTCTCGCCGTGCGGAAATCGTGGCGTGAACCGACGAGCTGGCTGGATCAGTTCTAATTTTGGGTATTGCGGTGCCGAGCCTTCAAGAGCCAACGGAACGACTAGAAGGAGCCAATACGGTGACATCTTTGTCCGCGGATGATTTGCTGACCCGAGCTCTTGCGAAGACGAATGCAGTCAAGACCGTGCGAATCGAAATAAACTCAGAGATCGAAGAGCGAGGCGAAGTCATCGAGAGATTAAAGACGAATATCAAACAAGCAGTAAACGACATATACATTTCCCGCGCTACTGAGCTGAAGATTGATGGAGAGTGGCAAATTCTACACCACCGGAGTTCCGAGCGGCTACTATATCGTGGCAAGACATATACTCGTTCGCCATCCGGGGGCTGGGAACTAGAGTTGTTCGGTGTAGGCCCCGGGGTTGCTGCATATGTAACGGTGAAGGGCGCTACCAAGGCAGTGCCGCGCAGCCTTCCCTACGGCATTAATTTCGAAGATGTGTCTGATCTCGAAAACCGAGGCAATGAGGCTCTCGACGACCGAACGCCTGTTGTTCACCTGGCTGGCCGGCTCAGTCGCCAGTCTTTTGGAGATCGTAAGGAGATCGTAGATGCGGTGTCCACGCTGCCAGCAGCTGACCAACTTCTTGAAACTCTGCGAAATAGATCAGGTGCCAGAATCGTCGACATCTGGATTGGAGCCCACGATCAGCTCCTCAAACGATTCGTAGTAAGAGAACAGATTTTCGATAGGCAGCAACTAGTGAGACGTGTACAAACGACCGCTCAACTCTCTGGTTTTGACGAGGACCTAGAGCTTCCGGGGCCACTTCCGAAAGACTAACCAGCGGGGGGCGAACTCTACGGACTCGTCATCCTCGCCATGAAGTCGAAGCGCTCCTCTCTTCGATGATGCGCGTTCGTCCTCCTTGGGCTGCCTTTGCGTGAGCATCGGCTCGCCGTCCGACAGCACCGCGAGATCTTGAAAGGCGTCTGGGCTGGCTGTGCTGAGGAGCTCGGTTTAGCGCCCGTTGAAGAGCGCGCCGACGGACTGGCCCGTGTGGATGCGACGGATCGCCTCGCCCAGGAGGGGAGCGACGGAGAGCTGGGTGAAGTTCGGAAGCTTTTTCTCGGGCGGCACCGGTATCGTATCCGTGAAGACCAGCTCGCGGACCGGTGCCTTCTCGATCCGCTCGACGGCGTCGCCGGCGAATATCGGGTGAGTAGCCGTCGCGTAGACGGCGGTTGCGCCGTGGTCGTGACAGACCTCGGCTGTGGTGACCAGCGTGCCTGCGGTTAGCACTTCGTCGTCGACAATGAGGACGGTTCGTCCCTCGACCTCACCGATGATTGTCATCGCCTCGACCTTCTCGTCGTTGCCGAGCCTTCGTTTCTCGACGATGGCAAGCGGCGCGTCGAGCGCGTCGGCCATGCGCCGTGCGCCTTTCGCGCCGCCGACGTCGGTCGCGACCACAGTGAGGTTGGGGATCCCCTTCTCTTTGAAGTAATTGGCGAGAATGCTTCGGGCCGTCAGCTCGTCAACCGGGATGTTGAAGAAGCCCTGGATCTGGCCGGCGTGAAGGTCCACAGTGAGGAGACGGTCCGCCCCGGCGGCCTCGAGAAAGTTGGCAATGAGGCGCGCGGTGATGGGGACGCGCGGCTGGTCTTTCTTGTCGCTCCTAGAGTAGGGGTAATAAGGGACGACGGCGGTGATGCGCCCGGCGGAAGCGCGCGTGGCGGCATCGATCATGATGAACAGCTCCATGATCCGGGTATTCACCGGCGGGGACATCGTTTGCACGATGAAGACGTCACGGGCGCGGATGTTTTCTTCGAAGCGGACAAAGATGTTCTCGTTCGAGAACTCGAAGACATCCACCTCGCCGAGCGGCATCTCGAGGTAGCTGCAAATGGCGCCGGCGAGATCGGGGTGAGTGTTCCCCGAGAAAACCTTGAGGTCCTGGTAGAGCGGTACGTCTGCCACGACTAAGCCCGTGCCAATATATGCGATGGCGATGCCGGTGACAACCGGGGTCTAGCGCAGCTTTCGCGTACCGGTTCTCGCCAGTTGCTGGGCGTCCAGGACGTACCTGATGCGGGGGAAACCGGTGTCGCAGCGGACGAAGGTCGCAGTGACCGGCCAGACGGGCTCTATTCCCTGCGCGTTCCAGGCGGCCCGCTCGAACATCGTCAGTTCCGGTGTGCCCCGCTCTGCGCGATGGAAGGTATAGGCGGGGTCGACTTGTACGAGCACGCCCCGGCCGTTGTCGTCGTCCGCGCGGGCGAGGTTCATCGTTGAAACGTGAAAGATGCTGCCTCCGGAGATCGGCTGCGGATCGACGAGGGAAGCCCGCATCAGTTCCCGACCATCGACGGTAACAGTGCCGACGACGCGGTCGTGATAACGCCGCACGCGCACGTCGGCCGGCCGGCATTCGTAACCCCATCGTCGCCCCAATGCATCGCAGGCAGCCGGCGAATCGCTGTAAGCGTGGAGCAAGAAGCCGCGCGGCAGGGCGGACGCCCGGCAGCCGATGCGCACCTGCGCGAGCGTGAACGGCCCGATCGGACTCTCTGGATACGCGGCCACACTGAAGTACGCGACCGGCGGGATTGTCGGGTGGAGGGCTGGGGGCAAGGCGGAGGTCATCTGCGCATCGTCGATCTCGAACGTCAGGCTAAGCAGCTCGACGCCGGCGATCTCCCAGGCTTCGGTGTCGTAGTTATCGAGCTTCGGCGCGTCGGCGAGACGAGGGACGATGTCGAGCGTGCCTAAGAGGGGCATTGCTAGGTGCCGGCCAAGGCGGTCGCCGGCTCAGCCTTCTCGGACTTCGTGAACTGCGGCATCACTTCTTTGGCGAAGAGGCGCAAGCTCGCCAGCACTTCCTTCTGAGGCACTACCTCCATCGCGTTGAGGAGGAAGTTCACGCGGTCGGCGCCCACCGACTCCCACTTCTTGATGGCTTCGATGATTCGCTCTGGGCTGCCGATGCAAAGCCCGTCAGGTACGCGGACAGAGTCACCGGGGCTATCCGCGTCGGGGCGAAGTTGCGGGAGAAGGCCGAGTGCGGGATAGGACGGCGTCGGATATGCCTCGCGGGCGGAGAGCAGCTGTGCGGCCATATAGCCGAAGGTACCCTGGAGCCGGCGTCCCGTGGCGACGCCCGTGGCGTCGTCCTCGTGGCAATACAAGAAGTTGACGGTGTTGACCTGCTCGTTGACGACATCGCCGACCGGCTCGCAGACCTTTATCCGCCTGCGGTACTCCGCGATGCGCTTCTCCTGCTCCTCGAGGCCGCCGAAGGTAAGACCGAGCCAGCCGAGCCCGCGGTCTGCGCCGTCGATCTCGGTGCCGGGGCTGGTAATCGCGACCCACATCGGAGGGTGCGGCTTCTGGTATGGCTTCGGCAAGATTGCACGCGGCGGCATCCGAAAAGCGGCGCCCTCGTGGCTGAAGCGCTCCTGAGTCCACATTTTCGGCAGGCAGCGCACGATCTCATCCCAGGTCTTCTTGGTGTCGTCCGGGTTCGCGCAGAATGCGCCGAGTTCGGTCCAGGTGGCGGAGCGCCCGGTACCCATTTCTAGCCGGCCGCCCGAGATGATGTCGAGGGTAGCGGCGCGCTCGGCGATGCGGACCGGGTGGTTGATCTGCGGCACGCAAACGACGATCCCGTGACCGACGCGGATGCGCTTCGTCTGGACAGCGCAGGCTGTCAGGAAGATCTCCGGCGAGGAGCAGTGAGAGTACTCCTCCAGGAAGTGGTGCTCGACGGCCCATACCTGGTCGAAGCCAAGCTCATCGGCGAGCCGCACCTGTTCGAGCGCCCGCTCGTAGACAGTGCGTTCGGACTCCCGGTCCCACGGGCGCGGGACAGAAATCTCGTAGAAGATTCCGAACTTCACAGGCCACCTCCTGCCGTGTTGTGTTCCATCGTTGCGGCGTACTGGATAGTATCACCAGTGGAGCCCCGATGTCCGATCGCCGCGTTGACGCAGGGGAGTATTAGCAGATTTCCAGCGAAAAATCCTTTACAAGACTCCTCTTTTGCGCGACGATGCAGCGTCGTTTGGTTCACAGTGTTTCCGCCCCCAGGGCGCTTCCTCTCGTCCATCGGCGGCCTCGGCTGGCTGGCGCTTCTGGCGCTGGCCTGCGGCGGGGAAGAAGTGTCACTCGACCCGTCACCAAGCGCCGCGATCATTGAGGACACCAAGCCACTGCAGGACCCGAACGAGCCGCAGAACAACGAGCCGATGTATACTGGCCCACCGACCACGCCGCGGCCATGCCCGGAATGTTTCGCACAGCCCTTCCCTAAGCCGTCGCCCGGTCCGCCTTGCCCGCAAAGAACGCTGACGGCTAACGCCGATCCGGA
>VBEJ01000029.1 GCA_005882985.1 Chloroflexota bacterium
TTCCTGGTGTGATACGCTTCCGCCGCACATGAAAGCGATCGCCTACGACAAGTACGGCTCGTTCGATGTCCTCGCCCTCGGGGACATCGACAAGCCCGCCCTCAAGGACAACGAGGTCCGGGTGCGCGTCAGCGCGGTCGGCCTCCAAATCGGCGACTGCTTCGGCGTGAGAGGCGCGCCGTACATGGTGCGGATGTACACCGGCCTGCTCAAGCCGAAATACGGCGTCCCGGGCTACGACTTCGCAGGGCAGATCGAGGCGTTAGGCAGCGACGCGAAGCAGTTTCAGCCCGGCGATGAGGTGTTCGGTTCCTCCCAGGCAGCCTGCGCCGAATACGCGGTCGCCCGGGAAGACCAGCTCGCGCCCAAGCCGGCGAACGTCTCGTTCGAGGAAGCCGCCGCTATCCCGACCGCCGCGCTCACAGCCCTCCGCGGCCTTCGCGACGTGGGAAGGGTGCAGGCAGGGCAGAACGTCCTCATCAACGGCGCGTCGGGAGGAGTGGGACACTTCGCGGTGCAGATCGCAAAGGCGCTCGGAGCGGAGGTGACCGGCGTGTGCAGCACGAAGAACGTCGAGATGGTCCGCTCGATCGGCGCGGACCACGTAATCGACTACACGAAAGAGGACTTCACCGAGGGCGACGAGCTTTACGATCTTATTCTCGACAATGTCGAGAACCGCTCCTTGTCGGACGTTAGACGCGCGCTCGCGCTCAATGGGACGCTCGTCCTCAACAGCGGCACAGGGGCGCGCGGTATGGGAATGCTGGTGCGCCTGGTCAAGCCGCTCGTTGTGTCACCGTTCGCGCGACAAAATCTGCGCCGCTATCTCGTCAAGCCGAACCACGAGGACCTCGTCTATCTGAAGGAGATGGCCGAGTCGGGGAAGCTCAGGCCGGTCATCGACAAGACGTACCCGCTGGCCGAGACCGCCGCGGCGCTGGCTTACATCGAGGGCGGGCACGCGGCCGGAAAGGTCGTGGTCACGATCGACGGCTGATGTCACCGATCACCCGTTGACCGGCGCGGTTTCTTGACTATACTGAGTGGCGCCAAACAGCCGAACCATCCCATGGAGGTAGCCACCCGATGGAGAGGAGAATGAAATGTCAGGAGAAGACAACAAGAACCTGAATCTGCGCTGGATAGGGGCGTTCAATCGACGCGATTGGCCGGCGGAAGCCGCGTCCCGGACCGGTGATTACGTGGCGCACATGCAGGGTGCGCCGGGGCCTCTCGATAGCCAGGGATGGGCGGAGTTCATGTCGCTTTTTGCCACCGCCTTTCCCGACGGCGAGATCGCAGTCGAGGCTTCAATCAGCGAGGGGGACGTTGTGGCCAGCCGCTGGACCATGACCGGGACACATAACGGTGATTTCCTGGGCGTGCCGCCGACAGGGCGACCGGTCACGATGAAGGGGATCGACTTCAGTCGTGTCGTAGACGGGAAGATCGCCGAGCACTGGGCGCAGTTTGACGTCATCGGCGTGATGCAGCAGATCGGCGCGATGCCCGCGCCGGCATAAGCAACTACTAAACCTCTCGAACCTAGCTGCCGTTTATGAACTCCGTTGAGCCGGGGAAGAAAGGACGGACGAAATGACGAAGGAGATCGCTCTCCACCGCGACGAGGGGCAGTCCATCTGGATGCTCGGCATCTTGATGACCCTCAAGGCCACCGCCGAGGACACCGACGGGGCGCTTGGCCTCGTGGAGGGGCTTCACGCCCCGGGCACAGGCGCGCCCCCGCACATTCATCACAACGAAGACGAGTTCTTCTACGTGATCGACGGCGAGGTCGAGGTCACGATCGGTGACCAGAAGGTCCAGGGCAAGGCCGGCTCGTTCGTTTTCGCCCCGCGCGACATCCAGCACTCCTACACGGTCACCGGCTCGCAGAATTCTCGCATCCTGCTCGGCGTAACCCCGGCCGGACTCGAGAAGTGCTTCGTCGAGCTGGGCGAGCCCGCGGCCAGCCTCACCATCCCGGCGGCAGCCCCACCGGATCTCGAGAAGCTGTTGAGCATCGCGAAGAAGTACAACGTCGATTTTCTCGTCCCGGCGAACGCCTGAGCCACGATCTAAGGGGCGGGCCGGTGGTCCGCCCCTGCGTTTTCCCGCTCAGGTGCGGCGGCGGCTCAGATACCGGGCGGCGCTGTGATCTTCGGTCAGCATCCATCCTTCGCCGCAGTCACGACACGTGAAGTAGGTATAGTCTGTCGGAGCCTTCGGCGGTCCCGTATGGCCGCCCGTTTTCTCCAACCCGTCCATCATGCGGCTCTTTCCCGCGCGGAACTCGCCGGCGTTAGACCGCTGGTGGCACGACTGGCATAACTGAGCTTGCTGAATCACGGTAAACCTACCCCTCTGATCCGTTAGAAGCGTTTTGCTGGGCTGGGCCCGCCCGGGGCATCCACGATGGCTTTCGCCGTTCGAAGCTGTTCGAGAAATCTCGACGCTCGCCGCACTCCTTACATACCCCAGGACTGCTGGGCCCGTCCTGGTTCCCGATCAACCAGTGATGCGTGTGTTCAGCGACGTCCGAGTTTCCTGGGGAGCTGACACTCAGTGGATCGCTCATCGAGCTGCCTGCTCAGTGCTCCACGCGCTATACATCAAAGCTTCCATCGGCCCATGCCTAATGCGGTTCTCGGTCCTGGGCGCCACGGCGTTGAGAGGGTACTGCTGCTGTGAGTGGACCTCAACGGCCGCCACGGGGCCACGCGACTTCTCGATCGACCGCTTGCACGCAGGACAACGTTTCGGCTGGTCATATCCCATTGCGGCATAAAGACGCTGTTGTGCGATGCTGAACGGGAAGGACTGATCGCAGTCGCAGCAGTCAAGAAATCTGGACTCGTGGGGCATAGTGACCTCCCTCTCTACTTGGTGGTGTTGGTTAGGTTCGGGTCACCACGAGCCCGCGGTCGCGAGGCTAAAGCCTGCGGGGGCCTAAACGTTTGCCACCACTGCTATTCTAACACATTGGGCCCCCCGGTGCCCCGATTTGGCAGGGTATCGTCCCGCTAGGTCGTCTTCTATTGTCCGTCGCCGGCGCAAGTAGACAGGCGGCCGGCGCGCCGCTATCAATCCCCCGGCGGGTGTGGTACGCTGAGGCTCGGTAACAGTTTCGTTCGTTAACTCGGCCTCCGCCTCTTGCGGAGCCCCCGCTCAGATGGCCGGACCTTTGCCAAGTACCAAGGAAAGGAGGCCATCATATATGAGCTATCAGGACCGAACACTCACCTGTCTGGACTGCAATCAGTCGTTCACGTTCAGCGCGGACGATCAGCGGTACCACGCCGAGAAGGGCTACAATAACGAGCCCAAGCGCTGCACGTCCTGCCGCCAGGCCCGTCGCAACAGCGGCGGGGGCAGCAGCAGTTACGGGAGCAGCTACGGCAGCGGTGGTTACAGCAGCGGCTACGGCAGCAGCAGCTACGGCAGCAGTGGCTACGGCAGCAGCGGTGGTTACAGCAGCCGGCGCGAAATGCACGACGTCGTCTGCGCGCAGTGCGGCAAGGACACGCAAGTGCCCTTCCGCCCGAGCGGAGGCCGCCCCGTATACTGCAGCGACTGCTTCAGCAAGCAGCCCACATCATCGTCTCGGCGTTACTAACCGACGCGGCAAAACGAAACAGGGGCCCGCCACGGCCCCTGTTTGCTTCTCCACGCCGCCGACATCAAAGACCGGCTCGGACGCCTCGTTCGGCTCACGTGCCGGTGTGGAGCGGTTGCCTTCGATCCAGGCAAAGGGAGTACCGCAGGTGTCTTTTCTTGACACAGGACACCCGGACCATAACAAGCACTAGTTAGCCCGTCCAAAAAGCTTCAACGCAATGAAGGAGGAAGCCAAATGAAGTACGTAATCAGCTGGTTCGAACGCCCGCAAGGCTCGCCTACGGAGTACGAGAATGCCCAGAAGCGAATCCTGGATGTGTTTGGTCAGTGGAAGGCGCCGGCCAACTTCAAGATCGAGTTCTTCGTAGTGCGTGTGGGCGAGTGGGGTGGGCATATGTTGGTGGATTGCGACGATCCGTTGACGGTTCACCAGTTTTGCTCGATGTTACCTTCGTTTGTATTCGAGGCGCGCCCCGTAATTGCGGTCGAAGACGCAGTCCGGGCCGAACTCGAAGTAATGGCCTGGCGCGACGCACTGCCGGTCTAGGCGAGAAGACTCAGCTTCCGTTTGGCGGCGGGACCGGCTCCCACACGTACTGCTTCGCCGTCGCGATGGAGTCCTTGAACGCGTCGAGGTCCGGCTGCTGGCGCTAATGGCTAGTGACAGGCTGTCTGCCTAGCCGCGGCCGCGACCGTAGCCGCCGCCGCGACCGCCACCACCGCCGCCGTATCCGCCGCCGCGACCGCCACCGCCACCGCCGCGGCCCCTGTCGCCGCCCCGTTGCGGCGGCCGCGCCTCGTCCACCGTGAGCGTCCGGCCGTCGAGCATCTTCCCGTTCAGCTCCTGGATCGCCTTCGTCGCGTCCGAATCTTCGAACATCTCAACGAAGCCGA
>VBEJ01000030.1 GCA_005882985.1 Chloroflexota bacterium
GCCTTCGACGGCTTCGACTTCGAGAAGATCGCCCGTTACGGCGAGGATGACGTCGCGCGGCTGCTCGGCGACGCCGGGATCGTGCGCAACCGCATGAAGATCGAGGCGGCGATCGGGAATGCGAAGGCACTGCTCGCGGTGCGCGAGGAATTCGGCTCGTTCGACGCGTACATCTGGCGCTTCGTGGGCGGCAAGCCCAAGCGTAACACCTTCCGCTCCCTCCGAGACCTACCATCTAGCACCCCGGAGTCCGACGCCATGAGCAAAGACCTCAAGAAGCGCGGCTTTCGCTTCGTCGGGTCGACGATCTGCTATGCGTTCATGCAGGCGGTGGGGATGGTGAATGACCACGAGGTGGCGTGTTTTCGGTATTCGGAAGTTTGACACCGATGCGGGTGTAGGGGCGAAGCAAAGACGGCGAGCGATGGCGAGACGAGAATGTCCGGCGAGCCCGCATTTCGTTCAACCGATGTAGGTTGTTGCCTCGCCCCTACGGCGGGGCCGCCAGTGGTGACATTTCAGTCTTACGCGGCGGGAGTTACGCCAGATACGATGCACCCGTGCGTTACAACCCTCAAATTCAACACCGACGGTCGATACGCTTGCCCATGTACGATTACTCGCAGCCGGGCGCTTATTTCGTCACGATATGCACGCATCGAAGAATGCCTGTTTGAGAACGACGAATTTAGGGCAACAGCGGAAGCGGTCTGGCAGGCGACCACGTCATCGGATGCCAGCACCACTGATGACTTCGTGGTTATGCCGAACCACCTGCACGGGATCGTATGGATCGTGGAGCGCGACGTCGTAGGGGCGAGGCAACGACTACAACCGATTGGACCAGGACATCACGCGAATGACCCCCAGTGCTCAAGAGACATGTCATCGTTGCTTCGCCCCAACGGGCCTTCGTCAGGATCACTGGGTGCGATTATCGGCTCATTCAAGACGGCCACTGCAAAACGCATAAACAACATCCGCCAAACGCCAGGGGCAGCGGTTGGCAGCGTAACTACTACGAGCACATCATCCGGCACGAGGACGATCTTCGGCGCATTCGAAAGTATATTCTCGACAACCCGCGCGGGTGGGCCGACGACCCAGAGAACCCTATGAACATGAACCACTCCCACGGCGACCTTTGCTGTGCCGAGATGTAGGGGCGAAGCAACGACAGCGGGCGATAACGAAACGAGGTTCTCTAGCGAGACCGCATTTCGCTTACGGATGTAGTCGTTGCCTCGCCCCTACGGGTGACCGGAGTTGGCAGCCGCTAAACTGAGAGGGTGACGACGCCAGAGAAGTCCCTCACTACCCTCGAATACGACAAGGTCATTGCGCGGCTGGCGGCGCAGTGCCAGATGGCGCGCGGGCGGGCGCTGGGGCTCGCGCTGAAGCCGTCGGCCGAGTACGACGAGGTGCTGCAGCGGCAGCGTTTGACGGCGGAGGGGCGGAGGCTGCGCGAGATGAAGCCGAACGTCGGGCTGGGCGCGGTGCGCGATATCGGGACGCTGGCGCACCAGGCGGGGCTCGGTCACTCGCTCGAGCCCGCCGAATTGCTCGTCGTGCAGGCGACGCTCGCGCACGCGCGCACCATCCGCGAGACGATCGACCGGCTGCGGGTCTACCTGCCGTTCCTGGCCGAGATCTCGGACCGCATCGGGGACTTCCGCGAGGTCACGACGGAGATCGGGCGTTGCATCAATCAGCGCGCAGAGGTGGTGGACGCTGCGTCGCCGGTGCTGGCACAGCTGCGACGGGAATCACGCATTGCGCACGACAGGCTCGCGGCAAGACTCAACCAACTGCTCACCTCCTCGCGCACGGCGATACAGGAGCCGATCGTCACCCTGCGCGACGGCCGCTACGTGATCCCGGTGAAGGCCGAGCAGCGCGCGCAGCTTCCGGGCATCGTCCACGATGTGTCCTCTTCTGGAGCGACGGTGTTTCTCGAGCCGCTGGAGACGGTCGAGATGGGAAACCGCTGGCGGGAGATGCTGGCGGAGGAGCAGCGAGAGATCGCCCGCATCCTGCGCGCGCTGTCCGGCCGGGTAGGCGCCTGCGACGCGGACATCGCGAAGACGATCGATGCACTGGCCGAGATCGACCTTTCGCTGGCGAAAGCGCGTCTCGGCGAGGAGATGGGCGCGAAGGAGCTGCCGCACGACGGCCACGAGCAGCCGTGGCTTCGCGGGAAGCCCGACGGGCTGTTTCTCGACAACGCCCGTCACCCCTTGCTTATGGGCGAGGTTGTGCCGGTAGCAGTGTGGCTGGGTGCTGAACGCGCAAATCGAAATTCGGAAAGCGAAAGTGATGGCGGGGACTCTTCAGTGCTGCTCATCACCGGCCCGAATACGGGCGGGAAGACCGTCGCGCTGAAGACCGTCGGGCTGCTGTCTCTGATGGCGCAGGCCGGGCTGCCGGTGCCGGCGGGCGCGAACTCGCGGCTGCCGATCTTCGATTCCGTGTACGCAGACATCGGCGACGAGCAGTCGATCGAGCAATCGCTTTCGACGTTCAGCTCGCATGTCGGGAACATCATTTCGATCCTAGAGAGCGCGACGGGCGAGTCCCTGGTGCTGCTCGACGAGCTGGGGGCGGGCACGGACCCCGTCGAGGGCGCGGCGCTGGCGAAGGCGATCCTTTCGCATTTGCTCGAGGTCGGCGCGCTGACGGTCGCGACGACGCACCACGGCGAGCTCAAGGCCTTCGCGCACACGACCCCGGGCATCGCGAATGCGTCGGTCGAGTTCGACGTCGAGACGCTGTCGCCGACCTACCGGCTGCACATCGGCCTACCGGGGCAGTCAAATGCACTGGCCATCGCACAGCGGCTGGGGATGCCCGAAGGCATCCTCGAGGAAGCGCGCGGGGGCATCGACCCCGACCGCCTCGCTGTCGAGGCGCTGATCTCGGACCTCCACCGGGAGCGGGAGGCGGCGCAGAGCGCGAGCGCGGAGCAAAGATCGGCGGCGCGGGACGCGGAGCGCGCGCGGGAGCGGGTGACGAAGGAGCTTCAGTCGCTGGAAGCGAACCGCGCGAGGCTCATCGACAAGACGCAGCGCGACATGGAGGCGGAGCTCGCGCAGATGCGCTCGCGGCTGCGAGACGCGACGCGCGAGCTGCAGAAGGCGGAGCGCCTGAATGTCTTCGAGCGCGCGCAGGCCGTCGAGGCGGCGAAAGAGGACGTGGCGGAAGCGGAGACTTCGGTCAAGGAGGTCGCGAAGCGCAAGCAGCGCCGGCGGCGAGCGCCGCTCCCAGCGATCGCGGCCGGCGATCAGGTCTTCCTGGTCGACGTGCCGACACCGGGGGAGGCGATGTCGCCGCCCGATGAGCAAGGTGATCTCGACGTGAAACTCGGTTCGCTGCGGGCGCGGATTAATGTGCGGCAGATCGAGCGGGTCGAAAATCGAAACTCGAAAAACGAAACCCGAGACAAGGTCGTTCAGCCATCGCTTTCGCATTTCGAGTTGCGAGTCTCGCCGGAACTGGACCTCCGCGGCCTGAGCGTGGACGAGGCGATTCTGCTCATCGACCAGCGGCTGGACGAGGCGTCGCGGGCGGGCGTGCGGGAACTGCGGATCATCCACGGCAAGGGGACGGGGACGCTGCGCCGGGCGGTGCGAGACATGCTCTCGAAGCACGCGCTGGTGCAGGGGCACGCCGGTGCGCCGCCGCGCGGCGGGGGCGAGGGCGTGACGGTGGTCGAGCTGGCGGGCTGATGGGCAGCGGCAACCGCGGTCGCAATTCAATTCGGCGGCCGAACCGCCGCGCCGCCACGATGTGGGCGCATACCCGAAAATTCCGCGAGATCGACCTCCATGGCATGATGGTCGACGACGCAATCATCCGCGTCTCTGTGGCTATCAAGGAGGCCGTGAAGCGCCGCGAGGTCCGCATTCGCATCAACCATGGCAAAGGCACCGGCACGCTCCGCCATGAAGTGCGCGCGATGCTGCGAGCGCACCCGGCCGTCAGGGGCTACCGCCCCGCGCCGAACGAGACCGGCGGCGATGGCGTCACGGAAGGAGACCTCAGAATCTAGTCGCAGGGCACGCCAACGAAGGCGCGATTGCGGCGTAGTACAATCGCCCCACCATGACCGCACCAGACCCGCTGCTCGCCGCCGGTAACGCGACCGTCCGTCGGACGCTCGCGGAGATGCGGCAGACCGTCGCCGAATTTCCGCCGGATGGGCTGAACTGGAAGCCGGCCGGCGAGGATACGAATTCGGTCGCCGTGCTGGCCACGCATTCGCTGCACAGCACGCGCTCCTGGCTTTGCACGGCGCTCGGCGAAGCGCTGCCGGACCGCGACCGCGACTCCGAGTTTCGTGTGGCCGCCGATGATCCAGCGGCGCTGCTCGACCTCTTCGACCGAATGTCTTCGGAGTGCACAACG
>VBEJ01000061.1 GCA_005882985.1 Chloroflexota bacterium
TCCTGCTGCCTCTGAACTATACGATGCTCCAGAACCAGGCTTACGCAACCGACTTCGCGGAACTTGTTGAGATGTGCCGGCAGCGAGGCGTCGCCATACAGACCATCAAGAGCCTGGCAGTAGGCGACTGGGGCGAGAAGGAGCGGACGACGAGGACCTGGTACGACGCGCTGAGCGAGCAGTCGGATGCTGATCTAGCCGTGCACTGGGTTCTCGGCCATGAGGGCGTCTTCCTCAACAGCTCATCGGATCTCGGCCTGTTGGAGAAGATCGTGGACGCGGCAGAGCGTTACCAGGTATCGCCGTCAGGAGCCGATATGGAAGCTATGGCGTCCAGGACCGCAATGTCGCCACTGTTTACCTAAGTGGCGTCTCGACCTGATGTTCAGCAGCATCTACACGCGCACCGATCACAGATCATGACAGTCTACCCTCGGTCGTCCTGGGTCAGTTTCAATCGGAGCAGCAGAGCTTCCGCACACAGATCGCGAAAGGAATATTTCGATGGCGCTCAGGGTTAACGGCGAAGAACGCGAAGCCCCAAACCCACGGCGCAACTTGCTCAGCTACTTGAGGTACGACCTCGGACTGACGGGGACTAAGTATGGCTGCGGAGAAGGGCTATGTGGCGCGTGCACGGTACTTGTCGACGGCCAGCCGCTGAGGTCGTGTATGAGCAACGTCGGCGCCGTCGCGGGTGGATCGATCACCACCATCGAAGGTGTGGGGACCAACGGGTCGTTGCACACGGTACAGCAAGCGTTTATCGAGGAATCTGCGATGCAATGCGGGTACTGCATCCCCGGGTTCATCATGGCAGCGATCGGCCTGCTCGAGCGGGAGCCGCGGCCTTCCCGCGATACCGTGCGACAGGCGCTCAGCAGCAACCTTTGCCGCTGTGGGACGTACCTGCGGATCGAGCGGGCGGTGATCCGAGCGGCGGGAGGACCACGATGAGAGATGCTGGGCTGAGCATCGTCGGCGATACGGCGCCGGGTTTTCCGGCGCGCCAGGGCTATGGGACTCGGGCATACGGGAACACGAGCCCCGGGACACCGCTGGCGCGCTGGCTACTCATGCGGCCGGACGGGCGGGTGACTATCTTCGCCGGGAAGGTGGAGTACGGCCAGAACATTCGCACAGGGCTCGCTGTTGAGGTCGCGGATGAGCTGCGGATGCCGCTGTCGGCCGTTGACGTTGTTCTCGGCGACACAGACCAGACGCCGTGGGATATGGGGACGTTCGGTAGCCAGTCCACAGCGCGAGTCGGCTTGCAGCTGCGTATGGCAGCCGCGACGGCACGCGAAGCGCTGCTCGAACTTGCTTCACAGCGGCTCGATTTGCCAAGGGAAGATCTCGTGATGCGCGACGGGAGTGTGGCCTCAAATGCGGACCCGGGGCGCGCGTTCACATATGGCCAACTCGTCGATGGTCAAACGATCGAGCGGGAGATCGACGAGGAGGTAGCGCTCACCAAGGAGCGAGACTTCACGGTGATGGGATCCGACGTCCGGCGAATTGACGCACAGGCGCGCGTGACAGGGCGGGCTGTTTACGCGCAAGACGTGCTCCGGCCGGGAATGTTGTTCGCCCGCATCCTGCGGGGACCGTCCTTTGGCGCTCGTCTCGTCGAAGTTGACGCATCGGCGGCGGAGCACATGCCAGGCATGGTTAGCGTCGTGCGAGACGGCGATTTGGTAGCGGTACTCGCGGATGACGACGAGTCGGCCGACCGGGCGCTGTCCGTTATTCAGGCGACGTGGGAGGGCGGTGCGCGGGGGTCTAAGATCGATATACCCGGGATCCTCGCGGAGACCAAGCGCGATCCAGTCGCCGTGCAGGAAACGGGCGACGTCGACGAGGCGTTCCGGCACGCCGACCATATTCTCGAGGCGACGTATTATGCGCCGCATGTCAGCACTCTACCGATGGAGCCGCGGGCCGCGGTCGCGGAGTGGGATGGCGACAAACTCACGGTGTGGGCGGGCGCGCAACGTCCGTTCGGACTGCGGACCGAGTTGGCGGGCATGTTTCGGGTGCCGGAGTCAGACGTGAGCGTCATCTCGATGGAGATCGGCGGCGGGTTCGGGACGAAGAGCTGGTATCCGACGGGCGCGGAGGCGGCGAAGCTCGCTCGCATCGCGGGGCGTCCGGTACGAGTCGCCTACACCCGTCAAGAAGACGCGACAGAGGGCACGTTTCGCCCCGCCGCGCTGATCGAAATCAAGAGCGCCTTCGGCACGGACGGCACGATTACGGCGTGGCAATGCGAAGCGATCCATGCCGGTCCGATGGGATACATAGCGCAGCGCGGCGCACAGACGCCATACGCCGTGAGAGACGTGGCTGTGCACGTGTACTGCGCGAACACGCTTGTGCGCGTAGGTTCTTACCGCTCGCTCGGCGCCGCTGCCAACCACTTCGCGCGCGAATCGCACGTCGACGAAATCGCGAGCACGATTGGTCTGGACCCGTTCGAACTGCGGATGCGCAACCTCTCGGACGCACGATATCGAAGTGTCCTCGAAGCCGCGGCGTCGCGATTTGGCTGGCAGTCCGGCGTACCTCCTACCAATCGCGGAGTTGGTCTGTCGATCGGGGAAGATGTCGGAAGTTATGTGGCGAGCTGCGTCGAGCTTGCCGTCGAAGGGCGCGAAATACGCGTGCGGCGCGTGGTCACAGCCATCGATTGTGGGCTCGTGGTCAATCCGGAAGGTGTGCGTAATCAGGTAGAGGGCTCCACGGTGATGGGTCTCGGCGGCGCATTGTATGAGGCTATCGAGATCGGTGAGGGCTCGATTCTGAATACCAGTCTCAGTCGCTACCAGGTGCCGCGCATCACGGACTCGCCGGAGATCGAAGTTGTCTTGACGGGCGACCCGGGCGCTCCATCCACCGGAGCCGGCGAACCCGGGCTGGTCACGGTTGCACCAGCCGTGGCTAATGCAGTCTTCGATTCGACCGGCCAGCGCGTCCGCGAACTTCCTCTCAAGCGACAACTACGGTAAAGATGCGTGAATCGTCACGGGGGCGCAAACCGCCGATCCGTCAAACCGTGGGTGATCGCCCCAGATTTTGCGCACAGGGCCGTGTGGCGGCTAACCCTCCTCTGCATAGTTGCACGCCTGATCGCGGCGGCCCCTCGCAGCCGACCAGCTGATTATCCACTAATACCAGGCGATGCTGGCAGATGTCTCGTGCGTCTACGTCGGCAGGTCCGCCACCGAATTCATGTGGCGGGATGGCGTGTGAAATGGACGCGAACCTAGCTCCGTGGTAGAGCAGCGGTTTCGCAAACCGCAGGTTGTGAGTTCGAATCTCAGCTAGGTGCCGTCCCGCCAGGCACCAATTGGCACTGAATCTAACACTCACGGTCATATCATTCGCAACCAAGGGATTAGCAGCGATCCCAAGTTCGGGCGCGACGGTGGCGATGCTAAGATAGCAAATGAAGTCGCGACCTGCCCAGCGCCATTAGCGGCCAGTAATTGCGGTACAAGTGGTACTTGATGTAGAAATCCCCGGGAAACCCCGTGCCCGTGAACTCGTCCTCCAGCCACTGCCCGTCCTCTTCTTGGG
Source organism: Chloroflexota bacterium (assembly GCA_005882985.1). Classification (GTDB taxonomy): domain Bacteria; phylum Chloroflexota; class Dehalococcoidia; order SM23-28-2; family RBG-16-64-32; genus CF-163. The sequence continues at coordinate 3,580 of VBEJ01000061.1, forward strand.
TCTCGACCAGATACCCGGCGCCCCGTTGGACGGCCTTGGCGATAATCCCATCACTCGAGTCCCCACCCGCGGCCAGCAGGCCAAGCAACGCCCACGCCGTCTGCGACGCGGTGCTTGGTCCTCGCCCGATGGATGAAGGGTCCACATAGCTCGAACAACTTTCGCCCCAGCCGCCGTTGTGGTTTTGCCGCGCCAAAAGCCACCTGACCGCTCGCCGGACGTAGGGCCGAGACATATCTTCGCCGGCGGCGGCCAGCGCCGGAAGCACGGCGCCAGTCCCGTAGATGTGGTTCACCCCCCAGCGGCCGAACCAGCTACCATCGGTCCTTTGCTCGCGGCGGAGATACCGTAGCGCAGGCCGGCTGGATCTGCCCTCGCCAAACAACGAGAGAGCCTCCAAAGCATGCGCCGTTACGTCTTCAGAGGGAGGGTCGATTACCTCGCCGAAATCGCAGAAGGGGATCTCGTTGACTATCCGCCGCGTGTTGTCTTTGTCGAACGCTCCCCAGCCGCCGTTGGCCGACTGCATTCCCCGCAGCCAGTGCACGCCCCGCTCCAAGGCGAGGGCTTTGCGCGCTTCGGGCAGCTCCGTTCGTGCGAGGGCGATCATCACGGCGGCTGTGTCGTCGGTGTCGGGATAGATGTCGTTCTCGAACTCGAACGACCAGCCGCCGGGCTCGAGCCCTTTCGCCCTTACCTGCCAGTCGCCGCCCGTCAGCACCTGTTCACGAAGCAGCCACCGCCCTGCCTGCACGAGCGCCGGATGACCGTCCGGAAGGCCGGAGTCCAGAAGCGCAATCATCGCCAGGGCAGTGTCCCACACGGGCGAGAGGCAGGCCTGCGGGTTGAAGATCTCGCCGTCTTCGATCGACCACGCGCCCTCAAATCCCTCGATTCCCTTGTTCATCGCGGGATGGTCCAGCGAGTAGGCGCGCAGCTTGAGCGCGATAAGCGAGTACACCCACGGCGGCTGGATGCCTGCCCAAGAGCCATCCGCTTCTTGCCGGGCGAGAATCCAGCGCTCCGCCACGCGATAGGCTGCCTCTCGCAGCGGGCTGATGGCAACGCGGTCGTAGCTTCGTAGCACGGAATCCGCCGCGTCGAAGAATCCATTCCAGGAGAGCCTGTTCTTTGGCTTCGGCAAGCTGTATGGAGTCTGTTTCCTGCCCCGAGGGTATAGTTCGTCGATGCGAGCGTTCTCCGGGATCGGGCAGACCGGTCGCTCGGTGAGGATAATCAGCATCGGCACGATTGTCGCGCGCGCCCATGAGGCGAAGTCGTAGATATTCAGCGGGAACCAGCGCGGCAGGAACATGAGCTCCGGCGGCAAGGCGGGAACGCCGCGCCAGTCCCATTGACCGAACAGGGCCAGCCAGATCTTCGTGAAAACTCGCACACGCGGGATGCCTCCGGCCGAGAGCACGAATTCGCGGGCGCGACGCATGTACGGGTCGTCGGGCGAAGCGCCCGCCAACTTGAGCGCGAAGTACGCCTCGACCGTGGCATTCAGGTCCGGCGGGCCGCCGAAGTAAATCGTCCAAGTGCCGTCGGCTGACTGCCGGCCCTTGAGATAGGTGACGACCTTCCGCCAGCGTTCATCGTCTGCAATCCCGAGAAAGTGAGTCAGGAGCAGGTATTCCGCCGCCATGCAGACGTTCGTTTCTAGCTCGCCGACCCAGTAGCCATCCGCACGCTGCGTGCGCAGGAAGTAGTCCTGGGTACGGCGGATCGCCTCGTCGAGCGCGGGCCGCATACTCGTCGAGGCGCCAAAAGCCGTTGGCTGCATCAGCGGACGCCGCTTTGGAAGTGCTGGATGAGCGGCGCGAGGAAGGCGGCGAGGAAGACGGTTAGGTTGCTCAACGCCAGCCGGCCCGCCTCGTATTGTCTGGCGACGTGCGATGCAACTTCCGGATGTTCATGTACGTAGTCCAGGAGAGCCTGCTGGTCAAAGTTCCCGTCCGGCTTCATCGCCCCTGTCATGACTAACGGCTCGGCCGCGTCATCGGAGATCGCGCGTACGGCAAGGAACGGAAGCCCTCGCTTCGCCGCCGCCTCGCCGACCCAGAAGCTCTCCATCTCGACAATGTCGTGGCCCTTCCAGGCATGGTGCGCCGACTTCTCGTCGGCGCCAGTGGCTAACTCGTCGACCGTGATGGAGGAGCCGGTCGAGACCGAAAGGCGCATCCCAAGAGCAGCCGCCACGGCTGCCTCGACGAGTCCGGCATGCGAGAGCACAATAGCGTCGAAGCCAGAGTGGCGATGTGATTCGTGATCGACGCGCTCGCAGATGACCAGCTCCCCGGCGCGTAGCTTCGGCGACAAGCCACCCGCGACACCGACGGACAGGGCGACAGCGGGCTCGTAGCAGGCGAGCGTAGCTTCCGAGGCGTCCCGCGCACGGATGCCGATGCCTGTCTGGCAAATCACGGCGCCTTCGGTCTCGTACACGGGAAAGCCTTGTAATTCAGTCTGGCGGATGTTGCTGGTCCAGGTGAGGCAGGCCTTCACCTCGATCTCCATCGCCGCGAAAACCGCTATCACCTGGCAGAAACGTTCTTGCGGCCCACCCCGGGACGGACCGATCGCCAGGCAAGCTCTGCCAGCGCGGCAGGCTTCGCCATCGCCTCGTGTACGGCCGAACCCTCGTAGCCGCAATGCATCATGCAGGTGTCGCAGCGAGGATCTCGACCAAAGCCATACGCTTTCCAATCGGTCGTTTCCATCAATTGCTGGAAAGAGGAGGTATGCTCGTCGGCGATGAGATAGCACGGCTTTCGCCAACCGGCTGGTGTATACGTCGGCGTGGACCACTGACTGCATTCGTATTCGCGCTTGCCCATGAGAAAGTCGAGATAGAGCGGGTTGTTGTAGAAGCGAAGCCCCGCGCGGCAGCCGTCGAACACGCGGCGGAAAAAGGAGTGCGCCTCCCCTCGCTGCATAAAAATATCGTGGTGCGCCACTTCCTTGTACTGAAACCCCGGGGCCACCATCATTCCTTCGACGCCCATGTCGTGCAGCATGGCGAACAGGCGGTGGTACTCCTCCGGCTTGTTGCCACTGAACAGCGTAGTGTTCGTGCATACGCGATACCCGGCCTTGCGGAACTCCTTGATCGCTCTAATGGCGACGTCATAGACGCCTTCTCGCTCAACGGCGATGTCGTGGGTCTCTCGGAGGCCATCGAGGTGCACCACGAAAGCGAAGTACGGCGAAGGACGGATGATCTTGAGCGCTTTTTTGTACAGCAGCGCATTCGTGCATAGGTAAACGAACCTCCTCTGCGCAACGATGGCAGAAACGATCTCGCCAATCTGATCGTGCATCAGAGGCTCGCCGCCGGCGATCGAGACGACGGGGGCGTCGCATTCCTCGACCGCGCTCAAGCACTGCTCGACAGATAACCTTCGCTCGAGGATCGGTTCGTATTCGCGGATGCGCCCACATCCAGTACAAGTGAGGTTGCAGGACTCGAGCGGCTCGAGGATCATCGTCAAAGGAAAGCGCTCGTTGCCGCGGAGCTTCTGGCGAAGGAGGTACCACCCCAGCTTAAGCGAAAGCATGAACGGCCTTCCCGACATGCCAACGATTCTACAATGAACGACGACCCCAGCTGCACGCCGATCTACTCACAAAGGCGCAACAATAGGAGTTGGGCATTGCAAACACATTCGACAGGCGGCAGCGCGGGTAAATCAGCGAAGGGCGATGCTCGAGGAGGTCGCCGTGCTGGTCCGCCAACGGGTACTGCAGGTCGTGAGTTCGACTCTAACGGTTGGTGCCAGCGTTCGTAGCTGGCCCCTTCTGTTGCCGAGGCAATCACGCTTGGAGAACCAGACTTATATTGGACCGCGTGCCCTTCGCCGGCAGAGCGAAACTACGACAAAGCCAAGCATGAAAGCGACTAGCCGATTCCGAACAGTCCTTCCCACGAGTTGTCGTACGCAGAAGGACCGCCAGATCGAGGGAACATTACCGTGTTTGAGCCAAGCGGCCTCCAGTCGGCGCCGCCATTTACTAGTTCTTTCGAGTTAGTAAGGTTTTGTCTCTTCACCCGAATCCACGGTCAGCACGTGGATGTCACCTGACAGCTCTCCCCGGCTGAACGTGATTCTTTCTCCATCCGGTGACCATCTCAGTCCCTCGTAGGGCTCCGACCCGGCAGTTAGCCTCACCGCGCTCGTGCCGGGAACATCCAACGAATAAAGGGCGCTGTCACCGGGACCCGCCGTCCATGAGACAGCGATCGACTTGCTGTCGGGTGCCCAGGTGGGAGGACCAACGCCGCCCGGCCCAGATCTCCCGATCAACTCAGTTCCGTCCGAATTCATGAGATAGACGACACCAAGGCCGCCTTCATTGCGCAAAAACGCTATTTTCGTGCCGTCAGGAGACCAAACGGCGCAGCAATCGTCCGTTGGACCAGTTAGAACGGGAGTTAAATCTGCGCCATCTGAATTAACAACGTATACGTCGTTGTTGGCAGTGGTATCGAGATAAGGAGTCAGTGCGGTGAAGGCAATTCTCCTACCATCGGGCAACCATTCCGGATGAAAAAGCTCAGACGAGGGCGGCGATGAGATTGGAAGCGCCGACGCGTTACCTCCGTTCGCATCCATGATATGGATAGTAGACTCACTAGACCCGGGCGTTGATACCTGGAACGCGATCTTCTGACCGTCGGGCGACCAGGCGGGCGAGCTTTCATTCAAGGAATCGCTCGTGAGCTGGGCAAGGATGGTCCCGCTACCGTCCATCATGTATATGTCCTGACTGCCAGTTTCGGGATTGTACCGGTGGAAGGCGATGGTATCGCTGGAGGCCTCTGACTGCGCTCGCGGTAGGCCAACGGTGGCGGTAATCAGAAGGATAATGCCGAAACGCTTCCTATTCATTCTGCAAACCCGCTGCAATTCTGGGCGAAAGGAAACCGATCGACAAGAAAGGGCTTATGGTGGGAACTGTTTCAGCGCTGCACACGTCTTTTACATTAGGTGCCGATATGAGCCGGACCCTTCTGGTAGCGTTCGCCGCTATTGCCCTGCTGGCCGCCTGCCATGACGGAGATGACGTATCGTCTCCAACCGAGACGACGGCCACGACGACAACCGCGACGGCTGGGGCGACCTCGGGAATAGAGGGGCAGGTGCTTCTCGGGCCGACTTGTCCCGTCGAGCGGGAAGGAGTGTCGTGCGAGGAACCATATGAGGCGACGATCGTCGTGTGGGATGCGGCGCGGACGCAGCGGGTGTTCACCTTCGATTCCGACGATGACGGGCGTTTTCACGTGGGCCTCTCGCCCGGCGAGTACTACATCGAACCGCAGGGCGATGAGCAGGGACTGCCGCGCCCGGAGCCCCAGACCGTGACGGTGCCTGCAAACACCTTCGTTTCGGTCACTCTTCACTACGACACGGGCATTCGCTAGGGGCGCGCTTCATCGCATCTTTATCAAGCGGCGTTACTATTGGTGACGTGTGAGCGGGTTTGAGGTGCAGATGGCACAAGCGAGTTTAGCGGTCGACGGGATTTCGAAGGCGTTCGGCGAAACGCGGGCTGTGCGAGGGCTCTCGCTCGATGCGGCGCCGGGAGAGGTGATCGGGCTACTTGGGCCGAACGGGGCGGGCAAGACGACGGCGATCCGCATTTTAACCACGATCTACGCGCCGGACAGCGGAAGCTTTGCCGTGGATGGGATACCGTATACGAGGCCGAGCGCCATACGGCAGCGGATCGGCGTGCTGCCGGAAAGCGCGGGCTATCCGCTCCACCAGTCCGGAGAGGAGTTCGTCCAGTACTTCGCGCGTTTGTTCGGGCAATCGCGGAAAAGCGCGCGCGAAACGGCGAAGACGCTGCTGGCGGAAGTCGGTCTCGCCGAGCGGGCCGCATCACCGATCTCCATGTACAGTCGGGGGATGAGGCAGCGCCTCGGTGTGGCGAGGGCGCTGGTGAACCGGCCGAGGGTACTCTTCCTGGACGAGCCGACGCTCGGTCTGGACCCGGCCGGGCAGCGGCAGATACTCGCGCTGATCAGCGAGGCGGCGACGGAGCGTGGCGCGACTGTCATCCTTAGCACCCACTTCCTGGATGAGGTTGAGGAGGTGTGCTCTCGAGTGATCATTCTTAATCGCGGCGAAGTCATTGCTGAGGGGCCGGTCGCGGACATCAAGCGGCGGGCGGCGCCGCGGACGGCACGGGTGCGCGTTCCGGAGGAGAACCACGAGAGCGCACTATCGGCGCTGAAGCGGGCACCGGGGGTTGGCGACGCCCAGGCCGTTAACGGCGGCCGGGGGTTGATCAGCGCGACGCTTGACGGTTCGGACACGAACGCGCCCATCCGCGCGCTGCTCGAGGCGGGCATCCCGATCCTGTTTTTCGAACTCGAAGGCGGAAAGCTGAGCGATGCGTTCCTGGCGCTAACGGGCGAGGCGGGAGCATGACGACGCTCACCCCGGAAGACGTTCGCCGAGAGCCGGCACTGCAACTTGCCGCCGGGGCGGGCGGCGGCTGGCTGGTCATCGCCGGGCAGGAGCTGCGCGACATTTGGCTGTCCGCGCGGGGGCCTGCGATCGTCATTGGCACGAGCCTGCTGCTCAGCCTGCTCACGTACCTGGCAGCCTCGAATGAAGAACTGAACATCATCGATCAGCGCGACACGGTGAACCTGCTGGCGCAGATAACAATGGCCCTCGCGGTCGGGGTGAGCCTGCTGTTCACGGCCGATTGTGTGAGCGGTGAGCGCGAGCGGGAGACGCTGGAAAGCCTGCTCGTCACGCCGGTGCCACGCGGGCAGGTCGCGCTCGGCAAGTATCTCGCTGCCGTCTCGATGTGGCCGGTGCTGCTGATTGTCGCGATCCCCTACATCTGGGTGCTCAGGGAGGGCGAGGGGGTGTTCGCGGACGCGATGCTCGGAGCGCTCGTGGTGGGAACGCTGCTGGTGATCGGATTCGTCTCGCTCGGGCTACTTGTCAGCATATTTTCCGGTTCGAACCGCCTGAGCCTCGCCGTTGCCTTCTTCATCTTCGTCCTGCTGCTGGCGCCGACTCAGTTGCCCCTCGGCGGCTGGTTCGGAGATCTGATCACGCAGACGAACCCGATGACCGCGGGCTCGACTTTCCTGCACCGGGCAATTGTGAAGGAGCATGGTTGGGGCGAGGACCTCGACCTGTTGATCGCGCCGGCGGTTTGGGCAATCGCGATGACTGGCGTGGCGTTCATCGCGGCGGGCCGGCTGCGTCTGCAGGGAAGCTTCGGCAGATGATCCGCCGAGGCGGCCTTGTCGCGCTGGTTGCCATGGTCGCGTTGTTTGCCATCGCGCTCGGAGCGCGCAGGCACGCGGCAGCCGAAATGAACGGCGCACCAATTGCCGTCGGCGAGCTAACGGTGGTGGTCAGCAAGTCAAACGTCTCGGCAGTGACCGGCGATAGCTTCACATTCACCTCGGAGATCAGGAACGCGGGCTCCGAGGCAACGCCGGCACTGATCGCGAATCTCGCTTTCGTGGCGGTTGACGGAGGAACGTACGTGGACCCCGAGGACTGGTCGTCAGAGCGGACGCAAGCCGTAGCGCCGATCGCTACGGGGGCGACAGCGAGCCAGACGTGGACGGTCAAGACGGTGCTAGCGGGCGACGTAGCCTCGTACGTAGTCGTCCTGCCGGCTCCGCCTGCGCTGGTGGCCAACAGCCCGCTCGCGGTTAGCCCGGCGATTCAAATGCACGTCGAAAAGCACCGCGCACTGAACCCGGGCGGGGTGCTGCCGACGGTGCTCATCGTCCCCGTGGTACTTGTAATGGCGTTCGGCGGGATGCGGGTCGTCCGCCGCTTCGTCTAATGCTCGTGGCGTTCGGCTTCGTGCTGCCGTAAGAGGGCCTCGAACACGGCGGCTACGCTCGGGACAAAGTCCGAGCCGTCCTCCCCGGTGGCTTTCACGATCGAGATGGCCGCTAGGAGGAGGTCGTCTTCGGTAAGGCGTTTAAGCTGGGCTTCGTGCATGGTATTGGAGTCGTCTCTATGCTAGCGGGCCAAGGTCAAAAGGCCGGTGAACGCGCCGCAGCGGTGGGTTAAGAAGGGGTGAATTGAGTCCGCGCGCGGTATTCCAACTATTTTCTGAGACATTTCCTATGCTGCGACCCGACGAGGCCGCTAATCTAAGGGCGCGACTGGGCCGCCGCCGGATTACGATACGTGGGCAGCCGAGTCAAAGCGCCGAGTCAACCCAGAGAGTGGATTTCCGATGATTCCCAGATATGGATCGGCAACGGCACCCTCGATCACCGATGAAGAACTGCTGCATCTGGCGCTTGCGTATGTAAAGCGCGTGCACGGGCAGGACCCAGACCTTCCCGCTCGCGTGGCTTTTCTTCTGGAAGCGCTGAGAGAAGGCAGGGGCGAGTGGGAGCGGGGCGAAGCAACAAGCGCCGTCTGGCCGGGGAAGGGAACCGTCTGACGCGGGCGTATACCCACTGAACCGCGTCTGCAGTCAACCCTGTTAACCCGATAGACCGAGGGCCGCCTCAAATAATGAAAAAACGCGCCCGCGGCACGCTTCCATTATCGCGAGCTGTTCGTTGTCATAATGGAGATCGTTGTGAATCGGCGCAGCTACTGGCTCGCAGTCATCGGCGTGCTCATCTTGGCCGCGGCCGGCTGCGGCAGTCGAACGGGCGCGTCGCTCTCCGCCAGTCCCTCACGCTTGCCGTCGCCGTCCATGACGATTTCGGCGAAACCGATCCCGCCCACGCCCGCCGTCACGCCGACTCCCTCGCCGCAGGCCGCCCCGACGACTCCACCGCTGACTACGCCGGCACCGACAATGACTCTTCCGCCCGAGGGCACCCCGGCGCTCGTGATACGCAAGGGCGACGCGAGCCGGAAGATCGTCGCCTTCAGCTTCGACGCGGGAGCGGACGCCGGGTTCGCCTCGCAGATTCTCGATACCCTTGCGGCGAACGGCATACACGCGAGCTTCGGAATGACGGGCCGTTGGGCGGAGCGGAACCCGGAGCTTCTGCAGCGGATGGTGAGGGACGGCCACCACCTGATCAACCACACATACGACCACGCGTCGATGACCGGTGCCGCGACTAAGACAACGCCGCTGACGCGGGAGCAGCGCTGGGAGGAGCTGGACCGGACAGAGGCGATCGTAGGGCAACTGACGGGAGCGACAACGAAGCCCTACTTTCGTCCACCTTATGGCGCCTTCGATGCTTCTGTGAACGAGGACGTGGGCGCGCGCGGCTACGCCTACAACGTCTTATGGACGGTTGACTCGCGCGGCTGGATGGGATGGTCCGCGGGCGCGATCATCCAGCGCTGCTTAGAGCAGGCGGAGCCGGGGGCGATCTACGTCTTCCATGTGGGCTCGGCATCGCAGGACGGGCCGGCGCTACAGGCGATCATCGACGGGCTGCGCGCGCAGGGCTATTTCATTGGGTCCGTGCCGGACGTGTTGCCGCGCTGAGCTCTCGTTAGAAGCCGGAGCCGCCGTTCATTTGAAGGCGCGGCTGTTCAGTGCTGCGCGCGGCCTCCTGAACGCGAGGCGAGACGGCCACGGGGACTCGCCCGGAGATCGGCTGGAGATGGGTGACGCGGCAGGATGGGTCCTCGGCGCAGCTGCGCTCGAACCAGCGGCGGGTGGCTTCGTCTTTGGTGAAGAGCAGGATCTGCAGATTGCGCTCGTGGACGAGGTCCAGGAGAAGGTCGAGGACGTTGTCGATGCGGAGGTCGTCGAGATCCACGAGGGGATCATCGAGCAGGAGCGGGACCGGTTCGGACATCGAGCTCATGTGCTGAGCGAGGCCCACGCGGAGGAGCAGGTAGGCGGCCGCCTGCGTGCCCTGGCTCAGGACGTCGACGTCGACGAGACGGCCCGTTTCCGGAACTTCGGTGGTCACGCGGAAGGTGGCAGGGTCGAGCATGGCCTTCTGGTAACGGCCGCCGGTTACGCGCGATAGGCCATCGCTGAGGAAGCGGCCGACGCTGGGCGCGAAGTCCCGATGGGCCTCAGTCATCGCCTTGTCTATGACCTCTCGGGCGACAGTCAGCGCACGGCCGAACTCCTCGAGCGCGGCGACTTCGTTCGTGTGCTGCTGGACCTCCTCCTCGACCTCGGCGCGAGAGCGGAGGCCGCTAAGGCGGGTGCTACTGCGCGTGCTAAGGCTCTCGATTCGAAGATCGAGGTTCCTTAGCTCGCGCTCTTCACGTGCGAGCGTTTCCTTAAGGGCTTCCGCGCGAGCGTTGGAGCGCGCTCCATCAAGCGAGGGGTTACCCGCAATGCAGGCGGCGATTTCCTCCTGGCGCCGGGCGATCATCTCTTCAAGTTCGGCGGGCGATCTGCCTTCGAGGACAATGCCGCGAGTATTCTCGATCTCGCGCAGGGAGCGAACGGCTTCCACATGAAGGCGGTGCTGTCCGCAGGCGGCCTCGAAGCTGGAGAAGAGGTCTTCGAGCGTTCCGCCCCGCCCGAGGAGGGCCGTCAGGCGCTGGGTGAGCTTGCTCTCTTGTCTGCGCAAACGGTCTCCATCAGCAATGAAGCGGCTTACCGTGTCGCGCAGCGACTCGCTTTCCGCCTCGAGCGCTTCGAGCTGGCTGGAGATCACATCGAGCTGCTTACGGGATGCGGCGCGAGCAGAGAACTGCGAGCAGGCGGACTCCAAATCTGTCAGGTCGTCCGCGAGGCCTTCCAGGGCGTGGCGGAGTTGGGCGGCTGCGGCGTCGCGATCGATAGTGCCCCGCTGGGCAGCCGCCTGCTCGGCCTCGGCCTTTTGAACGACGGGAGCGACCTCGAGGTAGCGGAGATGGGCCTGCAAGAGGCGGCTCGCTTCAGCCGGGGAAATCGAGGCGAGCGGAGAGATGGTGGGCAGCGCGGATGAGGCGCTGCTTGAAGGATGGGGCCGGCGCAAGACAAAGCGCACGGCGGAGAGGGCCGCGTGACCGAGTACGCGAGCGAGCGCAAGGGGTGCAGAGAGCAGTGCGCGAAGAAGTGCGGGGTTTGGCCGGGCTGGCGAACGCAGGCGCTCGGTCACGGTGCGGATGTCTTCGGCTGAAAGGGCGCCGACTTGGAGGGCAAGGCCGGCATGCTCCTCGCGAAGAGGGGCTGCATCACGCGTCGCAGTCTCGGAACGAGCTTGTGCTTCGCGGTAGATCGTCTCGGCGCCGCGCCAATGCTGAACAAGCGCGTCGATGTCCGGCTGCCGCTCGGCGGGGTAGCGGCGAAGGCGCGCCAGCTCGGTCTCCTGCCGAGTGAGCGATTGCCGGCGTTCGGTCAGCTCATCGAGGCGCCGGCGCTGTTTCTCCGTCTCGGGCTGCTCGCTCACGAGGCGCTCGCGCAGCTCCCGTAATGAATCCCAGAATCGGACGAGCTCGTCGCGCTCGTTCGCCGGGAAGTCGGCGAACCTACTCGCCGACTCGAGCTGCCCTTGAAAGTGCCGCGACTGTTCATCGAGACGGGCGTGGCGATTCTTCCGGCCCTCCAGCTCGCCAAGCTCGGTCATGCAGAGCAGGTAGCGGTTGCGGGCGACGGACTCTTCGAGGGTACGCGCCTGCTCTTTCGTCCGTTCGAGGTCTTCGGCGTCGGCGGCGACCTCTTGGCGGACGCGGTCGATCTCTTCGAGTTCTCGTTTCGCAGCGACAAGGCCGTTCCGGGCAACCGGGAGCGGAGTCGCCCGCGCAGCCGGTCCACCCACCTGTTTCTTGAGCACGTCGCTCAGGCGCTCGATGGCCTTCTGGGCAGATACGTCACGGCGCGCAGTGTCTGCGAGGCTAATAATCGCGTCGCCCATCTCCTGGGGAGTGACGCGGCCCTCACCGGTAATCTGGAGGAGCTCGCCCTGCGAGACGAAGGCGCAGGATTCGAAGACGCGGCGGGTCATACCGAGTTGCTTGCGCATGAAGGGAACGTTGCCGTGGCGGCCCCGGCCGAATTCGTCTGTCACGGGGCGGCCCGTCACGATGTCTGAAACGGTTGTCGGGTTGTCATCGTCAGCGAAGTCCCTGGTGACCCGATAGCCGTGGCCATCCCGCAACTCATACTCTAGGCGCGCCGTGTAGCGTGGGTGCTTCCAGGGGATGAACCGCTGGCGGGCGGCGTTCTCGACCGACTTAGCACGATCGCCTTCGTAGAAGCCATAGAGGAGCGCCAGGATGGCCTGCTGGAGGGTTGATTTGCCTGACTCATTCGGGCCGTGGAAGATGTGCAGGCCCGGGGCGATCTCTTCGGCGAAATCGCTGAGGCAGCCGAAGGCCTGGATTTCGATGCGGCTGAGCTTCACCGGCGTCTGATCTCCTGTCCGGCGAAAGCGCGCAGGCCGAAGTGGAGCGCATTCTGGAGGACGGGCAGATCCGCCGGCGGGGCGGCCGCCTTTTGCTGTTGGAGCATGCGGACGAACGCGCCGCGGGTGGTCGACTCTTCCTGGATCTGCTCGAGGTCAAACGGGGTGTCGGTCTTGTCGATGATGGGATCGAGGTAGCGAAAGCGATCATGGGTGCTCTGGAGGAGCGCGTTCAGGTCGAGATCGAGGTCGGACTCGGGCTGGCCGGTGAGGGTTACGCGCATAATGGCACGCGCGGCGGCTTCGTCCTCGGCGAGAGCGCAGATCGCCTTACGGATGGCATCTGAAGTGGACATGCCGGTGATGTCGACAGTGCTCGCCTGGTAGACGACCTCATTGATCTTGCGTGGCTCGCAGGAAATGCCCTGGCCGTTCGCCGTAAGCAGAAGAACGTAGTGATCGCCCGCTTCGCTGAAGTCGAGCGGTTCGGCGCTGCCCGGGTAGGCGTAGCGGGGAAATTCCTGGGGGCGCAGGCGAAGCTCGTGGTAGTGGCCGAGGAGCGCGAAATCGAGACCGGAGCGCTCGATGTCTTCGCGGGTGAACGGACAGTGCGCGGGCTTGCCTTCCGGTACGGCCGAGATGTCGGAGGCGTGAACGAGGGCGATATTCGTGCGGCCGGCTTCGACGCTTAGCGTCGCGAGGAGGTTGTCGCGGACCGCGGGGCCGCGGTGACCGGCGCCCCAGAGGGTGAGCGTGTCGGACAGTTCCACCGGCTCCCAGGACATCGTCTGGAATATGTGCACGTTAGGGGGCCACTCGAGGCGCCAGTAGAGGCTGTCCGGGACGTAGGGATCGTGGTTTCCGGGGGCTAGGAGGACGGGCTTGGGCGCGAACCGGGCAAATTCGGCGGCGATGAAGTTGCCGGTGTCCGGGCCGGCGCGCTCGTGTTCGTAGAGGTCTCCGCCTACGGTGAGAGCATCGACATCCAGTTCGAGGGCGAGGTCGACGATGCGGCGGAGGGCGGCGCGGAGCTCTTCGCGCCGTTTAGCCGCCTCGCTCGGCGCCACGCTGAGGCCGGCGAAGGAGCGGTCCAGGTGGAGGTCGGCGAAGTGCAGGATACGAACCACTTGGAGCAAACGTTAGACAAATGTTCTAGTTTTGTCAATCGTAATTTTGTGGAAAGGGGAGGGCAAGCGGCCAACGGGGCAAGTGGGGCTCGTCGATGTGCCCTTCTGGGGAAGGACTACTCTTAGTGCGCGATCGGCTCCGCCCAGAGGGCGGGTTATGACGGCCGTCAGGCTTTGACGAATTCCAGGAGGTACCAGGCGTCGCCGCGGATCCAGCTGACGTGCACGGATTGGGCCGTCTTCGGCAGGTGCCGCACGGGCGGCGGGGCGGCGTAGGCGGGTTGAAGCTTGAGCAGCTGCCGGTTGATCCAGCGCACGGGCCGGTCGAAGGGCAGGCCGGGGTCGCATATGACCACCTTGCCGCCGGGTCTCGCGACTCGCGCCATCTCAGCGATCGCTGCGCGCTTGTTCGGGAACTCGGCGATCCCCCCATGGTGGAAAACCGCGTCGAACGAACCGTCGGCAAACGGCAGCTTCGCGGCGTCGCCCAGAAGCAGGCTCGCCTCGTCGCTCTTTCGGCGCAGTTTGTTGCGGCAGCGCCGGAGCATCCGTGCCGATATGTCGATGCCAGTGACAAGCCCCACTTGCCCGACACCCTCGCTTAACAGGGGGAGGTTTGTTCCCGTTCCGCAGCTGACTTCCAGGACGCGCATTCCAGGTGCCAGCCCCAGCCGCTCGACAGCTTTGCGGCGCTCGGTGAAGTCGGAGGCGCCACGCAGGCGGGCGGCGAGCCAGTTGGTGGCGTCGTAGAACGGCGCCCACCAGTCGTAGAAGTCGCGGGTGCGGCGCACTTCTTCGGGGTCCGGCCGTTTCTGCATCCTCATGGGTCTGCTAGCAGGATGCTGGCCGGCCACGCATCGTTACCCCCCTCGGGGCTTAAGTCTTCTAGCCGCGCGGGAGGCCGAGCCCCCGGATGGCCGCGACGCCGCGCATTACCTCGCTCGTTCCGCCGGCGATCGTCTCAGCGACGCTTAGCTGGTAGTAGCGCTCCATGCGCCCCTTCAGCTGGGCGTGCTTGCTCTTCGGGTGCAGTTGGCCATACATGCCGAGCAGCTCGATCCCACTGCCCGCCAATCGCTGACCGAGCTCCGTGGAATAGAGCTTGGCGATCGTCGCCTCGTAGTTCGGGATCTTGCCAGCCTGCTGCATCGAGCCCACGCGGTACGAGAGGAACTGGGCGACGTCGATCTCGATGCCAACTTCGACGAGCCGGTGACGAATCTCCGGCTTCGCGCCGACGAATTGACCGTCCGCCCGCGTGAACGCCAGCAACTGCTCCCATAGACGCCGTGCCCGCGCCGAGCCAGCGATCGACGAGCGCTCGAAGTCGAGGGCCACGGCAAGCTGGTACCAGCCCATGTTCTGCTGGCCGACGAGCATGTCGGCGGGGATGCGGACGTCCTCGAAGAACACCTCGTTGAAGCCGTGCTGCCCGGCCATATTGATCAGCGGTCGAATCGTAATGCCGGGCGAGTCCATTGGCACGAGGAACATGCTGAGGCCCTTGTGCTTTGGCGCCTCCGGGTCCGTGCGCGCTGCAAGCCAGCCCCAGTTGGAGCGATGTGCGCCCGAGGTCCAGATCTTCTGGCCGTTGATTACCCACTCGTCGCCGTCGCGGACGGCCCTTGTCTGCAGGGCGGCCAGGTCAGACCCCGCGCCGGGCTCGGAATAGAGGGTGCACCAGGTGTCATCGAGGTTTGTTATCCGCGGCATGAACCGCTTTTTCTGCTCCTCGGTTCCGTAGATCATCAGCGAAGGGCCCACCCAGGCAACGCCCATGTTGAAGCCGGTGGGCGCGCCGGAATAGGCCATCTCTTCGTTGTAGACCATCTGGGTCATTACCGAAGCGCCCGCGCCGCCGTACTCCTTCGGCCAGGGGAGCGCGATCCAGCCCCTGTTCGCCAGCTTCTTCTGGAACTGCTTCGCGAAGTCCCCCTGCGCAGCCATTCCCATCTCGCTCTCGGCGTCGAATTGCTCGTCCCAGCCGGAGGGCAGCTCCGCGCGGAGGAACTCCTTTACCTCGGTGCGGAACGTCTCTTCTTCATCGTTGAATCGAAAGTCCATAATCTCCTCTACTCCTAACCTTCTGGCTCCTTGCCACTGGCTCCTAGCTCCCTCGCCTTATCGAATGTCAGCACCTGCGAGTATATCCTCGTCTGGGTTACCTGGCCCCAAAACCAGAACTTGTCCGGCCCTTCCAGCGGGGACGAGTAATTGTAGACGAGGTACTCCCTCTCGTTCAGCGGCACCATCGCCGGGAAGCACGTATCTCCGCGCGACGGGAGGTCGAGAATGCGTTTCACGCGCAGCGTGTCTTTGTTGATCCACCAGAGCGACGTGCGCTTTCGCGAGAGCCAGTACAAAAGCTGGTAAGCGAAACGCTTGCGCGCCGTCGAGAGAAACGGCCAGCGCTGGTCGTAGTAGCCGTAACCCCGCAGATGGCGTCGGCCGAGGATGTAGATCTCGTCCGCGTGCTTGAAGACGAGCGGGGAGTCGAACTTGCGGGGGTTGAGACGGCAGCGCCAGTCGGTGATATCATCAGCGGGCGCGCGGCAGATGAGGGACCCGTAGCCGTCGGCGCCGCCTTCGTTGCGGATGACGGCGTAGAGCGTCCCGTCATCGGCGATCTCGAAGTCGCATTCAGAGCCGCCGCCCCGATAGACCGTTAAGCGGGCGCTATTGACCGGCGTCCAGCGGTACCCATCAGTCGTCGTTAACAGCTCGACGCCGAGTTCTTCGTCCGTATCCTGGTACTGGTTGGCGCCGCCGCTGTACGCAGTCATGTACGGCACACCGTTCACGACCTTCGTACGCCAGACGACGTAACCAGGCGGCGAAATCTTCACTGGTTCCGTCCATATCCCGTCGGGCCGGCGCTCGCAGGCGAAGATTCCGTTTGGCTCGAACTTCCAGGGGGTCGTCCCCGCTTCGAAGAAGTAGAGGAAGAGACGGCCGTTCCACGAGAGGAGGCGGGGCTCCCGAATGTCGCGACCGCGTTTGATTTTGGCCTCGAGCTGCCAGTTCTCGCCGCCGTCATCGCTCGCCATAACGTAGAAGCGGCATGCGGGGTGAGCGAAGTGAGTAGGCGCCGATCGGAAGGCGAAATACAGCCGCCCGTCGTCGTGGCGCGCGACGTCAAGGTTGTTGTTCGACCGCATGATGCGCGCTTCCGGGGGCATGCCGCGCCCGGGGACGACCTGTCGCAGGTCGGAGAGTGTGATGCCCCGCGCCTGCGCGACGGTCTCGCCTACATGCGCTTCGGGCCCTTTCGTCGCGGTTGTCGCCATGCTCTAGCTCTCCGCGGAGGCTCTGCGCTCGACGATGCGGTGCGCGACGTCGCGGAAGACCTCATAGTCCTGCGCGCCGACCAGGCTGAACTTCTCGTCAAAGATAAACGTTGGGACGCCGGTGATGCCGACGGCGCGGCTCCACTCGATCTGCTCCTCGACCTGCGCCGCGAACCGTCCGGCCTCCAGGGCCGCTCGCAGCTCGGCCGCATCGAGATTGCATTCGGCGCCGATACGGCATAGCACCTCTGTATCGCCGATGTTCTTCTCGGCCTCCCAGTAGGCGCGGAAGACGGCGCGATGGAAGGGCAGAAGCCGGCCTGCCTCTTTGGCGAACTCTGTCGCCTCGTGTGCCCGGCGGGTGTTTGGGACCAGCGGAGGGCGCTTCATCTCGATCGCGGCTTCCCGCGCGGTCTGGCGCATGTTGTCGAGGTAGCCGGGCGGGTACACGCGGTTCGCTTGCAGCTTCTCGCGCAGAAGACCCTCTGGCGGCAGGCCGGGGCGCAGTTCATACGCGCTTACGTCGAACTCGATGGCAAACTCGTCCATCAGCTGCTCGAGGCGCGCGAGGCCGATGTAGCACCACGGGCAGATGTAGTCGGAGATGAGGCGAACGCGTAGGGGCGGCGCCTGCCCCGTCCCCGGCGTGAGGGTCTCTTCCGTCGCCGCTTCGACCGCGCCAGAATGGCGCTCGACATCGGTGTCACCATCGAAGCCAACGACCCACGATTCCATAACGCGTGCCGAATTATAGCACCGGCTCGTGTACTATAGAGCGCGCCATGACCACGCCCACAACGGAAGGCTCGCTGATCAGCAGAGCTAAGGCTGCGGCGCAGGCAGCGGTGGGCGATGCGCGTGACGAGCTGATCGAGATCTCGCGCGAGATTCACGCGAATCCGGAGCTCGCGATGGAGGAGAAGCGCGCGAGCGGCCTCCTCGCGCGGCGGCTGGAGCAGCGTGGGTTCGCCGTCGAGCGGGGCGCGTTCGGCCTGGAGACGGCCTTCCACGCGCGCTGGGGCGAGGGGCCGGTCACGCTCGCCTACCTGTGCGAGTACGATGCCCTGCCGGAGATCGGCCACGCCTGCGGCCACAATCTCATCGCGACGGCCGGCCTCGGCGGTGCGCTCGGCCTCAAGGGCGCCGTTTCGCCGGGCGCGGTCACTCTGATCGTGCTTGGGACGCCCGCGGAGGAAGACATCGGCGGCAAGGCGATCATGATCGCGCGCGGCGCCTTCGAGGGCGTGGATGCCGCGTTGATCGCCCACCCGGCGCCGTTCGACATCGACGCTCCTCCGATGTACGGCGTCGAGTCTTGCGAGGTGACGTACGGGGGGCGGGCCGCGCACGCTTCGGTCGCGCCGGAGACCGGCATTAACGCGCTGGACGGCCTCGTGACCGCATACCAGGCGATCGCGCAGCTCCGCCAGCACATGCGACGGGACGCCCGCGTCGCCGGGATCATCACGTACGGCGGGTCGGCGCACAATGTTGTGCCGGACCGCGCTGAGGGGCGCTTCGAGGTGCGCGCGCTACGCCTTGCTTACCTGGCCGACCTGAAGGCGCGCGTCATCCGCTGCTTCGAGGCGGGCGCGCAGGCGAGCGGCGCGGAGCTAGAGGTGAAGTGGTCCGAGTTCGTTTACGAGCCGATGAACAACAACATGGCGACGGCGGTGGCCTACAAAACGAACGCGGAAAACCGCGGGCGAAAGTTCTTGGACATACCGGTCGATTCCACCGGCAGCAGCGACATGGGGAACGTGAGCTGGGTGGTGCCTTCGATCCATCCGACGTTCGCGATCGGCGCGATGGCGCTCAACCACACGCCCGGCTTCACGCAGATCAGCGCGACGGACGCCGCGCACGAGGCAATGCTCCAGGTGGCGCGGGGGCTGGCGATGACGGGCGTGGACCTGGTGCTGGATGCGGACCTGCTGGCGCGGGCGCAAGCGGAGTTCCGCGGGGTGCCGCGGCCGTAATCGAGCCCGTATTCAGTCCTTACGGACGCAGCTCTTTTGCGATCAGCGGTAGCTTCTCAGCGACCATGCGCCAAAACTCTTCT
>VBEJ01000062.1 GCA_005882985.1 Chloroflexota bacterium
ATTTCGTCCACGCCTTTGTAGTGGAATTGTGGTGGCAGGGAGAAATTCCCATCCGCCTTCTCTCCAGCTTTAATAATCTTGACCATAGTGCCAGCGAGGGACGCCATTGCTGACGCTCGCTGGGGAGGCAGCCGCCCCTCATACACCTCGGTCACCGCCTTCTCAAGAAGCTCGAACGTAGGGCGCAACCGCTCGGGCATCAGCTTTTCGAGGCGTGCGCGGCTTGACGAGTTCTTCCCACCGCGAACCCGAGCCGCCTCGCGTGTTGCTGAGAGCGCGGGATCATGCGCGAAGCAGGTGCCTGACTCCGAGGGCCGTCCGCCGCAAGGTCGGCCGTTCTTGGTGTTTGCTCCACAGCGCCGGTGGTTGATATTACCCGTCTCCTCTGGGGGTGTCGGGCTTGGCGACGATTTTGAGTCCGCTAGCATGTTGACCGATTATCTCCTCTTGACATATTATAACCTAACGCCGCTTCGGGCGTGTGGGTCGCGCGATTCGCTCGAAGGCTCCATGCCAAGTGACTCGGATCTTATTAGGATATCAATGGCAGCCTATCGCTATCTCGATGGTTCCCCGAACGGTCGCAAACGCTCGATAACGGTCGCGACGCGCACGTGGGTTGGGACCCGTACCGATAAGGGTTCCCGAGATCAACTCAGATAGACGGTTACGAGCCCAGCGACAGTCCGGCTGCCCGCCGCGTGGACAACGCCGGCGTCACCGTCGCGGGGTATACTGCCAACAGTGAGGCGGCGCGGTGGAGGGGGATGCGTCACAGGAAAGGAGACCTCAATGTCCACCGTCGACTTCATACGGTCCAGCCTCAAGCAGATGCACAATATGTACAACGACGCGATAGGCGATCTCACGCCGCAGCAAATGTCCTGGCGTGCAAACGACAAGGGGCATCCAATTTCGTTCATCCTCTGGCACTACGTACGCACGGAGGACAACATCATCCAGTTCGTGCTCCAGCGAAAGCCAACCGTCTGGCTTGAGGGCGGCTGGGATGAGAAGTTCGGCCTGCACCGCACCGCGCAGGGCACCGGGATGTCTCTCGAAGACGCGCAGGCGCTTCGGCTTGAACCGAAGAGCGACTTCCAGACGTATATGAGCGCGGTCTGGGAGGCGACGGACGCCTACCTCGCCTCAGCCGACGATGCGTTCCTCGAACAGAAGACGACGGTCAAGCCGCTGGGCGAGATGCCGATCGCCAACGCGATCGGAAACATGTGCCTCACTCACGGGTTCACGCACCTGGGCGAGATCGCTCATCTTCGCGGCCTCCAGGGACTGAAGGGGATGGCTGTCTAGCTGTAAGTGAGTAGTGAATACTGAGTAGCGAGGCTCTGTTCTCTATTCACCATTCGCTGGCACCTCCGGCGGCTGTTCACTGCCCCCCGACTCCGCCCTGCATGAAGATGCGCAGAAGCGTTGGAGGATCGCGATACGGGCTCTCATGTCGGCCGGCTCTTCGCCCCACTGCTCGCGCAGTCCGCTCACCCACGCCTGCACGGTTGCGCTGTCTCGAATCGAGGAAATCGCCTCGCCTCTCATTCTGAACGCCGAACCATTCGCACGGGCGGAAGGAATCTGTCGGGGCGGTGGGGTGCGAACGGCATGGTGCGCAGCGGGAATTGAACTACGTCGGCAGATTGAGCCGCTCGGCCAGTTGCATGATCTCTTGACGGCGCTCCGGCAACGGCGCCGGCCGGGTGATCATCCCGGCCGCCTTCAGCTTCTCGACAACGCCCGCGTCCCGCCTGAAAGGTGTATTTATGTCTCCTTCGTAGTAGAGCTCCTCGAACGGGGGACGGGGCCGCTGCCCGCCTGCCTCCCACGACTCCGCGGGATAGCCGACTAGCATGACCCACAGCGATACCCAGTCGTCCGGGACGCCGAAGACCTGCTTCGTGAGCACCGGGTTCGGCGTGTTCAAGCAGGCGCCCAGGCCCTCGTCAAAGGCGGCGAGGAGCGCGTTCTGCGCCGCCCCCCCGCAGTCTGCCATTGCCGCCGCGAGGTAGCCCTGGAGGTTGTTCGTCATGGGCTCCAGGATCTGCGGATAGACAAACTCATCGACGAACTTGTGACTCCAGCCATGCGTCGGCGCCAGCGCGCCGGCATCGACCAACTCGCGCAATCGAGAGCCCTTGATCCGCTTGACCACGCCCAGGTCGCAGAAGAAGTAGATGTGGATCGGCGCGAGGTCCAGTGTGAGCGCCGCCACGGGAGTCTTCAGCTGGTTCAGCTTGTCGGGCGGTATCTTGTCCCTCTCGACAACAATAGCCCGCAGCCAATGGGCGTTCACGGCGCACGAGGCCAGCCGCGCCGTCTCCAGTATCACCTGCACCTTCTCGCGCTCGACAGGCTTGTCGGGCTCGAAGAAGCGTATCGATCGGCGGCGGCCCACCACTTCCTTGAATTCCATACGGGACTCCTTCCCAGCGAATCACGCAAATTATTAAGGCACCGTTCACCAGCGTGTCAACCGCTGAAGGAGGACGCGGAAAGGGTCTTTTCACGTCTCTAGCCAACAGGCTTCGCTTGGTCTTTGTGTGCATATAGGAATTTCAATTCCTACATATCTATTGTAGAAACTCTTGACGTGGATAGTATATCGGTTTAGAATGGGTTCAGAAGCTGAGACCTGCATGGGGCCTGTGCCACGGCCGGCGCAGGCGGTCTTGGAGCGGCGCTTCCACAAGCATTTGAGCCCGACGATAAGGAGTGGTCTATGCTTCGGTCTGTCCTCGCAGAGACCGATGATCAGCAACTCATATCGCTCGCCGTCGCCGGCAACCGGGAGGCATTCGGCCGCCTCTACGAGCGCCATAAACCGAGAATCTTCCGCCACGCATATTTCCTGACCGGCGATTTCTCTCTCGCCGAGGACCTGACCGCCCAGACATTTCTGAAAGCCTTCCAGGCTATTTCGCGCTACGAACCCCGCGGAGTCCCATTCGTGGCGTGGCTTTTGAGGATTACCGCCAACTTGACGATCAATTATCGGAAGTCGCTCAAGAACGGCGAGCACACGCAGTTGCCGGAGGCGCTCGAGGCGGAGGGCGAAGAATACTCCCCCGAAGGTTCGTTCGAGCACAAAGCCGATAGTGAACGGGTCTGGCGGGAAGTTCGCCACCTCTCGTCTGAGCAGCGCCAGGTGATCGTCATGCGCTTCGTCGACGACCTGAGCTACCAGGAAATCGCGCAGATCCTCGGCAAGAGCGTCGGCGCCGTACGCGTCATCCACTTCCGTGCGCTCGTCAACCTGCGTCATGTGCTCGATCTCCCTGCCTGGAAGCAGACCCGCGCCGGCTAGTCGCTCTTCATGCCAAGGGGGCGTCTCCTTTCATTGGGACCTGAGTCGCGGTCTGGCGCAACCTAACATCGATTTACCTAACACCGAACACCTATTACCTGACACCTCACTCGCTACCCCGTATAATCGACTCGCATCCTGGGAGCATAGGAGGGAGACGCCATGCCCGCCAGAGTCGGCATCAACGGATTCGGCCGCATCGGCCGTCAGGTCTTCAAGGCCATCCACGACCACCATCCCGACAACATCGAGGTCGTTGCCGTGAACGACCTCACCGATCCGAAGACTAACGCCCACCTTCTGAAATATGACAGCACCTACGGCGCCTTCCCAGGCGAAATTAGTGCCGTCGACGGCGCCATCAGCGTCGACGGCCAGAACGTCAAGGTGATCTCCGAGCGAGACCCCGCCGCTATCCCCTGGCGCGACATCGGCGTCGAGCTCGTAGTCGAGTCGACCGGCCGCTTCACAAGCGCGGACAAAGCGCGTGCCCACATCGATGGCGGCGGCGCGAAGAAGGTGATCATCAGCGCTCCCGCAAAGGGAGAAGATCTCACCATCGTGCTGGGCGTCAACGATCACATGTACGACGCGGCCCGGCACCAGGTGATCTCGAACGCCTCTTGCACAACGAACTGCATCGCGCCCGTCGTCAAGGTGATGCACGAGGCATTCGGCGTGAACCAGGGCTTTATGACGACGATCCACTCTTACACCAACGACCAAGTCATCCTCGACACCGTCCACGAAGACCTCCGCCGTGCACGCTCGGCCGGCCTCAACATCATCCCTACCACGACGGGCGCCGCGAAGGCCGTCACGCTTGTCATCCCGGAGCTCAAAGGCCGCCTCGACGGCATGGCTTTCCGGGTCCCGACGGCGACTGTCTCGGTGTGCGACTTCGTGGCAACCGTCGACCGGCCGGTTACGATCGACGAAGTGAACGAGACCTTCCGCGACGCCGCGACCGAGTCGCTTCGAGGCTACCTCGGCTATTGCGACGAACCACTCGTCTCCTCCGACTTCAAAGGTAACCCGCTGAGCAGCATCTTCGACTCGCTCTCGACGATGGTCATCGGAGGCAATCTCGTAAAGGCTGTCTCCTGGTACGACAACGAGTGGGGCTACGCCTGCCGCGTCGCCGACCTGTGCGACTTCATGGCCAGCAAGGGGCTGTAATCGGGGCGCTTGCTTCGCCCGGGGCCATGACTGATTTTCTTGACGGCCTGTATGTCTGACCATAGAATCGCATCTTGTAGATATGTTCGACTCTCTGACCGATAAGCTGCAGGGCGTTTTCCGGCGCCTCGGCGGGCGCGGGACAATAACCGAAAAAGACCTCGACGAGGCCCTTCGCGAAGTGCGCCTCGCCTTGCTCGAGGCAGACGTCAACTACAAGGTCGTCAAGGATTTCGTGGCGGGCGTTCGCGAACGTGCCCTTGGCGCCGACGTCACGAAGAGCCTCACGCCGATGCAGCAGATCATCGATATCGTCAACCAGCAGATGATCGAAATGCTCGGCGGCGGGCACGCGGCCCTGCAAAAGGCGAAATCTCCACCGACCGTCGTCATGCTCGTCGGGCTCAAGGGCTCCGGCAAGACGACAACCGCCGCCAAGCTCGGCCTGCACCTCCGCCGCGGTGGTGACTCCCCTCTCATGGTCGCAGCGGACCCCGAGCGTGTGGCCGGGGCCGAGCAGCTCACCTCGCTCGGCAAGCAACTACAGATCCCGGTCGTCACGCTCGAAGATGGAGCAAAGCCCGAACGGGCCTGTAAGCAGGGTCTGGCCGAAGCCAAGCGCACGAACGCATCTTCAGTGCTGGTTGACACTGTCGGTTACGTACACGTCGACAGCGAGGCGCAGGCGTCTCTCAAATCGCTACACAAGGCGCTTTCGCCGCACGAAGTCCTGCTCGTGGCGGACGCGATGACCGGCCAGGAGGCTGTCCACGCCGCTGAGGAGTTCAACAGGGCGGTCCCGCTCACAGGCCTGATCCTCACCAAGCTCGACGGCGACGCCCGCGGTGGGGCGGCTCTCTCGATCCGCGCCGTGACCGGTGTGCCCATCAAATTCGTAGGCGTCGGCGAGAAGGCAGACGCGCTCGAGCCGTTCTACCCAGACCGCTTCGCCTCACGCATCCTCGGCATGGGTGACCTGCTCACCCTCATCGAGAAGGCCAAGGCCGAACTGACGGATGAGGACGCCGAATCCCTCACCGAGCGCCTGAAGAAGGGCGAAGTAACGCTGGACGACTTCCTCGAGCAGTTCCAGCGGATCAAGCGCATGGGCCCGCTCGGACAGCTTGTCGGCATGATCCCCGGCCTGTCGCAGATCAAGAACCGCCTCAACGTCGACGAGATGGACGAGAGCTTCTTCAACCGCGTCGAGGCGATGATCTACTCGATGACAAAGGAAGAGCGCCGAGCCCCCGAAATCATCGACGGTAGCCGCCGACGGCGCATCGCCATGGGCAGCGGCACCCAACCCGCCGACGTCAACCGCCTGCTCAAACAGTACAAGGAAGCCAAGAAGATCCTGCAAATGATCAGCACCGGCCGCGGCTCCAAGATCACGCCGTTCCTCCGGTAGCCGAATGACCCCTCACACCAAATCGGAGGTGCTAGTTGTTGCGAATCCGCCTGTCACGGGTAGGCAAGAAGAAACAGCCCGCCTACCGCATCATAGTGGCTGACTCGCGCTCCCCGCGTGACGGTTCTTTCCTCAAGATAATCGGGCACTACAACCCACTAACCGAACCCACAACGCTGGTAGTGAAGGAAGACGAGGCTGTGCACTGGCTCGAGAAGGGCGCAAAGCCGTCTGATACTGCTGCCAAGCTGCTCACGCGGATCGGCGTGATGGAGCGCGCCGGGCGGTCACCAGTCCGCTACCAGGGCAAGGACGTGCCGGCCGCCCCCAAGAAGAAAGCCGCCGGCCCGGCGAAGTCAGCAGCCGAGCCGCCGGCTAAAGCCGAAGCAGCGGCGAGTGCCCATACGGAAGAGGCGGCACCCGAGCCCGCACCTGTGCCTGAAGCGAGCGGCGTGGAAGAAGAGCCGGCAGCGGCCGAAGCCGCGGCGGAGGAACCCCAAACCGAAAGTGAACCAGAAGCCACGAGCGAAGAGCCAACCCAGGAACCCGCTGGCAACCAGGAGCAATCCGCATGAAAGAGCTCATCGAATTCATGGCAAAGTCGATCGTTGATAACCCAGATGACGTCGAGGTCTCTGAGGAAGACGGCGGCGACCACCTGATCTTCCACCTGCACGTGGCCGAAGCCGACATGGGTCGCGTGATCGGCAAGCAGGGCCGCATCGCCAACGCGATGCGCACGCTCCTCAAGGTAGCGGCTATTCGTAAGGGCGCGCGGGCAGTCCTCGAGATCGGCTAGATCGCGGCTCCCGTTCTTCAAACAAACGTTCTACATACTCGCGCCTTGGATCCCATTTCCCCCGGCTACGTAGCGGTTGGGCGTATGCTGCGCGCTCACGGCGTCTACGGCGAGTTGATCGTCGAGCCGTTGGCGCCTCACGAATCGCTCTCCGCGGGTACGCGTGTCACCATCTCGGGGCGCGAGTACGAAATCGCAGGCGCGCGTAGTGAGGGCCGTTTCCTTCGTGTGAAGCTCGCGGCTGTGGACACGAGGGAGAAGGCGCAGGCGCTGCGCGGGGAATACCTCCAGGCACGCGAAGTCGATCTCCCCGCCCTTCCCGAGGGCGAATACTATCGCTTCCAGCTGGTCGGCCTTGCTGTTAGGAGCTTCGACGGACGTGAGCTTGGCCGCGTCACCGACGTCCTGTCTGCTCCCGAAAACGATATCTACGTCGTTTCGGGACCATCCGGCGAAGTACTCATCCCGGCCGTCGACGACGTAGTCCACGACGTCAACCTGTCTGGCGGCGTGATCACGGTCGAGATTGTCCCCGGCCTGCTGCCGTAGCATTGCGCGGTCAGGTTTGGTCGTTTTTGCGCGAGAGGCTATAATGGCACTCTAGGTGGGGATATAGCTCAATTGGGAGAGCGCGGCGTTCGCAATGCCGAGGTTGCGGGTTCGAGCCCCGCTATCTCCACCAAGTTCCTTCTCTCGCGCCACGTTTAGATACACAGTTCTCGCCCCGGTAGCTCAGTTGGATAGAGCGGCGGTTTCCTAAACCGTAGGTCGCCGGTTCGAGTCCGGCCCGGGGCTCCACTGACTGCCGGACAGAAGCCCCCTCTTCTACTCTTCCGGCTCGTCTCTCTCGTGCGGGAAGTAGGGCGACCCGCAGTTGCGGCAGAAACGGGCGGAGATCAGTTCCCCGGGGTCGTCAGGCAGCGGCGACTGACAGTTCGGGCAATCCCAAACCATCGGATTTCCACACTGGGGACAAAAGTCATAGGGCGCGTCCGGCCTGGTCGGATATCCGAAGGAGCCGGCGTGATTCTGTTCACACTTTCCGACGCCGCGTTCGACGGCCACGGACTGCCTCCTTCTCCATCGCAGGCTCATCTGGTGCCAGCAACTCCTCTACGGGCCCCGTCGGGGGTGCCGCGGGCCCGCGCCTCTCCATCCAGTAGTCGAAGCCTACCCGGCCGACGGCCGCCGCCGGCATCGCCAGTAGCGCGCCCGCGATTCCGAGCAACCGCCCTCCAATGAGAACCGCGACGAGCACCACTAGCGGCGGTAAGTTCAGTGTCTGACCATATACTCGCGGCGTCAGAAACCGATCTTCGAACTGCTGGTAGGCCATCAATAGGGCGAGCACGATTATAGCCTGCGTCGGCGACTCCCGAAAGGCCGCGACTGTAGGAAAGACGACCGCGATAGTCGCGCCGATTAGGGGGATGATGTCGACAAAGGCGGCCAGCACCGCAAAAGCGACGGCATTAGGCACACCGACCGCCAGCAGCACGATCAGGGTATAGACGAAAATGCAAGCAGAGGTCACTACCTGGCCGCGAATATACCCGCCCACGACGCGGTTCATCGCCGTCAGGAAGTGTTCCATCTCCGGCTCCCGCCCCGGCGGCACGAACTGGTACACGAACCTCGAGAGGCGCGGCGTATCGACCAGCAGATATGCCGTCAACACGACCACCGTAATAACGCCGAGGAGGATCGTGAGCGCCTTCTGACCGTAATCGACCGCCGCAGACCCCGAGATCAGGTGGTCCCAATCGATGTCCCGTGCGCGTTGCTCGAGCTCGACGTGGATGCCGACATCATCGAGCAGGTTCTGCAGGTCCCTGGCGTCGTCTGGCAAATCGGACTTGAGGTTCGTGAACTCGTCCACCATCGCGGGCACGACGAGCGCGGACACTCCCGCCAGCACGCCGAGGATCCCCAGGAGGATCAGAAGGACCGAGAGCGTCCGCGGCAGGCCTTTCCTCACCATCCACTCGACGTAGGGGAGAAGCGCGGTGTGGAAGATGAAGGCGGTCAGTATGAGCAGGATGATCGGCCAGAGCTTCGTTAGCGCCCAGAGCGAGATGAGCATTAGGGCAAGAAGCAGGATCGCCCTGTAAGAGATCTCGATTCGAATCATCCGCTACGACCTTGTCCGTTCAACTTCCCGCGATCCCCTTCAAAAACAGCCGGAAGGACAACACAAGCAGACCTGCAACCAGCAGCTTAATTACAGTTCGCGCTTTCATCCGGCCCGCCAGGCGCGCGCCTAGCTGGGCGCCGGGTACCGTCCCGACGCCCAGCGCGGCCGCCTTCACGATTTGGTCTCCAGATAACGTTCCTTTCGCTAGATGAGCAACGCTTGCGCCCCCACTCATAAACGCCAGTATGAACTGCGAAGTCGCGGTAGCGAGCATCACCGGAAAGTGCAGCGTCGAGATCATCACCGGCACATGGACCGCCCCGCCGCCTATCCCGAGCACGCTCGAGATAAGTCCCACGCCCAGACTCAAGATCACCCCCTGCCAGAGGCGGTAACCGTACCGATATGTCCCTTCCGCCGTCACCATCTGACGAACGATCACTCCCCGTCCCGACAAAGGCTGTCGGATGCCGCGGGGAGGGCCGCGAACGGCAACGGCGGCCAGCGCCAGCAATAGCAGCGCAAATGCGATCGTGAAGGCCCGCTGCGGCACGAAATCTACCAGGAAGACGCCAGCCAGCACACCCGGCGCCGATGATGCGGCGAATAGCAGGCCCGTGAGGTAGTCGATTCGGCCCTGCCGCGCATACGCTATCGAGCCGGATGTAGTGTTCGTCCAGACAACGAACAACGAAATCGCGGTTAGGTGTTCCGGATCGTAATCCGGATACAGGAACAGCAGGACCGGGACGAGGATGAAGCCGCCGCCGAGACCGACTATCGTTCCGTAAGTCCCGACCGCGAATCCGAGTCCCGCCAACCCCAATAGCTCCAGCCCGTCGTTCATGGGAATCTGCGCGCCATTCTACCTTCGCAATGCGCTGGGCGCTCCCATGCTCGGCCACCTGCTATACTGGCCGCGCCATGCCGGAAGTGCGCTTGCCTTACGGCGATTCGATGGTCCGCGTAGAGCTGCCTGGGCGCGCTAAGATGGTCGGCAGCAACGGAGGGCCGCGCTTGGCCGGTGTCGCGGACCAGGAGCGCACCGTCCGCGATGCACTAGCGAATCCGATCGGTCTTCCTCGTATCGGCGAACTTGTCCGCCCCGGCGCGAGCGTCCTTATTGCGTTCGACGACCCGACGGCACCCTCTTTCGGGCCGGTCCGGAGGCTGGCGATTGAAGCGGTCCTCGCGGAATTGCGAAAAGCAGGTGTCCCGGAGGACAACGTCCGGCTGCTCTGCGCCAATGCTCTCCACCGCCGCTGGACCCGAGGGGAGCTGGCGCGCATCCTGGGCCAGCAGCTCGTGGACCGTTTCGGCGATCGTCTGCAGTGCCACGATGCAGAGGACGCCGGCAATATCTTGGATCTCGGAACGACGCCCTCAGGCTACCACGTCGATCTGCACCGCCTCGCCGTCGAATCGGACCTTACCATCTACGTAAATGCGGCCTGTCACCTGGGCTTCAATGGCGGCTGGAAGTCCGTCGCCGTCGGCCTTTCGACCTGGCGCTCGATCCGGCACACCCACACGCCCGATGGTATGTCCATGTCCGTACGAGACAACCGCATGCACGAGGTCTTTGCCGAGCAAGGGTACCACATCGAGTCAAAGCTCGGACGGCGCATCTTCAAACTCGAAACTGTCCTTGCTAACCCCGTCACAATCGCGAGCTGCTGGGCGGGCGGCATCGACGAAACCCGTCAGGCCGCCCTGACGCTGATCTCATCCGTGCATTCGCCGCGCCGGGACTCCTCGCACGGCGAGAAGGCCGACATCATCGTCTACGGCGTACCCAACTGGAGCCCCTACGCCACTTTCGCCGAAATGAACCCGATCCTGACGCTCGTCTCTTCAGCCCTCGGTTATCTGGGCGGTTACGTCGAGGCGCTGGGCAAGCCGGGCTGTTCAGTGATCATCGCAACGCCTTGCCCCGAGCAGTGGGATATGGAACACCACCCCTCGTACAAAGAGGTGTGGGAGCGCGTCCTCCCGGCAACGAAGGACCCCTATGAGATAACCGCCCGCTTTGGAGAGGAGTTCGCGACCCACGCCGGCTATATCGAGCAATATAGCCGCGGCTACGCCTTCCACCCCGTACACGGAATTTTGGCAACGCACCCGCTAAAGCGGCTGCGCCACGCCGGGCGCATCTACGTAGCCGGTCCCGACGATCCCGCCGTGCCCAAGCACTTGGGATTTCTCCCCACTGCTACCGTCGAGGACGCGATTCGCGAGGCCGAAAGAGTGCACGGCCAAGACGCCGCGATCGCCTGCGTGCGCAACCCCGGCGGCTAGCGGACAGTCGGCGCGACGGCGCGCCTAGGCGCCCCTCCTCCGCAAGAGGATCGCCGATAACAACAGCATGCTGGCGCATCCGGTGACAAATCCGCCGATGTACGCGTAATAGGCAAGCCTAGTATCTCCACCGAGCGCGGCGATCCCGCTGATCTGCAGGAGTAGCCATACGATAATGAGAACAGCCCACCGAGGATCGGTCATGACGTAGGCGCCTCCGATTCCCGCGATTGCCCCGCTAGCGCAGACGATCGGGACGGTATCATCCGCCGTCAGAGTAACCTGCAAGGCCGTCGCTCCCAGGAGGGACATGGTGTAGGTCGCCGCGAAGATCCAGTAGCCGGCGTTGTCGAACGACCGCACCAGAAGCCTTTCAAGGGCGATCCCAAGGATACAAAGAATCGCTATGTTGCTCGCGAAGCGGACGGCGTCGTCATGCAGGAAGCCAGAACTAACAACGGTCAGCGGTTGTCGCGCAAAGTCCGGCGACTTGAGCCAGTCGACCAGGTCTGCAGGCACGACACCCCACTTCTTGAACAGCCGGCCGAGCTCCAACTCCGAACGGGCAAGCTCGTATGAAAAGGCAAATGAGCTAATGATGATTAGAGACATCGTGACGTAAGGAACCGGAATGAAGCGCGCTGTCTCCTCGACCCGCCAGCGGGCAGTAATCTTCCACCAATCAGGAGGGCGGCCTGCCCACCGTGGGATCAAGCGACTGTTCTCCAAAACGACTCGAGGGCCTCGGCTGTCTCACGCGGGAACTGCGCCGGCCACCAGTGGCCGCCCGGAAGCATGACTAGCTTCGCGCTCGTCCGCTCCGCCATCCTCTTTGCGAACTCCGTCTGCATGTACTGGTCTTTCTCGCCCCAGATGAGCAGTCCGGGCCTGCTGATGGCGTCGATATCAGGGCCCCATTCCTTGCCGACGTTTACGGCCGAGCGGTATAGAGGCAGGACGGCCGCCTTCATACGGTCGTCAATGCGCTGCGCAATCTCCTTCGCAATCGCTTCAGGCATGCCGTCGTTGACGAACGTCGGAACGACCGCCTCGGCCGTCATCGACTTCATCACGTTTTCGCCGACGCCGGGAGTCTGCCACATCTGCGCGATCGGGTGCCAGACGTAATTTTCGTCGATCGCTCCCCCGCCCGCGGCCCAGCTCCGCACGAGGTCCGGCCGCACCGAAACCAAGCGTTCGACCAGGAGCGCACCCCAGTCATGCCCGGCGATATCAACGGGCGGTCCGGCGTTCTCCACCTCAGCGATCAGCCAGTCTAGGTAGTCCTCTTTCGTGAAGCGAAACCCCGCGGGCGCGTCGCGATCGAACCCGGGCATATCAGGCGCGACGATGTCGCCACGTGAGAGGTGCTGTCGAACGCCGTCCCAGAGGTGATGTGTGTCGGGTACGCCGTGAACAAGGAATGCCGGCATTTTGCGACCCTCCTGCTCGCTAAGTAACTACTTCGATCATCCTAAAGAAGTTGGGGTCGGAATGCGCGCTCAAATGAGATAAAGCGAATCCCTGCGGCGCAAACAGGAGCACGTGCCCAGGTTCCCACGCGAAGAATACCATACGCCGCCCGACACCCAAATATGTTTTTGAGAATGACGCCCGGCGTTAAGTTTCTTGCCTGCGCTCCTGTGCGCGGGCCTGAGCTTGATCGCGCATCATCTTGATGATCGGCGATGCTTCGAGCGGCTGCCAGTCCTTGCGCGCCTCGTCGGACGGTTGAGGCCATTCGACCCCGACCTCGCTAATGGCTCCCGGCTCCTGTGTCTCTTCCAAAAGCGACAACGCCGCGCGAATGATATTCATCTGCATCTCGCGGTCACCCGGCATCCCCAGCGGGTGCCCGAACGGGACCTCGACGCCCACGGTGCGGGGTGCGCCCATCTTCTCCGCCCAGTACGGCATCATCGTTACCAGCACGGTGCTGAGTCCCGCCTTCTCGAACGTCTGCGCCAGCACGGGCGCACTGCGGCAGCAGTCCGGTCAGGCCGGGGTGAGGAGGACGGCATCAACGGCTTCGTCCTTCAGCAGTCCCGCCACCTCCGGTCCATAGCGCTCGCGCCATTCACTTGTATTCGGCTGGTAGCCCATGAGCGAGTAGGTTTCGGCGGCGAGCGAGCCAACAACGCCCTGCTCTTCGAGCTCGGCAAACCGGTCCACGGGCAGCACGATGTTCACGTCCGCCAAAATGTCCCGATTGTTGATGTGGAGATGCGAAGCGCCGATCTGGCCCTGCACCACATCTCGCCCAATGCCGCGGTAGGTCGGGTCTCCCCACATCGGCTCCCGCGTTTCGCGTTCCGCGTCGAACGGAGGGTCGCGTTCTTTGTCGTAGATGCCGGCCGTCGTCACGAGGCCAAAGCGGCACTCGCTTAGTGGCTTCGAGAGCGGGGTCCATGCGATCGGGTCCGCCCGGTCAACACGAATGGTCTGGTAGTAGGCGGCGATCGAGCGAGGCAAGTATTTGAAGCTGTCTAGAGGCATCGCGCTCCCTCTCGTTGCTCGCACTATTCTAACGCAACACCGTTAACCTTTTCCCAACCATTTTTTGCCCCGGCAGGGGTAACGCCGCGCGTCCCTTCCTCCTCATTAATTACGGGAAGAAACGAGGCACATGACGGGAGGTAGGCCCGTGCAACAGCAGTACAGCAGCGATCTCTACATACCGCAGGACGAACGCCGTCTCCGCGCGATCCAGCGCCGGGGCGAAAGTGTCGACCGCACAGTGCGCGATTGGTCGGCGACGGTCCTCGAAGTGCTCCCTAAGGCGATCCCGCTCGTCAAAGAGGAGTTGGCGATTATTAGCCTATTCCTCGCCCAGCAGCGACGACTGAACCTCGAGCTGGATGCCCGGAACCCGGAATCGACCCTGCGCGAGCGGCTGGGCAAGCTTCTCCCCTTCCTGGGTGACGGCAGCCCCGATCTGGATGCGGTCCGCGCTGTGCACCGCATCGTCTCCACCCGCCTCGAGTCCGACATAGACCGCACCTGCGCTCAGTTTTGCGAGGCGCAGGGAATTCCCGCTGTTTCAGACCCCGTTATCGATTGGCGCGTCGCGATGCGGTTCATGGCGCAGGGCCTGCACCGTATCGCCAGCCAGATCGACCTGAAAAAGGACTACGCCACCTCGTCAAAGCGCTTCGAGCTCGCCCTCTTCGCCCGCGAGGCGGCAGCCGATATCCTGCAGCGCCGTCGCTCGATGTTCTCCGCTTTCCAGAAGACCGAAGCGCTCTAGTTTTCGCTCTCAGACCGTCGACCTAGCGCCAATCGTCCCTTCCATTGCCGAGCCGAGCTGCGTGCAATAATTCCGTCATGCGCCGCCCCCTCGTCATTTCGCACGCCGCCTGCGGCGGTCATGCGCCCGAAAATACGCTGGCGGGCATCCACAAGGCACTCGAGCTAGAAGCAGATGCGATAGAGATAGACGTCCAGGCAAGCGCTGATGGAGTGCCCATCCTCATGCACGACCTCACCGTCGATCGCACCACGAACGGCAGAGGCGAGGTCGCGAAGCTATCGCTCGCGCAACTGCGCGCGCTCGATGCGGGCGGAGAGCCCGTGCCCACGCTGGCCGGGGCCCTGCAGCTCACGCGCGGCCGGGCGCTGCTCGTCATCGAGATCAAACAGCCCGGTATCGAGGACTTTATCGCGAGCGTGGTCCGCGCGCACGACTCGCTGGGCGACGTCATGGTGTGGTCATTCTTCCCCCAGGCGCTCGATGCAATGCGATCGGCAGAACCGCTCATGCCGGGGGCGCTGCTACTAACAGCGGAAGCTCTCTCGCGCTGGCCGGAGGCCCGAGAGCGCGCCCTCAGGCTGGGCCTCCAGGGCGTGAGCGCCTTCTTTTCGGGCGTCGACGAGCACCTTATCCGCGACTGTCAGCGCAGCGGACTTGCACTCTACGCCTGGACCGTCGACCGGCAGGCCGATATCGCGCGTCTAATCGAGCTCGGGATCGACGGTGTCTGTACTAACTTTCCCGACCGCGTCACGGCGCCGGTGATGGTGAAGACCGCGCGTAAACGATTGTTATACTAGATCCGGGCGTCAACGGACGGAAGGCGTATCGCAGGGGCGTAGCTCAGCTGGAAGAGCAGCGGTCTCCAAAACCGCAGGTCGGGGGTTCGAGTCCCTCCGCCCCTGCCAGACTTAACGAAGCGCCTATGGACCCGGATTTTACGCGCGAACGGCCGGCGTGTTTCCGCCGGGGCTAGCCGCTGGCGATCCCGGCGTCGACCGCATTTTCCGCGAGCGCCGGCATGTCGCCGTCCTTACGTGAGATAAGCGCGTGCCAGTCACCCACGCGGTTCTTACCTGAGGACTTGGC
>VBEJ01000013.1 GCA_005882985.1 Chloroflexota bacterium
ACGAGTCGACCGTCACGGCTCAAAACGATTTCGGCCGAACCTTCGGAGGATATCTCGCTGTGGCCGGACTCGTAAGCGTCCCGATTGGGGGCGTGGCCGGCGCCGTCGGTTGCATGTCAAGATGGCGGCCCCTGCCTTAGTTAAGAGAGTTCGGGTTCCCTGGCCTTGGCGAATTGGCCTAGGCATCCCGATGCTGGCTGGCGTCGTCCTCGCTGTCGGCGCCCTCATCTCTCTCGCTTCCGGGGGCTACGAGCATCCAAAGACCCTGAGTGCGGGTCCGGTGGACCAGTTCACCCAGGGCGCTCCGAAGCTCTTTGACCAAGAGAACGTCTGGGTCGTGCGGTTGGCCGAAAGTAATTTCGTCGCGCTGTACGACCGCGGCCTGGAATCGAAGTGCCCTCTGCAATGGCGACGCGAGTTCGAGTTGATGGGCCGGACCGGCTGGTTCGAGGACACCTGCAACGGCCATGCCTACGATCTGACCGGCCGCTGTTTTTCGGACGCATGCCGCGGCGCACTGCTCGACGGCTTCAATGTCGCAGTAAGCGGTGGTACTGTTCAGGTGGACTTGCGGGCGCTCGAATCGCCAGCCCCCGCGGACCCGAGGGCGACGCCGCTGACGCCGCCGGTCCAATAGAAATGGGCACGATTCCGGTCGCGAACCCTTCGCCGCCGAGCCGGCTGCGGTTCCCGCAGCGTGGACTGCGTGTTGGTTTGCTGCTCTTCGCCCTCGTGATCCTGACCACCGTTGCGATCGCGTTTGCCTGGCCGAGCGGCTCAAAGGTTGATCAGCGAAGTCACGGAGGTTGGGTGGCTGTTGGTCGAACAGAGGACTTCGAGGTTTTCAAGCCCGTTCGTAATGTCGAGCACCGCTTCTGGCTGGTGAAGCTGGGAGACGAGCAGTTCGTCGCACTTCTCTCACGGAGTCCGCATCGCGGCTGTGCAGTGCCCTGGAGGCCGGAGTTCGAGTTCCAGGGAAAGAAGGGTTGGTTTCGCGACCCGTGCTCCGGATCGACGTGGGATGTCACCGGCCATCTTGCCTTCGGCCCGAGTCCGCGAGACATGGACCGCTTCTCCGTAAGAATCGTCGATGGCCGCGTCGAGGTGATGGCCGATCCCGAGCACGTGATCCTTGGCTCTCACGGTGGGCCGGTGGCCACCTCCCGTTGACCTCGCTTCTTCCACCCGAATTCCTCACCCAAGTCCATTGCCTCGAAGACGCCTACCTCGCCTCCGACGATCCCATCGAGCAGTCGGGCTTTCACGGCGGCCCTCTCCGCTGGCGGGCGGAGCGCTAGCCGATACTTCGGGCAGTCGCGGGTGATGGAAGCTTTCTCGATGTCAGCTGCGCGAACGGCTATCTTCTGGAATGCCTCGTGCGGTGGGCTCAAGTGCGCCGAATCGAGCTCGAGCCGTTCGGGGTAGATATCGGGCCTCGGCTAATCGCTGCGGCGAGACGGCGGTTGCCGGGGTTCCGGGACAACTTCTGGGTCGCCGAGGCCTCCGATTGGCGCCCGCCGCGACGCTTCCGCTACGTCTACACGCTGGCTGACTGTGTGCCCGAATCTGGCCTTCACGAGTACATCTCCCACCTCGTCGAGCGCGCAGTCGGGCCGGGCGCCGCCCGGTCGTCGGCTCCTACGGCAGCCGCTCCCGGGCCGAACCTCCCCTGGACGTCGTCGCCCTCCTCGAAGACTACGGCCTCGATGTCGTAGGTCGCACCTCCGGCGGAGACCCGCCCATCACAGCCTTCGCCTGGGTCGAACGCTAGCTTGCGCCCGTCCAGCTCCGGCCTCCTCGCGTCTGGCTCTTGGCTCCAGCTCCTCCATGCTCTATCGTTCGCATATCCATGTTCCATGTTCCCTGTTCCCCGGGGAGGCACCCATGAATACCGCTGAATTCCTGATGATCGCCTCGTCCGTCGTCCCAGAGCGGACGGCGATGGTCTGCGGGCAGCGCTCGCGGACCTATGCGGAGATGCAGGAGCGGGTGAACCGCCTCGCCAACGGGCTCCAGGCGATGGGCGTCGCTAAGGGCGACAAGAGGGCATGCCGAACCTCGAAGACCTGATCGCCGAGCACGAGCCGGAAGAAATCTTCACGGACGTCGAGGACAGCGACCCGACGATCGTCATCTACACGAGCGGCACAACGGCGCTGCCGAAGGGCGTGGTCCTCACCCATCTCGGAATGTCGGTCTACGTGACGAACACCGTCGAGCCGGCCGACCCCCGCGCCGAAAACGTCGACGTGCTTCTCGTCTCTGTCCCCTTCTATCACGTCGCCGGCGCCACCACGATGCTCTCGTCCGTCTGGGGCGGGAGGAAGATGGTGGTCCTCCCGCAGTTCGACCCCGGCGCCTGGCTGGAGGCCGTCCAGACCCATCGCGTGACGCACAGCTTCGTCGTCCCCACGATGCTCAAGCGCATCATGGAGCATCCCGACTTCGAGAAGACGGACCTCAGCTCGCTCAAGCTCGTCGCGTATGGCGCCGCTCCGATGCCGTACGAGGTGGTGACGCGCGCCGTCCAGGTCTTCCAGTGCGGGCTAATGAACGCCTACGGTCAGACAGAGAGCACCTCATCGCTTACTTTCCTCGGCCCCGAGGACCACCAGATACCGGAAGGCGCGTCCGAGGAACGAGAGCGCAAGATGCAGCGACTGCGCTCCGTCGGGAGGCCCATGGAAGATGTTGCCGTGATGATCATGGACCCCGAAGGCAACATCCTGCCGCCCGGACAGGAGGGCGAGATTGTCGCCCAAGGCGCGCGCGTCATGGCTGGCTATCTGGGCCGGGGCGAGGAGACGAGCGAGGCAATGCGCGGCGGCTGGCTGCACACCGGCGACGTCGGATGGATGGACGACGATGGGTACCTCTACATCACCGGCCGCACGAAGGACCTCATCATCCGCGGCGGCGAGAACATTGCTCCCGGCGAGATCGAGGGCGTCCTCCAGCAGCACCCCGCGGTCGAGGACGCGGCGGTCATCGGCGTGCCGGACGTAGAGTGGGGCGAAGAAGTGAAAGCCATCGTGGTGCCGAAGGGCGCACGACCCTCGCCCGAGGACTTGACCTCGTTCGTCAAGCGGCACCTCGCCAGCTATAAAGCCCCGAAGTACTACGAATTCGTCGATGACCTGCCGCGCAACTATCTCGGCAAGGTCCTCAAGACAGAGCTACGAAAGCAGTACGGCCAGCCCGGCTGATATCCCGTAGAGGCGAGGCGCCCATCGAATTCGTCCGAAGTGCCGCGCCCCAGGTTTTTCCTGTCGGCTGATCGCCATCCCGCCTGGAGAGCGGCTCGCCCTCACACCGCTACATCCTCGCCCCTCCATACATCACAGACAGAACAAGAGGCCGGACCCAAGGGCCCGGCCTCTCTCGCTAGCTCGTTCGTGGCTTTACCAGTAGCGTCCGCGTCCGTAGAATCCGCTGGACAGCGCCAGGATCAACACTATGAGTAGCAGTATGAAAAAGAGTGGCGATACCGCGACCCCAAGTCCTCCGAACAGGAGGATCAGGAGTAGCGCCAGGATTATAAGAGCGAGCATTGTTTACCTCCTCTGGGTCTCCGCCGCTACGGGCTCACTTGCGGCTGCTGCGGCTGAGTCGTGCTGTTTGGATTATTCGGGTTGACGTTCCGCTGGTTGGTTGTCCCGCCGCTGCTCCTAAAGACGCCGTTGTGGTCCCAGGGCGCCCAGGCAAACAGCGCGACGATCATCAGGACCGTCATGAATATAACGAGCACCATGGCGACCATCCATGAGGCTGCTCCGGCCGCCTCGGCTCCCGAGTCGTGTCCATGCACATCGTGTCCGTGTACGTCGTGATGCATTTATTACCTCCTACATCCACATCCGATGTCCCGAACTTAATAGGCGCAACGCCTTTTTCGAATAACATTCGCGATTCCGCGCATTGCGCAGACATTGCAACATTTGCAGGTTGTAACAAGTTGAGAGGCCGGATTCGAAATCCAGCCTCTTGTTCAACGTTGGATTTCGCCTAAGCGCTAGCGATCCTCGCGTCCGGTCTCGCGGGTTTCCTGCATGCCGCGTCCCTCTTCCTCGGCGAAGAGGTCGTCCAGCTTCCGACTGATTTCCTCCGATGTCTCGCCCGTCTTCTCCTTGATCCGGCCGATGAGGTCCTCGGTGCTCCCTCGGGCCTTGGCGAAGTCGTCGTCGGTCAGGTTCCCCCAAATGACTCGTGCCCGGCCCTTGATGCGGTCGAACTTCCCCTCAGTCCTCAGATCAGCCATTGCTCCTCCTTGCTTGCTACCTGCCCGATCGGTTTACACTCGCGCGAACTTATCTCCCCGCCAGCGCGCCCGCTACCGCCGCCATCAGCACGTAGCTCACCAGCAAGGTCGTAAGCGCCCAGCCGAGCGTCCCCGTGAACCTACGCATGGCGGAAGCGAGTAAAAGCAGCGCCGCTGAGGATCGTCCAGACGAAGGCGCCGATTATCAGGTACACGGCGAAGGCGATCAGTGAAGCAGGCTCGAACACGCCCCCGGTGTTCTCGACCGCCTTGTTCGCCAGACCGAACATATTGAAGAACGGCTTTACCCAGAACTCGCTCCAGTCATAGAGGTCCTGGATCAACTCGCTGTCCTGGTTCGCTCCCGCAAGCAGGGCGACGAACCGCCCGCCCACGAGCACGAGCACTATCGCCCAAAAACCACCGAAGATAGTGAGAAGTAGGCTTCGCATTTGTTGACCTCCTGCCCGCTAATCATCGAGCAGGGGCTGTTTCAGAAGGCGTAAAGCGTCCGCAAGCTACCGTAACAAGGGCGTAGCAGTCCCCTAATCACGCCGGGGGACGCCTGTTCTTCACCGCAAGTTAACTTTCGTTGACTTCTCGTTAACCCGCCGGTTCACCGTCCCCCGGTCATATTTATCGTGAGTCCTAAACGAAACCACGAAAATTGATGGCTTCCATGAAGAATCACCACACATCCGGTAAATAAAGGGGTCTGGCATGAATGTCCAGGTAATAAGGAAAGTCTTGTCGACGAGCCGCTCCGTGCGACACGCGTTCTCGCTCGTGGGGCGCCGATCGACCGGCGCCAAATGGCGCCTGGTTATTCCAGCGATTGCTATTCTCGCCATAGCGTGCATCGTCGCAAGGGGGGACAACACGCCGACCGCGCCATTGGTGTCTGAGCGGCCACCGGTTTTCACCTCGGCTTCTTTCATCGTCAAGCTGGCCGGCGCCCTCTCCGCTGACGAGCAGCAGGCGGTTATCGCCCGCAACGGAGGGGTGGAAATTTCGTCTGTGCCAGCGCTGCGGCTGCACAACATCGAGGCTGCTAGCGACACACTCAATGCAACTGTCGAGAGATATCAGTCAGACCCGCAGGTCGAGTCGGTTGAACGTGAGAAGATCCGTGCGGTGGGGGGAACGCCATCGGATCCGGCGTATCCCGATCAATGGGCCCTGCCGAAAATCGGCTGGGATTCGGTCTATGGAACAGTATCGCCTACGGGCACGGCGACGATCGCCGTACTGGACACCGGAGTCGACGCGAGCCAGCCTGATCTGGTCGGCCACGTGAGCCCAGGTTATTCCGTATTCTCCGCGTCGAGCGCAGACATCGATCCCAACGGCCACGGCACCTGGCTGGCAAGCATCGCGGCCGCCAGTACAGATA
>VBEJ01000014.1 GCA_005882985.1 Chloroflexota bacterium
AGCATCGGCGCGGAGGCCGGCCGCAAGCAATTCCACTGCTCGTGGCAGAGCTGGCTTCGTTAAGAAAGCCGTTCGCGCAGCAACGTCCTCCGGTCCTACCTTCGTTTGCAGCCATTCCTCTATCAGCCCCCAGTCAGGCGAAGCTGACGGCAGCTCACCGCCGGTCGGAAGATCGGTCGGCGAGAGTTCTGCACGGGCGCGAAGTGTGTAATAGTCCGCGCCCGGCAGGGCCGCGGCGCTATTCAGGTCCTGCGCGGCCGAAGCCTCGTCGCCGAGGGCCTTCGCCGCTTTAGCCGACCAAAAATAGGCCCTCGACTGTTCAGCCCCCCCGGAGGCAATGCTACGCTGCCGAGACCAGATGGCCCTCGCATCCGCGCCTCGTCCTTGCTTGTAACGAAGGATTCCCGCCCGGAAGACGGCCTCCGACGCATGCTCCGAGGCGGGTACCGCGTCGGCTATCCCGCTGTACGTTGGAACCGCCTCATCGATCCGCCCTAGCAGCTCCAGCACAGTCGCCTTGTCCCACAGCGCCTGCGCCACCGCTGTGGTCTGCTGGTGGGCAGCAGCAGCCGTTATTGCAGCGTCGTACTGAGCGAGCGCCTCGTCGTAGTTGCTCGCTCGCTCTGCGAGGATCCCAAGGTGATAGTGAGCGTCCGCGGCCAGCGCCGGATCGCCGCCATCGACGATCGCGCGATATGCCGCATCCGCGTCCGTGTTGGAGCGCTGCGCGAAGAGCACGAGTGCCCGGTTGCCGGCCGCGATGTTAGGACCAAAACGCGGGTCATCGAGCGCCTCAGCAGACCGCTCCTCACCCGGATACAGAGCGAGCAAACGTTGAAGCGATGTCATAGCGCGGGCCCCGTCACCCGCATCCCACGCGACGTTCGCTGCCAGCCAGAGCGCTTCGGCGCGGCCTTTTTTCGTGTCGGCGTCGGTTCCAAGAAGCTCATAGGTCTGAAGGGCCGATGCAACATCGCCGGCTTCCTTGTAGTAGCCCGCGAGCGAAAGCCGGGCATTAGAAGCGACTGATGTGGGCAGCGGGTCAGCTAATATTTTGGTCGTCCCTTGAATCGCCTGGTCGAACTGGCCCCGCCGCGCCGCCAAATCTGCAAGCCGAAGCTCGGCATAAGCCGTCGCCGCGCCGCCCATGCCAGCATAGGAATTCAGTGCCCGCTCCGCTTCGCCGTCGTCGCCTCTCGCATAATGGAGCGTGCCCTTCAGGAGCAGAGCCAGTCGCTCCTCGGCCGGCGTGATGTTTGATGCGAGGTATGAATCAATGCTGTCCTTGGCCGCATCGTTTTCACCCTGCTCGTACTGGATTTTCGCGAGAGCCCACAGCGCCTGCTGCCTTTGCGCTGCACTCCCTCGCTGGATCGCCCGATTGTATATCGCCACCGCCTCCTCGACGGACCCTTCGTCATACAGCTGTGCGGCCCGTCCCAGGTCTTCTGCGGAAACTGATTCCGACGGGGTTACCGAGGCGGGAACGGGAGTCGGGGTGGATTCCGGCGAATTCCCGCCACACGAATACGCGCCGATGGCGAGAGCCACAACAGCGGCGAAGCGGCCGAATGAGAAACTTTTGGCCACAGGCAAGCGTTGTAGATTCAAGGGATCAGGCACGATGCGCCTGTCTCGACCGGCTAGCGACTATCGAGCAGCTAAGGGTGCAGTTGGCCGGGAAAATCTTGTTCAGACATCGCATACATATGGCTCTAGACGAGGTCGCCGTG
Source organism: Chloroflexota bacterium (assembly GCA_005882985.1). Taxonomy (GTDB): domain Bacteria; phylum Chloroflexota; class Dehalococcoidia; order SM23-28-2; family RBG-16-64-32; genus CF-163. The sequence goes on from VBEJ01000014.1 coordinate 1,734, forward strand.
CATAAATGATACTTCGATTTTGTGATCGCTCGCCCCTCCCCCGCTCCTTCCCAGCTTCCATCAATCCAGCCCGCAAGCGGAGAGTGACCGTTTGACCACTGAACTCCCCCCGTTCCAGCGGCCGGACGGTGCTGATCTGGGGGCAACGGGATCGCCACTGCGCAAACGCTTTAATTTGCGGGTGCTCGCCGGCATCGCGGTCTTTGGGTTGCTCGCCTTTTACACCTCCTTGGTCGTTGCCTTCCAGGTGATCGATATCATCGCCCCCGGCCGGCAACCCGACCTCGGCGTGCAGATCCTTCCGGGCCTCAATACCGATAAGCCCGATCATGCCGATATCAACGAGCGCATAAACATCGTCGTTCTTGGCCTCGACGTGCGTCGTGACGAGCCCGATAGCACGCCGGGACGTACCGACAGCGTAATGGTTTTGACGATGGACCCCTATAGTAAAAAGGGCGGTGCCTTCTCGATACCACGCGACACCTGGGTTGAGATCCCCGACGGCCAGGGTGGCTATAGGAATGACCGCATCAACGTCGCCTACGAACTGGGCGAATACCAGTACAAAGGGTATGACGGAGGCGGCGCCGGGCTCGTCAAAGATACGATCGAGCACAACTTCGGAATCCCAATCGACTACTACGTGGTGCTTAACTTCAACAACTTCATCGACCTCATCGATGAGCTCGACGGCGTCGATATAGATGTGCCGGAATACGTCTACGACCCTGCCTACACCGACTGTAGTTACTGCACAGACTACTATCCCGTCGAATTCACAGAAGGACCCGAACACATGGATGGCAGGCGAGCGCTCGAGTACTCGCGCATCCGGGCTAGCGATAACGACTTCAAGCGCATTGAGCGCCAGCAGCTCGTCGTCAAGGCAACCGCCAAGAAGGCCGCCGACCTCGGAACTGTCTTCTCCAATGCTCCTGGCCTGTACGACCGCTATAAAAACGCAATCAAGACCGACATCAGCGACCTTCAGATTCCTGGCCTCGCGGATCTCGCGAAGCAGATAGGCCCCGACAATATCCGCACGGTCTCAATGGCCGACGCAACCTACCCTTGCAACAATTGCCCAGGTGCCGTTCTGCTCTTCAACAAAGCGAAGATGATCGAGTTGCGAGATCGCGTCTTCAGCGATTTCAACGTTCAGGACGACGGCGCGACCGTCGCTATCCTCAACGGCACCGAAACGCCAGACTTAGCTGCCTACCTCGCCTCATTGCTGAAGTCACAAGGCATAACGGCAAACAGGGTTTCGACCGACGAACTGAAGAACGGCCCGCTGTACGACCGAACGATCATTGTGGACGTCGATGGAAAGAGCCAGACGGCAGACAAGCTGGCGGAGTGGTTACAGCTACCTTCGAGCAGGATACGCGGAGCGTCTGATCCGGACGCTAAGGACTTCGTCGGCCGCGGCGCCAATATTATTATCGTATTGGGCGCCGACGTGAATCTCACCGGTCTCGAATCGGCAAACGCCAGCCTCCAGGAAAGCACAACCGGCAGCTGAAACGCTGCCGGTTGTTTGGTTCGCTCTCTTCTCTTATGCCTGTCGGGGGAACCAGGTTTGCATCTGCATGAGCACACCCATATCACCGGTAAAGGTGAACTGGCCGCTCATGAAGGCGGTGGCGCCGTCCATCTCGCCGCGAATGATCTTTAGCCAGACGTCTGACGGCGAGTTGATAGTAACGGTGGGGCTGTCGGCAGTGCCCTCCGTCACATCGCATTTGCCATCCGCGATCTTGGCCGTGTAATTGCCGGCCTCGGCTCCGGTGAAGTTGAACTGGATGGTCGCGTTGGCGCCCGCTGCCTTGCCGGCATCGAATGCCTGCGGCATACCGTCCATGACTTCCTTGATGGAATTGGGCTGCTGCTGCTGGACCATTTGACCTCCTTCTTTACTTAGCAACTGCTAATCCAGAGCAAATCCGCCGCTAGAATAGCACCTGTTGTCAAGGGCGTCTATAGCCGAAATATCAGGTTGCTGCGACACCTAAAGCTCAACCATCGCATCGGACTCAATTCGAATAGTCGGATGGGCCACCTCCGGAACGCCTCGCTTCGCAGCCGCTCGAACGATCTCCACGGCCGTGTCCGCCTCTGCTTCCGTATTGAATACGTGAAAGCACAGGCGCGTACAGGCAGCATCCGGTACCGTGCGCGCTACCACTCGCGCGGTTTCCCATAAGTGTGCAGTCAGTACCGCCGGAACAACATTGTCGAGAGCGAATGAGACGATGCCCGTACTAACGCTCGCGAGCTCCGGCGGGCTTATCATCCGGAGGCCCGGGATCTCGCGAAGACGTTCCGTCGTGTACCGTGCGAGGCCGACCGCTCGGTCCGCAATCGCTTCAAAGCCAATACCTGAGGTGAAATCAATTGCGGCGTTCAGCCCGGCGAGCAGCGGCACGCTCACCGTCGTCATTTCGAACTTGTCAATCGTGTCGCCTTTCGTCTCG
>VBEJ01000015.1 GCA_005882985.1 Chloroflexota bacterium
TAGAAGGCGCGTGTTTCGGCATAACCCGCCAGCCCGCTCGATTCGGCCACTGTCCAAAGCTCGACTGTGCGGATGCCCTCGGAATGCAGGGTCTCCTCGACGCCGGCCATGAGCGCGCGGCCGATGCCGCGACCGCGCAGGTCGCGGCGAACGGCGATCCAGGTGAGCTCCATCAGTTTGGGATCGGGGCTGTCGCTCGACGGGTACCACGTGGCCCAGCCGGCGATCCGGCCGTGGAGGACGGCGACGACGCCGGGGTCGTCCGCCAAGTCGTCCGCCATCTCCTCGAAGCTCGCATCGTCGAACCAATCGCCGAGTGAGCGGGCGACGGCGAGCATCTCCTCGGCGTCGTCGGGCATTGAGGGCCGGATGACGATCGGGGCGCCGTCGATTTCCCCGAGTTCGCCGACGCCGGCCGGTTGGACGTTTGGTTCCTGCTTGGGTTTACTCATCGGTTCCTCTTGGTCGCGGGCGACGGCATCATATAAGATTCGCGCGAGCCGAACCATGACCGATCTTCCAATGTCCGCGCACGGCCGCAGCGCCGAGCAGGTCGCCCGCGAGTGCGCCGAGGAGGCGTCGCGCATCCTGCTGGACCGCTTTCCCGGGCGGGCCGGCGGGCACCGCGGGGAGACGCGCCGCAAGGGGCGGGGCAACTTTGTGACAGAGACCGACCTGGCCGTCGAGAGTGCCGTCCTCGAGCGCTTGAGGGCCGAGTTTCCGGAGCACGCCGTGCTCTCGGAAGAGGGATCGGGCGCGGCGGCCGACTCGAAGCACGGCTGGCTGTGGGTCGTCGATCCGCTGGACGGGACTCACAACTACTCGCAGGGGAACCCGGTATTCTCGTTCACGATAGCTCTCTGCCACGACGGCGACCCCGTGCTCGGGCTGACCCGCGCCCCTGCGACCGGCGATGAGTTCTTTGCGCGCAAAGGCGGCGGGCTGCTCGTCAATGGCGAGCGGGCGTCGGTCTCGGCGACGCCGTCGCTGGCGGAGTCAGTCCTCGGGCTGGACCTCGGCTACGATGACGCGCGCGCCGCGAAGCTCATCTCGCTGGTCGCCGAGGTGTGGCCGGGGATGCAGGCGGTGCGGGTGATGGGGAGCGCCGCGCTAGGCTTCGCTTTCGCCGCCTGCGGGCGCTTCGACGTCTACGTGCACCACTTCCTCTTCCCGTGGGACGCGGCCGCGGGCATTCTGCTCGTGCAGGAAGGCCGCGGCGTCGCGCTCGACCGCGACGGCGGGCCGATGACGCTGTATAGCGACAGCGTCATCGCGGGCGCGCCGGGCGCGGTGCAGGACTTCTTGCGCGTCACACGAGGGAGGGCGTGGCGGTAGGGAATAGAGACGGGGCCCCGAATCTGCATATTTTTGACCTTTCCGGGCTCTATCTATTGACAACCGTTATAGGCGGGACTATTGTTGAGCCGCCGGAAGATCGGAGACAATTTCTTGGCAAAGCCGTTGTGGGTGGCGGCCGGGGTGGCACTTCTCGGAATTGCGGGCGGCCTCGCTGTCCTGACTGCTGCCGGCGGCAGCGAGGAAGACCCGGTGCGCCAGCAGGAGAGTGCAACGCCGCTTGTATCAGTTTCTTTGCCTGTCCCTTCATTGACCCCGGGCCCCGGCGTCACTCTCTGGCGCTGGGTGAATGTTACCGTATTGATTCCAGACGGGTCAGATATTACGGTTGGCCCTCAGCCGATCTACCTAGATCCTCAAGGAACGGAGAGCCGCCAAGGCCTCAGTTTCGGCAAAACTGATCCCGAACACCCGGAAATAAACTCCCAGGTGCGAGTGGATGCCGAGAATGGGACAGTTGTCTCACAAGACATCCGTGAGCAGCACCGTGCAGTGATGGAAATGGTTCTCGCAACACTTGCTGTGAGTGCACTCGATCGTAGCACCACGCCTTGGCCGTACAACGGCGAACCGCCCCAGAACGGGACAAGAGAGGTTTGGGGCGGCATGAGTTACGTCCGGCCTGACCCAGCAACGGGCGTTATCGTCGAGACAGTGATCGGCAGCTACGCGAGGGGCGGCGAGAGCACTCCTGGCGAGTGCGAGATCCTTGCGGATGGCAAGGCAGTTGCGATACGGAACGGCAGATCATCGGCGGGGATCGGCTTGGACGCCATCACCCACGCACCGTGCAAAACCCTGTCTCACGTGCTTGCTGAGGACCTGGCGGCGTTCGAGCGCTACTTTTCGGATGTGAAGCGGTGTAACGAGGAAATACAGTGCTAGAGCGCTTTGTAGTCGCGGGGTTTATGCTCAGCGTTGCTCTATCGGCGGTCGGGGGCGCTCAGGCAGAACATCCCAGCCATAACGTCAACGGAAGGACCTATCTCTGGCGGGACCTGGAAGCTGGCGGCGATCAGCGGATCAATTACAAGCTCTGCGGATCGCCAATTTACGCCGAATGGATCGATGGCATTGAGACCTGGGACATCGCCCTTGGTGCGAGAATGGAGTTCGACGAAGTGCCATGCGCCAACAATGCCGATATAACACTGAACTGGGAGAGCGAGGCTGACAATTGTGAATCGCTGGGAATGCCAAATACCTACGCCTGTTGGGATCCTGGCCCGACTTGCACGATTCATGGAGCGCACTGCGATCTCAAACCACAACAGGCTCAAGGAAACGTGCGCATACTCTTTGATGCAGTCAATTACGCGGCTCCCCATACTGGCGGCGCCTATGAAATGCCCGACAGTGTGGGATGGAGAAAGTACGGCACGCTTCATGAGTGGAGTCACAACCTCGGCCTAGATAGCCACTTGGAAGGCGGATATGATTGCAACGGCGCGGTCCCGACTGTCACAGATGGAGACGTCATGTTTGGAGGCCCACTGTGCCCTCAGTCACCGGGGCCACAGGATATGGGCTCCGTGTTGTGTAACGTGTACGGCTGTCGCCCGAATGGCGCGCTTGTACAAACGCCAAATGGCGGCGTGTACGTAATCCAGAATAACCAGAAGCGGTGGATCACCAGCCCGCTTGTGTTAAATACCTGGTCGGATTTCTCCGATGTGATACCCATCAGCGACGACGAAGGTAAAGCGTATGTGGACGGGCCGCAGGTAGGATTTCGTTCGGGCAAGCTCATCGCGTATGGTGGCGCGGTCTATTTCATCACCAACGACGGCGGGGATTGGTACCGCGGTTATAAACGCTGGGTCACATCCCCTACGGTGCTCACTCAATGCTTCCCGAACTTACCCATCACAGCGGTCGACGGCGCCCTAGCAAACCTACACACAACGGCTCAAAGTATCACAGGCTGCGTGCCGACTCACCCTAACGGATTACCTGTGGTGGTGCCCGGTGACGCAGTCTATCTGCTTCACGCGAACCAAAGACGCTGGGTCATCAGCCAGGCTGTTCAAAATTCATGGTTTTTCGGGCCGGACCTCATCCAGATAACGATGACGGAGAGGAACAATTACACGCAAGGCAGCAACGTCGGCTTCCGACCTGGGAGACTGATTCGAAAGAGTTCCACGGGGGCCATCTATTTCGTCACTAATGAGGGCGAATTCGGTCTTGCAACGAAACGTCACGTGACTAATCCCACAATGCTAGGCTGCATCTTTCCCGGGAAGCCTTGGATCGAGTCCACGGATTTCGAAGTGGATAATCACCCGACTGGGTCGGCCATCCAAATCCCAGCTTGCTGAACGACCCGCCCGCCGCTGGGGAGGAGAGTTCCCGGCCTGCCATCGCTTGACCAGCCGAGAACGGATCCGCCTTTACCGAGGTGTGGCGCATTTCATCGGTGCCGGGGCACAATGAGGCTGGTTACGAGCTAGCCGGCGCGGACGCAGCGGTAGATGCCGACGGGCTCCGGGATGCCCTTCATGACCGTTGGGCCCATCTCCTCGAACCAGACGCCCTCCATCCGCTCCGCCACGCGCTCGGCCGCCGCTTCTGAGATCAGCACCTCGCCTGGCGCTGCCAGGTCCGCCACGCGTGCGGCCACGTTCACGTCGTGTCCCACGAGGTCGCTGCCGCGGCGCGCCGGGCGGCCGTAGTGGATGCCGATGCGCACCCAGAGCGGCAGGTTCTCCTTCGAAGATCGCTCGT
>VBEJ01000162.1 GCA_005882985.1 Chloroflexota bacterium
CATAGTGATCAATATGGGAGTGGCAAGCCCGTTCAGCGCGCTTTTCCTCGAAATTGTTATTGGAGCGATCTATCACATCGCGTTCTGGATTGGGCAGGGCGCGACGCCCGGCAAGATGGCGATGGGGATCAAGGTAGTAATGGCCAACGGCGAGCCAGTCGAGTTCGGCTCTGCCATGCTGCGATACTTCGGTTACTGGCTCAGCTGGCTAATTCTGGGAATCGGCTACCTGATGATCGCGTTCAGCGCGGAAAAGCGCGGCCTGCACGATAACATCGCAGGCACGGTCGTAATTAGCACGCGCTAGGGCCTGCGGGTCCGAAGCGAATAGCACGCGATCGCCGTTCACGCCCCACTCTACCGCAAGATCCCTTTGCAGAGACACCGTTTGTCGCCGAGCAGGCGTCGGCGTCGCTCAGAATGATCTATGCGGCGGGGCAAGCTCGCGCCCCTACAACTTGGCTGCGGCTTCTGCTTCGACGATGCGGTAGACCTCGGTGAGGGGAAGGCCGGTTGCTTCGGCAAGCCGCCTGCACGCCTCGTATTCGGGCGCGAAGGTTGGTGGCTCGCCGGGCAGGCGTTTGACCTTGACGGCGGCGGGGCCGAGGGACGATTCGAAGTCGAGGCCTTCGCGTTCAGCCTCCCAGCGGTGGACCGCTCTGACGCGCACACCGAGCGTGGAGGTCTCGCGGAGGAGGAGCCGTGCTACCGCCTCCTCTTGAGCCTCCTTGCAGATGACCGAAAGCATTACGCCGGGGCGACCCTTTTTCATCTGGATGGATGTTAACCAGACGTCTGCTGCGCCGGCTTCGAGCAGCCTATCGCAGGCGTAGCCGAGCATTTCGCCGGTCATGTCGTCGATGTTGGTCTCGATGAGTACCATTTGACGTACGCCGCTGTCTATGCGCTCGCCGACCCAGATGCGCAGCACGTTCGGCCGCCCCTCGATATCTCGTGAACCGGCGCCGTAGCCGGTGCGCTCGAGCGTCATTGCCGGCCGCTCGAAGCTCGCCAATGCAGTCGCTATCGCGGCGCCCGTGGGCGTGACGAGCTCGCCTCCTTCGCCGTCGGCGAGCAGTAGCGGAACGTTTGCCCGCGCGAGCAGTTCGAGCGTCGCCGGAGCCGGTACCGGCAGCCTGCCGTGCGGTCCGTCGGCTGTGCCGCTACCGGCGGGCAGAGGCGACGCGAACAGTTCGTCGACCTCGAGCAGTCGCAGGCCAGCTACAGTCCCCATCACGTCAACGATGGCGTCAACAGCACCGACATCATGAAGATGCACCGTCTCTACGGTCTCGCCGTGGACTCGGGCTTCGGCCGCAGCCAGCTGCTGGAATACTCGTGCGCCCTTCTCCCTATCCTCTTGGGCGCCGAGGAGCATGTCGCCGCTAACGCCGGAGAAGCAGTCGAGATAAGCGAGACGGCCCATCGTCGATCAGGCGTCAGCCCTCGGTGGCGCCCCACGACTGACGGTTGATGACGGCGGCGAGGTAGCCGGCGCCGAAACCGTTGTCAATATTGACGACGGCGACGCCGGCGGCGCAGGCGTTGAGCATCGCGAGGAGGGGAGCCAGGCCGCGGAAGCTTGCGCCGTAGCCGATCGAAGTCGGGACCGCGATAACAGGCGCAGCAACGAGGCCTCCGACGACGCTCGGAAGGGCGCCTTCCATACCGGCAACGACGACGAGGGCCTTGGCCGCACGGAGCCGCTCCAGCTTGTCGAGGAGCCGGTGGAGGCCGGCGACGCCGACATCGAACATGCGGTCCACGGCGCTGCCCATCAGCTCCGCAGTAACGGCGGCCTCTTCGGCGACCGGGACGTCGGATGTACCGGCGCAACAGACGGCCACGCCCGGCCGGCGCGGCTCTTTGCTCCGGTCGAGGGTGACGGCACGCGCAGGCGCATGGTAGGCCGCGTCCGGGAGGCGTTCCATCACGGCGCGATACGTCTCGATGTCCGCGCGGGTGACGAGCAGACGGTCGCTGCCCGCGGCGAGCCTCTCGGCGATGGCTGCGACCTGCTCAGGCGTCTTGCCCTCTCCGAGAACGACCTCTGGAAAGCCCTTGCGCAAAGCACGGTGATGATCGAGCGAGGCGAAGCCCAGGTCCTCATACGGGAGGTGTCGCAGGCGCTCGAGTGCTTCGTCGATAGGCAGATAGCCGTCACGGATCGCCTCGAGCAGCTCTTTCAGTCGGGTCTCGTCGATTGGTGAACTCCTTGCGCGGACCGTGCGCTACTAATGCTATACGAGAGCTGTTACAGCGAGAAGTAGAGCACGATGAAAGTGCCCGCGATCAGCCGGTAAACCACGAACGGCACCAGGGTGCCGGTCTGAAGGAGGCGAAGCAGGAAGCGGATGCTCAGCCAGCCGACGACGGCGGAGACGGCGGCGCCTACAGCGATTGCGTCAAGGTCACCAGACGGAACGCCGTCGACGGCGGCCTCAGCGGTCTTGAGGAGGCCGGCGCCAAGGATGGCGGGCGTCGCGAGCAAGAAGGAGAAGCGCGCGGCCTGCTCTCGGGAGAAGCCGCGCGCCATCGCCGCGGAAATCGTGACGCCGGAGCGCGAAACGCCGGGCACCAGCGAGATGGCCTGCGCCCCGCCCACCCACGCGGCGTCCAAGGGTTGGGCTTCGTCGAGCTGACGACGACCGTGCGCCAATCGGTCTGCCGCGTAGAGAACGAATGCGAACACGATCATCATGATGCCGACGATGATGGGAGAGCGCACGTCAAGCACGGCTTCGAAGAAGACGCCGGCGATCGCGGCAGGGACTGACCCGATAGCCAACACGATAAGGAGGCGGGTGTCGTAGACCTGTTCGGGATCGTCGACCGGGGTACCACGATGTGTCAGCCACTGCCACCCGCTTTGTAGCATTGCCAGCCATTCGCTCCAGAAGAAGGCGATGACGGCGGCGGTCGTGCCGAGGTGGAGCGCCACGTCGAAGGTAAGGTCGTCGGCGAACTCCCAGCCGAACAGCTCGCGGGCGACGATGAGATGGCCGGAGGACGATACGGGGAGGAATTCGGTCAGCCCCTGAATGACGCCAAGTACGATGGCGCGCAGGATGTCCTCCATCCACCGGCCAGCATACGGTTCTGAGTCTCGCCGCGTCTATTATGGTCTGGTGAACAGATGGCCGCTTTTCGCGATCGCATGGGCGGCGGCACTCGCCGGTTTCGTGCTGCTCAGCATCCTCGCCGCGGTCAGCGATAAGTTCCCCGGTGACGTGTGGCTGGCGCACCGCATCCAGGAGATCGACGTACCGAGTTTCGCGCGCGCCCTCGATTGGGTGGAACACTCCGCCGGCGTGACGGAGGTCATACTTGTATGCGCGGTGGCTGTCGCGGCGCTGTTGCTTGTGCGGGATGCAGCGGGCGCTATCATCCTGCCCGTAATCGTGTCAGCGCGGGTCTTGATCACATGGGCGCTCAAAGAGCTGATCGAGCGGCCGAGACCATCGGCAGCTCTTGTTCATTTCGAGAACCAGCCGTCCACGTTCTCGTTCCCGAGCGGGCACGCGATGGGGGCGTTCGTCCTCTATGGTCTCCTCCTTTATTTCGCACAGCTGCACATCAGCGACGGCAGGATTCGCCTACCGGTGCAGGCGGCATGCGTGGCGATCATCGTCCTGACCGGCATCGAGCGGGTCTACGCCGGCCATCACTGGCCGAGCGACGTGGTCGGCGGGTACTACGCGAGCGCGCTCATTGTAGGGGCGGTTATTGCCGCACACCAGCTCGTGTGGCGACATACGAGTAACCTGCGGAGCAATTGGTCGTTTTCACGTTCGGCTGCGGTAACCAACCTCGAATGAACTGGCTCGATTTCGCGATCATCTTCGTGCTTATTGGCTTCGTGGCGGCGGCTTATGCGGCGGGCCTGATACGCGAGGCGGTCACGCTAGTGGCGGCGATCCTCGGGATCGTAATCGCAGGACTGCTGTACGACGATCTGGCCGCGGACATTCTCGTGTTCATGGACGACGAAGATGCAGCGCAGGCGATCTCATTCCTCATACTGGTCGGGGCGGTCTATATGTTCGGGCAGATTATTGCGCTAATGCTTAGCCGGACGGCCTCGCTGCTGATGCTTGGCTGGGCGGACCGCGCGGGAGGCGCCGTATTCGGCTTCCTCAAGGGGCTGCTCGTCGTCCAGGCGCTGCTGATCGTGCTTGCCGCCTACCCGAGCCTGGGGATGGAAGATGCCGTGGCCGGCTCCCAACTCGCACCGTACTTCGTGGACGATGTGGATGTACTGCTGTGGGTGCTGCCGGACAACTTTGACTCGCGAATCGAGCGGTTCCTGGCGCCGCAGCCCCCGCAGAGCAGCTAGGCGTCGCGACATTCAAGGTTTATCGCCCCATTCAATCCGGTAGGATTGCAGGGTTTATTGGGCGTCTGCTACTATGGCGGCGGTGGTGACTGAAATTGGGGCCAGCCTTACCAGTATTAGTACTAAACCAGAATTACGAGCCGCTGAACGTGTGCAACGTCCGGCGCGCTTTTGTCTTGGTGGACCGCGGGAAGGCCGAGATCATTGAGAACGGGCGTGGCTACCTCCACAGTCCAACCGCCATCTTTGAGATTCCGTCCATAATCCGGCTGATCTACCTCATCCGAAGACCCCGGCCAACTGGACGCCTTACCCGCCGGGACGTCTTCCTGCGCGATCACTTCGCTTGTCAGTACTGCGGAAAGCAGACGCGAGACCTGACGCTGGACCACGTCCTCCCGCGCCATCGTGGGGGTGGCCACGATTGGGAGAACGTCGTGGCCGCCTGCAAGCTGTGCAACCACCGCAAGGCCGGGCGCACGCCGCAGGAAGCGCATATGCACCTGCACAAGGACCCGTACCAGCCGACGTACAGCTATCTGCGAAGCTTCTATCCGTACCTAGAGTCGCAGGAGGGTTGGCGGAAGTTCATTCCGGGGACCGACGCTGACTTCGGGTTCGCTTAGGCCGACGTCAAGGACCTGACCCGTAGGGGCTAGGCACCCATCCAGACGACAGACGATTCACTTGGAACTGCGCCTCTCTTCACGCTGAAACGCTACCCTGAGTCAGGTGCCTCGCCCTCAGCGCCGCTTTAGTCGATACGAAGCTTCGATATCGTCCCAGCGCGTCTACGCCACACGATCTATCTACGGTTCGATTGGAATGTCGGCGCCTACGCGGGCGTAGAGTGGCAGACGCTCGATCGGGACCTCCAGGCGCAGGTGGCGAGGGCCGGTGCTGACCTCGCCGCTCCACCAGTCGCGCCACTCGCCTTCGGGCAGATAAACGACCGCGCGTCCTTCGGGGTTCATGACGGGCACGACGAGCAGGTCTGGCCCGAGGAGGTATTCGTAGTCGACTGTCGCTG